>NZ_JBAPRN010000454.1:0-18157 GCF_049281135.1 Mycobacterium sp. | reverse complement strand
GGACCCTGGCGGGTGGTTGCCGGATGTGGGAGCGGCGAGCTTCGGACTCAGATTTTTGCGAGGTGCGAATCGGTCTTGGAACTCTGCCGCTTGCCACCCGGTTAGTCCCGCCGACCGTGGAGGCTATTACCCGGCTGGATCCGGTCGCCGTGACCGCGCTACGCCGATTTCTTCGCACCCATTCGACAGTCCCGAACGTCCCCATCACTCTCGCGTTGCGCGAAGCCGCAGCCGTGAGCGTCGGCGGCGACACGACCCACGTGCGTGCATTGTTGCGCGCGGCAATCTGTCAACTGGCAGTTATGCACAGCCCGCGGCTGGTATTGATCGCCGCCGCTGTCAGTGACGACAACAGACGATACTGGGATTGGTTGAAATGGTTGCCGCACAGTCGACATCCCCACATCAATGACGACGTCGGGCCCGTGCGGCTGGTGTATCCGTCGTTGGCGGCGGCGATCGAAGCACTCGCCGGCGTGACAACGGACCGACTGGCCGCCGATCCGGTGTTGCCGCACGTGGTGGTCGTCGTCGACGGTGACGTTGACGACGCCGAACGAGTGAACGGCGCTGCCGCCAAGGCTGTTACGACGCTGACTATCGAGGACACCGCATCTGTTGGGACACTGCGATTGCGAGTGAGTGACCGCGAAATGGCCGTTCGGACATCGATCGACCAGGAAGTAACGGCACGACCGGATGCCATGAGTTACACCGCTGCGCTGGTGTGCGCGCAAAGGCTGGCCGGCTACCGGGCAAGCGGCGTGGATACGTCCGAGCTGACGGATTGGTCGGATCTGATCGGAATAGGCGATGTCGCTTTCTTTGCGCCGGAACAATTGTGGGCCGGTAGAAGGCCTCGCGATCGGCTGCGTGTTCCGATCGGCATCACGGTTGCGGGTGCACCGGTGGAGTTGGACATAAAGGAGGCCGCCCAGAACGGAATGGGACCGCACGGGCTCTGCATCGGGGCAACGGGTTCCGGCAAGTCGGAGTTCTTGCGGACGGTCGCGTTGGGCATGATGGCCCGCCATTCACCAGAGGATCTCAACCTGGTCCTCATCGATTTCAAAGGCGGCGCAACATTCGCAGGGCTAGAGCCGGCGCCGCATGTCGCCGCCGTCATCACGAACCTGTCCGACAAGTCGGCTTTGGTCAGGCGAATGCGTGATGCTCTGACCGGCGAGATGAATCGCCGCCAAGAGCTGCTTCGCGAGGCGGGCAACGTCGACGGGATCGCTGCCTATACGAGAGCGCGGCGTAGCGGAGCTCAACTGTCACCTCTGCCGACATTGTTCATCATCGTTGATGAGTTCTCCGAATTGCTGAGTCAACATCCAGATTTCGCCGACGTCTTTGTGGCCATCGGTCGACTCGGCCGGTCGTTGGGCATGCATTTATTGTTGGCAAGTCAACGGCTTGAGGAAGGCCGACTGCGCGGCCTGGAATCGCATCTGTCCTACCGGATATGTCTAAAAACGTTGTCGATCAACGAATCGCGGATGGTGCTGGGCACGTCTGATGCATACGAGTTGCCCAGCGCGCCGGGCGCTGCCTATCTGCGTGTCGGCACCGATGGATTGATCCGCTTCCAGACTGCGTACGTGTCCGGGCCGCGCCGGGTCGACGCACAGCTTGCGGCGGGCAAGACCATCTCAGCTGAGCCAGAAGACAAGTCAGCGCCGGTCCGACTATTCGCCACCGAGCCGATCGGGCAGGTCACCGTCGCCGGCCACGCGGAGATGGATGCAGTCGAGCGTCGCACCGTCCTCCAGACCGTCGTCCAGCGGCTGTCGGGGCACCGGCCCCGGGCGCACGAAGTGTGGCTGCCACCGCTCGGAGCGGCACCGGTCTTGAGCGCCCTGCTGATCGACGGTGAACCGACGTCCCCGTTGACAGTTCCGATCGGGATCGTTGACCGCCCGTTCGAACAGTGCCGGACGCCTCTGGTCGTCGACTTGTCCGGAGCCGCAGGCAACGTCGCTATTGTCGGTGCGCCCCAATCGGGTAAGTCGACAGCTTTGCGCACGCTTATCACCGCGCTGGCAGTCACGCACGATCCGAGCGCAGCCCAGTTCTACTGTCTCGACTTCGGGGGTGGGACGTTGGCATCTCTGCGACAGTGGCCCAGCGTAGGGTCGGTCGCCGGACGTGTCGATCCCCAATTGACTCGGCGGACGATTGATTGGCTGAGCGCACTCATTCGGTCCCGCGAAATGCTCTTCCGTGACCACGAGATCGAATCGATGGCACACTATCGGCGGCTCAAGGAAAACCGGGATCCACGGTGCGATCGCTTCGGCGACGTCTTTCTGGTCGTGGACGGTTGGCCGAGCCTGATCCGGGAGCTCGAGACCGTCGAAACATCGGTCGCAGCACTTGCAGTTGAGGGTCTCTCGTATGGTGTGCACGTCGTTTTGTCAGCATCGCGTTGGGCTGAGATAAGGCCGGCGCTACGAGATCAGATCGGTACGCGAATCGAGTTGCGACTCGGTGATCCCGCGGATTCCGAACTGGATCGACGGCGGGCTCGAGAAGTTCCCGAGGGCAAGGCCGGCCGGGGACTTTCCCACGATGGACTGCACATGGTCATCGCGCTACCGAAGCTTGATAGCGAGGATTCGAACGCCGGCTCGTGTTGGCGTCGCGACGGCTGGATTGCGCCGCCGATCCCGCTCTTGCCCACGCGGGTCGACCATTGCGAGGTGATTGAGCGCGCAGGCGCGGCTGAACTCCGACCTCTGATCGGCCTGGAGGAGAGCGAATTATGGCCGGTCGTAATCGATATCGCGCAGCATTTACATCTGCTGATCCTCGGTGACAACGAGTCCGGAAAAACAGCCACGCTGCGCACCATCTGCCGTGAGCTGGTGCGGACTACTACCGGTGCGCAATGCCAATTGTTCGTCGTCGATGTGCGACGGTCGTTACTTGGCGTCGTGCAGCCCGAATCCGGACACTTTGGCGGATACCTTGCTTCCACCGATGCAGTCCGCGAGGCGGTGCCGCGCATCATCGAGCAGTTACGTCGAAGAATGCCCCCTCGAAATGCCACGCCGGTGCAATTGCGTCAGAGGTCGTGGTGGTCGGGTCCAGAGATATATGTCGTCATCGACGATTACGACCTAGTGGGCAGTGGCGGCGGCAATCCGCTGGATTTGCTGGCGGAGGTGTTGCCGCAGTCCAGAGACTTGGGATTGCACCTGTTGGTGGCACGCCGTAGCAGCGGTGCAGCCCGGGCTATGTTCGAGCCACTACTCGGCGGGCTGCGCGATGCCGGTGCCATGACGCTGCTGATGAGTGGAAACCCGGACGAGGGGTTGATGATCGGGTCGGTACGCGCATCGTCCATGCCGCCTGGCCGCGGCACCCTGATTACGAGGCGGGGTAGCCCGCAGCTGATCCAAGTCGGCTGGAGTCCGCCACCGTGAGGGCGCACATACTTGAGGTCGGCCCGAGCGCGGTCCGCCGATTATGTTGTGGGGGAGCCACTGTCGCTGACAGCGAGGCGGAAAAGACTGCTTTCGAGCATATCGACGACCCGGTAACCCTGATCGACCTTCGTCCGGTCAGCGTCGAGTCGCTGTGGCGTTCGGTGTTGGCGGCAGCCGACTGCGGTACGTCCGAAGAGGTGATCGTCGTTCACCCGTCGTGGTGGGGGCCGGATCGTATCGATGTGGTTGGCGCGGCTGCGCACGTTCTTGTTGGCCCTGTTGTGCTGCGATCGCGGTCGTGGTTGTTGACGCACGCATCTCGAGCCAAGTCTGAGCTTGCGACGTTGGTTGTCGAAATCGCTGATGATCTCGTGGTTGTGACCGGCGCCGCTGTGGCGGCCCAGACTCGCCACCGGGACCAGCACGCCGTAGTTGACGCGGTCGCGCATTCCATCCTCGCGATGATGTCGGACACCATGGATCTGGTGGTCATCGATGCTCCGAGAACGGTGCCCGGCGCCCGCACCTTGTCCGCTTTGATCACGCGAAAACTTCGTAATTCTGTTGGCAGGGTAGTCGCGCTGGAGGTCGATGACATCGGCTTGAGAAAGCTTGCCGGAGAAATTGTTCCGCTTGAAAGCCGCGCCGGCGCCGCGAGCCGGACGGCCGTTTCGGGGGATGTGCGACGCGGTGTCTGTAGGTTCGGACTGGTTCTGGCGATGATCAGTGTCGTGGTTGGCGTGGGCACGGCGATCCGTCACGCACCACCGCGCGGTCGTGACGACAACATTCCGACAACGTATGTCGTTGAAGGCCATGTTGCACTCAAGGTTCCGGCTCAATGGCCAATACGACGCGTCGTGACGGGACCCGGTTCGGCGAGGGTGCAGATCACCTCACCGTCGGATCCGGAAGTCGCGTTGCACGTGACGCAGTCGCGGGTTGCCTTGCCATCTTTGGAAGCGACCGCCGAGTTTCTCAAAAGCGCGATCGACGCTGAACCTGCTGGAGTATTCGTCGACTTCAACCCGACCGGCCACAGTGCAGATCGTCCTGCAGTGACCTACCGAGAGATCCGGTCTGGTCATGACATCCGCTGGACGGTGTGGGTCGACAAAGCTGTTCGGATCAGCATCGGATGTCAAAGTCGTCAGGGCCACGACGAGGCGGTGAACCAGGAATGCGAGGTCGCGGTCCGGTCGGCTCGGGCGTTGGAATGAATTTGGCGGGAACCAGATCGGATCAGCGGGCGTCTCATCTGTTGTTAGCGCGGCTAGGTCCGCGGCTGTTGGCAAGAGGGGATCATGTGAGCACTCCGACAGGTGGCAACGCGCTAGGCACTGACTTCGACCTCATGCGCTCGGTCGCTGCCTCCATCGATGCCCGTAATGAGGAGATTCGGGCGACGCTGCAGTCATTCATCGGTCGCATGAGTGGCGTACCGCCATCGGTATGGGGCGGGATGGCGGCATCGCGTTTCAAGGATGTGGTGCACCGGTGGAACGCGGAGTCGATGAAACTGCACCACGCGCTGCAGAGCATCGCGGAAACGATTCGCCATAACGAAGTCGCGCTGCGCGACGCGGCCGAGAATCATGCGCTTCACATCGGCGCTGCCGCCGGCAACCTGTGAGGCCACCGTCCATGGACTCGCGGCTGTCATACAACTTCGACGAGATCGAATCCTCCGTCCGGCAGGAAATCCACACGGCTTCTGCGCGGTTCAACGCTGCGTTGCAAGAGCTGAGGGCGAGCGTTGCGCCTCTGCAGGAGCTATGGACTCGGGAAGCTGCCACCGCCTATGGGGTCGAGCAGTTGAAGTGGCATCAAGCGGCCACCGCTCTCAACGAGATCCTGGTCGACCTGGGCAACGCAGTGCGCGAGGGCGCCGATGATGTCGCGGCCGCTGATCACCGAGCTGCCGGCGTGTGGGCCCAGCAGGGGCGGTAATCACCCGAAGACTCTGCGCGGTCCCGTTGGTAAGGAGAGACCGGCGGGACCGCGCAGTCATATCCGAGAGCGGAATGCGGTCATCCCGCACGTTTCTCGAGGCTTCCGGTGGCGTCGAACTGTCGGTTTGCGTAGCGCCCTCTTAGAAGCTTTTGAGCGCTGGCGCATGGCATTGCCAAGGAGTAGCGGTTGTATTACTTTGTACTACGCAAGTGAGTGTTGTATCGCAAGGCTGATTGGTCGTACCGACGCGAACATGTCGCTGAGAAGGGCCTCACCGTCGAGCAAGCGGACGAGGCCTTGGAGGACCCCGAGAGGCTGGTTATCGATCCTGATCCAAGAAGCGTTACCGGCGACAGCCTGCGAATCATTGGCTACTTGCACACGGCCCAGCAGGTGTTAACAGTCGTCGTCGTCATCCGCGACGGTCGTGTGTACGGCGCTACCACGTGGAGGGCGAATAGGCACGAGCTTCGTCTTTATAGGGGAACAGAGCGGACATGACGAAACAAGAAGCGAACGGCGACATCGCGGCCCTCATCGAAAAAGAGGTCGCGGCGATCGAAGCTGACGGCAATGCCGCAATTGCTGATTCGGCTCGGATTTCGCGGGGTAACGGCCGCAGCAAGGTTTTGCAGGTGCGACTTAATCCCGATGAGCTAGCCGAGCTTGCACGCGTCGCTACGAAGCGTGGTTTGCCGATATCGACCGTGGCGCGCGAGGCGATCATGCGACTTATTCGGCCAGAGGTCGCCCGAACCGCTGCGGCGAACCGTCTGATCGAGGACTTCGCCCGCTACGTGGCTACCCTTGGCGAGTTCGACAGCTCTGCCCCCGAATGATGCGTTTTGACCTGCGCGGATAACCCCCGGTAAGCTGCTCCGTTGGCGTGCGGTACGCCGGGACTCGGGTCAACGTCGGTCGCCGAGAAATCCCTTCCGCACACGCCTGACCGGCACCCGGGTCACCGGGATCCACCCGAGAGAAGGATAGGTAAGCGCTGTGTCCACCTACGCGCCTAAGGCGGGTGACACCACGCGGACGTGGTACGTCATCGACGCCCAGGACGTGGTGCTCGGTCGCCTTGCCGTCGCGGCAGCAAATCTGTTGCGCGGTAAGCACAAGCCGACATTCACGCCGAACACCGACGGCGGTGACTTCGTCATCATCATCAACGCCGAAAAGGTTGCCCTCAGCGGCGACAAGCAACACAAGAAGCTGGCTTACCGCCACTCGGGTTACCCCGGCGGGCTGAGGAGCCGCACGATCGGCGAGCTGCTGGACAAGCACCCCGATCGGGTCGTCGAGAAGGCGATCGTCGGGATGATCCCCAAGAACAAGCTCGGCCGGCAGATCAAGCGCAAGCTGCACGTCTACGCCGGTCCGCAGCATCCGCACGCTGCTCAGCAGCCGACTCCGTACGAGATCAAGCAGGTGGCCCAATGACAGAGACCGCAGGAACCGAGACCGAGGTCGTGGTCGAAGAAACCGTCGAGGCCGCCGAGCCCGTCGCGGCCGAAGCGCCGGCCCCGCGCGAGGACATCGTCATTGAGCGCCCGATCCAGACCGTCGGCCGCCGCAAGGAAGCCGTGGTGCGGGTCCGTCTGGTACCCGGCACCGGCAAGTTCGACCTCGACGGCCGCACCCTGGAGGCCTACTTCCCGAACAAGGTGCACCAGCAGCTGATCAAGGCGCCGCTGGTCACCGTCGATCGGGCCGAGGCCTTCGACATCTTCGCCCACCTGGACGGTGGCGGCCCCTCCGGCCAGGCCGGCGCGCTGCGCCTGGCGATCTCGCGGGCATTGATCCTGGTCCAGCCCGAGGACCGGCCCGCGCTGAAGAAGGCCGGCTTCCTGACTCGTGACCCGCGTGCCACCGAGCGCAAGAAGTACGGCCTGAAGAAGGCCCGTAAGGCGCCGCAGTACAGCAAGCGCTGATCCAGGCGGCGATCACGGCCGCGTACCGGTTGGATGGCACTCCGGCAAATCCTCATGTCGTGTGTGTGCGCGGTCACCAACTGTGAGAGGTTTGACCGTATGGGTCGACTATTCGGCACTGATGGCGTCCGCGGGGTCGCCAATCGCGAGCTCACCGCCGAGCTCGCGTTGGCCCTCGGCGCCGCAGCCGCACGGCGGCTGACCAGGTCGAACAGCGGACGGCGGCGCGTCGCGGTGATCGGTCGCGACCCCCGCGCCAGCAGCGAGATGCTGGAAGCCGCGGTGATCGCGGGCCTGACCAGTGAGGGCGTCGACACGCTGCGGGCCGGTGTGCTGCCGACCCCGGCGGTGGCCTACCTGACCCACGCCTACGACGCCGACTTCGGCGTGATGATCTCCGCGTCGCACAACCCGATGCCCGACAACGGCATCAAGATCTTCGGCCCCGGCGGGCACAAGCTCGACGACGCGACCGAAGACCAGATCGAGGACCTGGTCGCGACCGGTCCGGGGCTGCGTCCCGTCGGCGCAGAAATCGGCCGGGTGATCGACGCCGAGGACGCGCTGGACCGCTACCTCCGACAGGTCGGCAAGGCCGGCACCGTCCAACTCAACGGGCTGACCGTCGTCGTCGACTGCGCACACGGTGCCGCCTCGGCCGCCGCACCCCGTGCCTACCGCGCCGCCGGCGCGCGCGTCATCGCGATCAACGCCGAACCCAACGGCCTCAACATCAACGATCGCTGCGGCTCGACGCATCTGGACGTGCTGCGCTCGGCGGTGCTGCACCACGGCGCCGACCTCGGCCTGGCCCACGACGGCGATGCCGATCGCTGCCTGGCTGTCGATGCCGCCGGTGAGATCGTCGACGGCGACGCGATCATGGTGATCCTCGCGCTGGCCATGCAGGAGGCCGGCGAGCTGGCCGGCAACACGCTGGTCGCCACCGTGATGAGCAATCTCGGGCTGCACCTGGCGATGCGGGCGGCCGGAGTCGAGGTTCGCACCACCAGCGTCGGTGACCGATATGTGTTGGAAGAACTGCGATCTGGTCCGTTCAGCCTCGGCGGCGAGCAGTCCGGGCACATCGTGTTGCCCACGTTGTCCACCACCGGTGACGGCATTCTGACCGGTCTACGGCTGATGTCGCGGGTGGCCCAGACCGGCGCATCGCTGGCCAGCCTCGCCTCGGCGATGCACACGCTGCCGCAGGTGCTGATCAACGTCGGGGTCGCCGACAAGGTCGCTGCCATTGCGGCGCCGTCGGTGCGTGACGCGGTTCAGCAGGCCGAAGACGAACTGGGTGACACCGGTCGAATCCTGTTGCGCCCCTCCGGAACCGAACAGATGATCCGGGTCATGGTGGAAGCCGACGACGAGCACGTCGCTCACCGGCTTGCCGCCCATGTCGCCGACACGGTGCGCGCCACACACTAGGTGGAACCGCCGGGCGACGTGTCGCGTCGAACCCGGTATGGCACAACGAGACGCATTCGTCGACGCTGCAGCGGTGCACGCCGTTGCGGACCGATTCGACGACGCAGCACATCTGATCGACGGCGTGGTGCGCACCCAGTTCGGCAGGTTGGCCTTCGACGGCACCACGTCTGGGCGCGCCTACATCGGTCAGGGTGATGCGCTGCGGTTTACATTGCACCGGCTCGCCGGTGAGCTCACGCAATGGGCGCGGGCCAGTATGGAGGTCGGGGCCGCCTTGCGGGCCAGTGCTGATCGCTACGCCGACGCCGACCAACTCGCCGCCGCACGGATCGGCTGACAGTGGCCGACCGGTTCGATGTCAGCGCGCGGCTGGCCGAGGGGAGGCCCGCGATCGAGCACACTCAGACCTACGTCGACGCATGCCACCAGCTGGGCTATCAGCAGCCCGACCTCACCGCGCACACGTCACAGGTTTGGGACTGGTACGACTCCGAGGTGGGGCTTGACCTGCGGGTACTCGACGACGACTCTGGCGCGCTCCGGGCTGCGGTGAACGCGATCGAGGAGGCGCTGTGGGTGCAGCGCACACAGGTCACCGAGCTCGCGGTCGCGTGGCGGGGTTCGGGCGCGGACACCGCGACGCGGTTTCTCCAGCGTCACTGCGATGTCGCGGCCGAGGTGGCCGTACATGTCAACGCTGCTGCTGAGCGCTACGCCGCCTTGCGCGACGACGTGTGGAAGTCGGTCGACGCCAAGGTCGCAAACGCGGTCGCGATCGATGAGCGCCGAGCAGCGGAGCGGTCGTCCTGGCTCGCCGCTTGCCACTCCATCACGGCGGGGACGGGGGACCGGTCGACGGCCGAAGAGGTGGTTGGTCAGCAGGTTAAACCCTATGTGGACAATGACATTCGCCACGACTGGCTCGCTGCGATGGGCGCCGGCTCGGCGTCGGTGGCGGCGTCCTATGACGAGGCCATCCACGCGTTGGCGTCGACATCCGAAGTGCGTTTCGATATTCCGGGCGACTTCGGCCCGAGTTGGCAACCAGCCTTCGAGGAGCGTCCAGGCACCCACACGACGCCGGCGATGTCCTTGCCGCCCGAGCCGGCGCCGACCGTGCCTGCCGCGGCGCCGGCTACGCGGACACCGACAAGTCCAGAGCCGCGGGCACTTTCGACGGACGGGATCGACGATGCGGCACCGATGTCGGCCGATTGGGCGGGACCGCTTGGCGATGCCGGCGGGTTGTCCACCGGTGCAGGCAATCTCGGCGGACTTGGCGGGGTCGGGGGCGGCCTTGGTGGTGTCGTCGGAAGCATCGTCGACAGTATCGGCAGCATTCTCGGCTCATTGGCCGGCGGGCTCGGCGCTGGCTCCGGGTCTGGCCCTTCCCCGGCCGATGACGTGCTGACCGGTGACCCGCTAGACCTGGACAACGACGACAAGCAGGACGACACAGACACCGACGATGAGGCCGAGCCGGTCAGCGTCGATGACGCCAAAGCGGCCGACCAGCCGGCCGATCCGGTCACCCAAAATCCGCCAACGACAAGCGATTCCGCGGCCGAACCGGTCGGGCAGCCACTCGATCCGCCGCCACCTGCTACGCCACCGGATGATCAGCCCGCGCCGGCTGCGGCGCCGCACACTGATGGCTCGACACCGTGTGAGATCGCCGAGGATGAACTACCCCAAGTTGGGCAGTGACGCCACGCTCAGCCCTTGAGCAGGGCGACGAACTTCTCCTCGGGGCTCAGCGGCGCGGCCTCGTCTCCCATCGGGAGGGTCCTGGGAAGTTGCACGTCGGGGTCGGCGAAGTCGCGATATGTCTTGTCGCCGGTCAGCGCATACAGCAGGTAGCCGGTCAGCAGCGCACGGGTCGTCTTCTGCGTCTTACGGTCCGGGGCGCCGAGGCCGAACGCGGTCGTCAACCGACGACCCTCGGCCAGCCCGGTGGGCTGTGCTTTGGCGACAATGCGCAGCGTCGCGGTGTCCCACGCTTGCCAGAGTTCAATGGCGTTGGAGCGCAGTGCTTTTGCAGATCCTGGAGCGCTGAAGACGACGCCGGGCACGTCGAGCGTCGAGGCCGGCTGCTCGGCCGGCGGGTTGGTGATGGTCGGGTAAAGGGCGGCAACCGCTTGGGGTTTGGCCTTCATCCCGGCGGCGGCGAACACCGCTGCCGAGCCGCCGAAGCCGTGACCGATCACGCCGAGCTTGGCGGGATGCACGCTGATCTGGCCCGGCCCGAGTCGCACTCCGGCGGCGATATCGAGCGCGGTGCCCAGGTCGAAGGCCAGGTTCAACACCGACGGCGCCACCCCGCGCTCGGTGTCGGGTGCCGCCGCGACGATGCCCCACGACGCCAGGTGCTCCAACAGACCCGTATAGCGCGCGACCCCGGTGAGCCAGTCGTGGCCGAACGCCACGCCGGGCAAATTGAAACCGGAATCGGGCGTGTAAACCACGCCGGATAGTCCCGCGAAGGCCAAGTCGCCGCGCAAAACTCGGTGCGGCCCACGTCGCGCGAGGGCGCCGACGAGCTTGCTGGTCTTTGCCACCCGATGACGGTATCGCACGCCGGCACCGGTCCGATTGCCTTGCCGCACGGGCGCGCCAGCCGATATCAAGCTGATTGACAGCAAGTCGCCAGCTAACACGCCCAGAAGGGACGTTTCAGCGGTTGGACGAAGTGGTACGACGGTGCCATGAATATGAAACGAATCGCAGCCGCCACAGCCATCAGCGCGGGCTTGGGTCTAGCCGGTATCGGCGCGGCGAGCCTGGCCGAAGCCCAGCCGAGCGCCCCGTTGCCCGATTACCACTGGTGCCCGGGGCAGTTCTGGGACCCGGGCTGGGGCAACAACTGGGACGGGGGCCGCTGTCACGACGACTTCTACTTCGACGGTGAGCCGCACGACCAGGGCCACTGGCACGGCTATGGCCCGTGGCATCCGTGAGCCGACCAACGATTCGGTAAGTGCAGCCGTCCCTTTCGGGGCGGCTGCCCTATTTGGTGGCCGCTTCGCAGACCAGGCCACTTACGCCATCGTCAACGCCCGGTTGCCCTCGGTATTGAATCCCATTCAATACCAAAGATATTCACAGGAAGACATAAGAAATTCTGCGGGCTAAAGGTTTAGCTGGAGGGCCCCGGGTGGTACGAAGAACGGGTGATAAACATCAAACGAATCGCAGCTGCGACTGCCATCGTCTCGGGTCTCGGACTTGCCGGCGCTGGCGCGGCGAGCGTCGCTGAGGCCCAGCCGATGGCCCCGCTTCCGGACTACCACTGGTGTCCAGGGCAGTTCTGGGACCCGGGCTGGGGCAACAACTGGGACTGGGGCCGCTGCCACGATGACGGCTTCTTCGATGGCGAACCGCGTGACGGCGGCCACTGGCACGGCTACGGCCCTTGGCAGGGTGGCCCACCACCGGGCGGTCCGGGCTGGGGCCCGGAAGGCCCCGGTTGGGGTCACCCCGGCTGGTGAGCCAGTAGTCACCGCCCTCGAATAGATCAACAAATAGCCGACCTCGTGCAGGTCAGCAGCGTGCAGCCGACCCAGTTGGGGCGGCTGCACTGCCTTGTCGGGACCCTTGGTGGGCGTCTCGGGCGGCCAGACTGCACTACCCTGGTGGGCTATGTGCGGAATCGTCGGCTACGTCGGGCATCAGCCCGCCCTGGGCGTTGTCGTCGACGCGCTGCGCCGGATGGAGTACCGCGGCTACGACTCGTCGGGCGTAGCGCTGGTCGCCGGGGATGGGAAGCTGACGGTCCGTCGGCGCGCCGGCCGGTTGGCCAACCTGGAGAGCGCGCTCGCCGCGACCGACCCCGCCGCGCTGGCCGGCAGCACCGGCCTGGGGCACACCCGCTGGGCCACGCATGGACGTCCCACCGACCGCAACGCTCACCCACACCGCGACGCGGCGGGCAAGATCGCCATCGTCCACAACGGCATCATCGAGAACTACGCGACTCTGCGCCACGAGCTCGAGGCAGCCGGCGTCGAGTTTGCCAGCGACACCGACACCGAGGTCGCCGTCCACCTGGTCGCCCACGAGTACCACCACGGCGAGACAGCGGGCGATTTCACCGCTTCAGTGCTGGCCGTGCTGCGCCGCCTCGAGGGCCACTTCACCGTGGTGTTCGCCAACGCCGACGAGCCCGGGACGATCGTCGCGGCGCGCCGGTCCACGCCGCTGGTGGTCGGCATCGGCGACGGCGAGATGTTCGTCGGCTCCGACGTCGCCGCCTTCATCGGACACACTCGCGAGGCGGTCGAGCTCGGCCAGGACCAAGCCGTCGCGATCACCGCCGACAGCTACCGGATCACCGATTTCCACGGCAACGAGGACGTCGAATACCGCGAGTTTCATATCGACTGGGACTTGGACGCCGCCGAAAAGGGTGGCTACGAGTACTTCATGCTCAAAGAGATCGCCGAGCAGCCCACCGCGGTGGCCGACACCCTGGTCGGGCACTTCGTGGACGGCCGCATCGTGTTGGACGAGCAGCGGCTTTCCGATCAGGAACTGCGCGAGATCGACAAGGTTTTCGTCGTTGCCTGTGGCACCGCTTACCACTCCGGGCTGCTGGCCAAATACGCGATCGAGCACTGGACCCGGCTGCCCGTCGAGGTGGAGCTGGCCAGCGAGTTCCGTTACCGTGACCCGGTCCTGGACCGCAGCACGCTGGTGGTTGCGATCTCCCAGTCGGGGGAGACCGCCGACACCCTGGAGGCCGTGCGGCACGCCAAGGAGCAGAAGGCCAAGGTCTTGGCGATCTGCAACACCAACGGCTCGCAGATCCCACGGGAATGCGATGCGGTGCTTTACACCCGCGCCGGCCCGGAAATCGGTGTGGCGTCGACGAAGACGTTCCTGGCCCAGATCGCCGCGAACTACTTGGTCGGACTCGCGCTCGCGCAGGCCCGCGGCACCAAGTACCCCGACGAGGTCGAACGCGAATTCCGCGACCTGGAGTCGATGCCCGATCTGGTGGCCCGCGTGATCGCCGAGATCGCGCCGATTGCCGAGCTGGCCCATCGGTTCGCCCAGGCGTCGACGATCCTGTTCCTCGGCCGCCATGTCGGCTACCCGGTGGCGCTGGAAGGCGCGCTGAAACTCAAGGAACTCGCCTACATGCATGCCGAGGGCTTCGCCGCCGGTGAGCTCAAGCACGGTCCGATCGCACTGATCGAAGACGGTCTGCCGGTGATCGTGGTGATGCCCTCACCGAAGAGCTCGGCGATGCTGCACGGCAAGTTGTTGTCCAACATCCGCGAGATCCAAACGCGTGGCGCGGTCACCATCGTCATCGCCGAGGAGGGCGACGACACCGTTCGCCCGTACGCGGATCACTTGTTCGAAATCCCAGCGGTATCAACGCTTTTACAGCCGCTGCTGTCGACGATTCCGCTGCAGGTGTTCGCCGCCTCGGTGGCGCAGGCCCGCGGCTACGACGTCGACAAGCCCCGCAACCTGGCCAAGTCGGTCACCGTCGAGTAGCCCTGCTCCGCGTGATGAACGCGGACCAGTCCGGCTCGCGGGTTGCCGACCAGTATTCGTTGAGCCGCCACGGGCTGACGGTGTGGATCTCGCCGTCCGAGTTCTTGAAGTAGGAGTGCTTGACCGCCGGGTGTGACCACACCATCTGCTTGATTTCGTGCTGGGTGCGTCGATGCCAGTCGGCCGCCGCTTCGGCGGTTGGTTCGATTGAATGCACCGCCGGCTCAGCAAGTTTCGCCAAGCAACTGTTGATGTAGCGCATCTGCAGCTCGGAGTTGAAGATCAGGCTGCCGCCGTGGGCCAGATGCGCGCCGGGCCCGTAGATGACGAAGAAGTTCGGGAATTGCGGCACGGTAATACCCAGGTAGGCGAACGGCCTGTTGCCCCAGACGCTGTGTAGGTCGGCACCGTCGCGGCCGGTGATGCTCATCGGCCACAGCACGTCGGTGTGCCGAAAACCGGTGGCGTAGACGATGATATCGACGTCGTGGGTTTCGCCGTCCTCGGTGATGACGCCGTCGGCGGTGATCTCCCGGATCGGCGTGCGGACCAGGTCGATGTTGTCGCGGCGCAACGTACGCAGCCAGGTGCCGTCGTCCTGCAGCGTCCGCTTGCCGGTGGCCGGATAGTCCGGAAGCACCTTGGCCAGCAGCTCCTCATCGCCGTCCACCTGGGTGGTGATCCAGTCGGTGAACATCAGGCGGGCAACGGCGTTGATCTCGCTGACCGCGTAATCCTGGTTGGCGTAAGCCGGGTCGACCCGCGCCGCATCGAGCCCCTTGTCGGACCCGGGCCACAGCACCAGGAATCGGTACCAGCGCGCGTAGAACGGCAGGTGGTCCATCGCCCAGCGCACGCCGTCGCCGACTTCCTCGTGATACATCGGGTTGGGAAACATCCACTGTGCGGTGCGCTGGAACACCGCCAGGTGCTCGACTTCGTCGGCAATGGCCGGCGCTATCTGAAACCCGCTGGCGCCCGCACCGATCAGCGCGACGCGCTTTCCGGTGACGTCGACCGAGTCGTCCCACCTTGCCGAATGAAACGACGGCCCGCGAAACGTTTTCGCGCCCTCGAACTCTGGGATGTGTGGACGGTTGAGCTGGCCGACCGCGGTGATGACGGCGCGGGCCTGCATCTCAGTGAGACCCTCGTCGTCCTCGCGCATGGTGACGGTCCACATGCCGTCCTCGTCGTCCCACTCGGCGGCGACGACTTCGGTCTGCCAGCGCACATGGTCGTTCAGGCCGTGCTTGGCCATCAGGCGGGTGAAGTAGCTCTGCAGCTCGGGTTGTTCGGCGAAGAAGTGCGACCACTCGTTGCTGGGCTCGAAGCTGTAGCAGTAGAAGTGGTTGGCAACGTCGACGCGCGCCCCGGGATAGCTGTTCTCCCACCATGTTCCACCTGGGCCCGGGTTCTTCTCCACGATGGTGAACGGAATGTTGGCCTGCTGCAACCGAATACCGGCCAAAATTCCCGATTCGCCGCAGCCGATGACGACCACCGGCACCTGCGCGGCAAGGTCGGAGTCCAGCGGAGCCGGCCGGCGCGGGTCGACGCCCTGGAGGTCCATCTCCTCGGCGAGCAGCGCCAGGTAGTCGTCGGGCACACTTTCGCAGACCGCCCAGTCCATCATTTCCCTGATCAGCTCGGCCGGCAGCGGGGCCGGCTCGGGGCAGCCGCGGTCGCGATAGTCGGTGATCACCGGAAGCGCCTCGGCCCGTGCCCGCCCTTTGTCTTCGTCGGACATGAAGCCCTGGACCTCGTTGAGAAAGATCCCGGCCGGTTTGAACTCGCGGATGAAGTGTGGGTCGCCGGTGATGTGCACCAGCGACAGCAGCAAAGTCGGGATGCTGACCTGCTCGAGCGCGGCGGCAATGTCGGTGCTGGAGGTGGTGAAAGGTTGGCCCGCGTAGCGGCTGCGCACCAAGAGAGTCCTTTCGCATCATCGCTGAGCGCCTGCGGCGGAAGCCCGGATTACGATACGCAGGGTTTCGTAATTGGTTTTCAACCATACGCGGGGCGTGGTAGCGGATCAAGGGGTCCATCCCGGGGATCGGGGCTGCGCCGTGCCACGGTGAACCACATGGAAGACGTTTCGCTGGGCACGCGACTACGAAGCCGGCTGGCCGCGGCGTGGCGGTTCGTGCGAACCGCGCCGTTGACCTATCTGTGGCTGGCTGTGCTGCTGGGCACCACGATCCGTCAGCTTCAGGCGGGTCGCCACCTGCATCGCCTGCTGGTGCATGCATCGACCAATATTCATGACTTGGCTACCGACCCGCTGCATGTGCTGTTCGAAAGCCTGCTGTGGATCGACGGCCGATCCTGGACGCCGTATCTCTTGCTGTTCACCCTGTTCCTGGCGCCCGCGGAGCATTGGCTCGGTCAAATGCGTTGGCTCGCCGTCGGATTGACTGCTCACGTCGGCGCAACATATATCAGCGAGGGCTGGCTGTACCTGGCGATTCAGTCTCACCGCGCGCCGGAGCGACTGGTCCACGCCACCGATATCGGGGTGAGCTACTTTCTGGTCGGCGTGATAGCGGTGCTGGCCTATCGCATTGCCCGGCCATGGCGATGGGCCTATCTCGCGGTGTTGATCACCGTCTTCGTCGTCTTGCTGATCACGCAGTTCAACTTCACTGCGATCGGCCACTTTTCGGCGGTTTTCGTCGGGTTGCTGTTCTACCCGCTGACCCGACCGCGGCCGGCTACTTCCGGGTCGCGCTCAGGTAGCTGATTCCGGCGTAATTCCTGGCTTCGTCGTCGCTGGGCGTCGAGGCAAGTAATCTGGGCACAATGCGGCACTACTACTCGGCTGACGCGATCCGCGAGGCCGAAGCGCCGCTGTTGGCCAGCCTGCCCGACGGTGCGCTAATGGCCCGTGCTGCCTACGGATTGGCCACCGCGATCATCGGCGAGTTGGTCGCCCGCACCGGCGGGGTTGTCGGGCGGCGGGTGTGCGCCGTGGTCGGCTCGGGCGACAACGGCGGCGACGCGCTCTGGGCGGCAACGTTCCTGCGGCGCCGCGGGGTGGCCGCCGACGCGATACTGCTCAAACCGGATCGCACCCACCAGAAGGGTCTGGCCGCCTTCCGCCAATCCGGCGGCCGGATCGTCGACAGCGTCGCCGCGACAACCGATCTCGTCATCGATGGCGTCGTCGGTATCTCGGGGTCCGGGCCGCTGCGGCCAGACGCGGCCGACGTCTTCGCGGCGGTCGATGCCGCAGCGATCCCAGTCGTCGCCGTCGACATCCCCAGCGGCATCGACGGCGCTACCGGCGCGATCACCGGGCCAGCCGTCCGCGCCGTGCTGACCGTGACGTTCGGCGGCCTCAAGCCCGTGCACGCGCTGGCCGACTGCGGACGGGTGAAGCTGATCGACATCGGCCTCGAACTGCCCACCACCGACGTCTTCGGCTTCGACGCGGCCGACGTCGCGGCGCGCTGGCCGGTGCCAGGGCCGCACGACGACAAGTACACCCAGGGCGTCATCGGCGTGATGGCCGGCTCGTCGACCTATCCGGGTGCCGCGGTGCTGTGCACCGGCGCCGCCGTGGCGGCGACCTCAGGGATGGTTCGCTACACCGGCAGCGCCCACAGTGACGTGCTTGCGCACTGGCCCGAAGTGATCGCCTCGCCCACCCCGGCCGCCGCGGGGCGAGTCCAGTCCTGGGTCGTCGGACCGGGACTGGGCACAGACGAAACCGGCGCTGCCGCACTGTGGTTCGCCTTGGAGACCAACCTGCCGGTGCTGATCGACGCCGACGGGCTGACCATCCTTGCGGCGCATCCCGACATGCTCGCGTCCCGTCGCGCGCCGACCGTGCTGACGCCGCACGCCGGCGAATTCGCCCGACTGGCCGGCGCGCCACCCGGCGACGAC
>NZ_JBAPRN010000453.1:0-2434 GCF_049281135.1 Mycobacterium sp. | reverse complement strand
GTCGACGGCGGCGGCGTCGGCCAGCGCGCCCTCGTGCAGGTGGCCCATTGCGCCACCCCGGACGCTGGTGCCCTCGCGGGTACCCAGCGCGACCTCGATCGTGACGTGCTTGACCCATCCTTCGCCGAGCTCCCAGGTCTTGGTCACCCGCTCGGCGATGGCCGCGGGCCGCTTACCGGACGGACCCAGGATCGTGCGCAACTGGTCGTTGATCGCGTCGGAAAGCACTGGACCGTAAGGCTTGTAGGTGCGGGCCAGCTTGGTGACCTGAACGCGCAGCCCGGCCAGGTCGGCTTCGGCGGCGCCGTCGATGGCGCCCAGGTTCAGCTCTGAACCAAGGTCGACCAGCAACTGGTTGCGCCGCGAGGAGGCACCGTCGGTGATGGACTCGATAGAGTCCAGCTCCTCGATCTGGTCGATGCGCATCTTGGCCGACAGCGCAATCAA
The DNA here is from genome assembly GCF_049281135.1 of Mycobacterium sp. Taxonomy (GTDB): domain Bacteria; phylum Actinomycetota; class Actinomycetes; order Mycobacteriales; family Mycobacteriaceae; genus Mycobacterium. The sequence continues at coordinate 1,987 of NZ_JBAPRN010000453.1, read as the reverse complement.
CGCCAGCGTCGCGTCGGCGGCATCGAACCCGATGTCATCGGGCCTTGGAGCACCGGACGGAGCCACCGCGGGAGCGGTGGCGACGGCAGGCGCGACGTCAGGGCCGGGCGCGCCTTCCGACGCGACAGCGTCGGACTCCTCGACCTCCAGAACGTCGTCGGGCTCGGGGTCGGTGTCAGTGGCGAACAGCACCGCGGCATCGCGCTCAGCGTTGAGCACTTCGACTGTGCTGTGGGCATACTCGGGCAGCTTGAGGGTATTGGTGGCCAGCCCGGCGACCGTCGGCGCGGACTTCACACCAATCTCGACGAACCGCTCCACTCCCAGTCCGCCGGCGGCTTCCTCGGTGAACAGCAGATCCTGGGTTTCGATCCACCGCACCGGGCTGGCGAACTGCCAGGCCAACAGCTCGATGATCAGTGTGCGCGCCAAGTCGAACGGGCGCTCGTTGCGCCAGTAGTCGTAGTTCTCGAGGATCTCGTCCAACGGCTCGGCCGGCACCAGATCCCGGATCTCCTGGATGAAGTCGCGGTCCAGACTGAACGGCCGCGGCACCAAGTTCGGGATGTAGCGCCCGATGATCACCTCAGGGTCTTTGCCCCGCGGCATAGCCCGTTCCAGCGAGCGACGGAAGTCGGCGACGCCGACCCGCAGCACTTCGGAGTGGAACGGCACGTCGATGCCCGGCACCAGGATGAACGACCGCTTGCCGCCGGTGATTTCGCGTCGGCGCTCCACCTCTTCTTCGAGGGCCTCCAGGCCATGGACCGTGCCCGCGATCGCGTACTGCGCGCCGCGCAGGTTGAAGTTGACGATCTGCAGGAACTCCCCGGTGCGCCGAGAGATCTCCTCGACAAACTCCGGCACGTCGGCATCGTCGAGATCGATCTGCGACGGCCGGATCGCGGCCAGCCGGTAGTTGGACCGGCCGAGCTCATCGCGCGGCACGATGTCATGCATGTTCGACCCGCGCTGAAACACCGTCTCCAGCAACGCTTCCAGCCCGTAGATATCGCTCACACAGGCCAGCGCCGTGTACTCACCGACGGAGTGACCGCACGCGATCGCGTCTTCCACGAAGGCGCCCTGCTCCCGCATCTCGGCGACCTGCGCCGCGGCCACCGTCGCCATGGCGACCTGAGTGAACTGGGTGAGATACAGCACGCCCTCGGGGTGTTGGTAGTGCACGCCGCTGGCGATCAGGCTGGTCGGGTTGTCCCGCACGACGTGCAGGATCGAGAAGCCAAGGGTCCCGCGGGTGTACTTGTCCGCGTCGTCCCACACCTTGCGGGCGGCCTTGGAACGAGCCCGGACGTCCATGCCCATGCCCTTATGCTGGATCCCCTGGCCGGGGAACGCGTAGACCGTCTTCGGCGCGGCGAGCCGTGCCGTGGCCGACATCACCAAGTCGGAGCCGATGCGGGCAGCAACCTCCAAAACCTCTGCACCCTGGTCGATTCCGACACGGTCAACGCGGAAGTCCACTTCGTCACCGGGTCGCACCATGCCCAGGAAGCGGGCCGTCCAGCCGATCAGCCGAGCCGGCGGCCGGGCCTGACCGTCGGTGGCGGTGACGACATGTTGCGCGGCGGCCGACAGCCACATGCCGTGCACGATCGGCGATTCCAAGCCGGCCAGCAGCGCGGCGGCCCGGTCGGTGTGGATCGGGTTGTGATCTCCGGACACCACCGCGAACGGCCGCATGTCGACCGGCGCGGTGAGCGTGACGTCGCGGCGGCGACGCCGCGGGGTGTCGGTGGCGTTCTCCGACACCGCGCCGCCTGCCCGCAGCGGATCGGTCAACTCGGCGGCCCCGGTGCGACCACGGATCGCGAACCGCTCCTCCATGGTGGCCAGCACGGTGCGATCGGCTGAGGCAACCGTCACCGAGATCGGAACGACGCGGCCGACTTCGGTGTCGGTAGCCACCGAAGCCGTTGCGGTGACCGTCAACTCGGCCGGCACGCTGGGCAGGCCGGCGACCAGG
>NZ_JBAPRN010000452.1:0-4525 GCF_049281135.1 Mycobacterium sp. | reverse complement strand
GGCCACAGCCGCTCAGTGACCAGCCGGCAGCGCCGGTAGAACTCGGCGAAGGCCCGCTCGTCGTCGTGGGCGTCGATGGCGTCGAACGTCGACCGCGGACCGATCAGCAGACCGGTGCGCCCGGCCGTGGCCGGATCGGGGGTGTACGACGAATAGGGCCGCGGGGCCAACCGGACCGTCGCGCCGAGGTCATCGAGGATGCGCGCCGGCAGCAGGCTCACCAGATACGCGTACCGCGAAAGCCGCGCGTCGACACCGTCGAAGACGTGTGACGACACCGCGGCACCGCCGACGTGCGGCAGCCGTTCCAGCAGCAGCACCCGCAGACCGGCCCGGCCCAGGTATGCGGCGGCGACCAGACCATTGTGTCCGCCGCCCACGATGACCGCGTCGACCTCACGCGCAGTCATCTGCTCAGCCCAGGTAGCCCTCGACCTCGTCGGCGGGGCGCACCGCGGCGTCGCGGGGATCGCCGCCGGTCTCGCGCAGGGCGCGGCGCTGCCTGAGCAGGTCCCAGCACTGGTCGAGTTCGATCTCGAGTTGGCGCAGCCGCTTGTGCTCCTCGGACTCGCTGATCTGGCCGTGCTGCAACTGCTCTCGAAGCGCCTTCTCCTCGGCGACGAGTTCGTTGATTCGCGACAGGGCAGCGTTGTCTGGGTTGTTGGTCATGCTCGGTCCTCTTTCACGAGTCAAGTGTGCCGGACTAGGGTCTTTTTCGTGTCAAGCAAACCTGAGATTGAATTTCCCAGCGGCCCAGCACCTACCCAACTCGTCAGCCAGGACCTGGTGGTCGGCGACGGACCCGAAGCCGTGCCGGGCGGCACCGTCGAGGTGCACTACGTCGGCGTCGACTACGACTCGGGCGAAGAGTTCGACAGCTCGTGGGGCCGCGGCCAGTCGATCTCGTTTCCGCTGCAGGGCCTGATCCAGGGCTGGCAGGACGGCATCCCGGGCATGAAGGTCGGCGGCCGGCGTCAGCTGATCATTCCGCCGGAGCAGGCTTACGGGCCGGCCGGCTCGGGGCACCAGCTGTCCGGCAAGACGCTGATCTTCGTGATCGATCTGCTGGGTACTCGCTAGTACGTCAGCCGCGTCAAGTGTGCAGCTTGTGATCGCGATATCGGAATAATCACGTGCGCAACCTGCACACTCGACGCTCAACGCTAGACGGGGCAGCCCGCTGCTCTGAGTTTGCTGCGGACTCGGTCGATGATCACATCTGGTCTTGAAAGCATCTCCGCACTGATCCGGACGACGACCCAACCCATCGCCTCGAGCATCGCGATCCGATCGATGTCCCACGACCGCTGATATCGATCGGACCAATGTTGGACGCCGTCGTACTCGACAGCGACTCGCCAGTTTCGCCAGCCCATGTCGACCCTGATCCGCGCGATACCGAACTCGTCGGTGAATTGGATCTGTGTCTCGGGCGGCGGCAAACCTGCACCGACCAACAAAAGTCGTACCCGACTCTCTTGCGGAGATTCGGCGCCGCCGTCAACCAGCTTCAACACCGATCGCAGCCGTCGAATACCCCGGCTCCCAGGCTTGGCATCGGCCAGGGCGACGACGTCGGGAACCTTGAAGTTGGTTGCATTCGCGAGCGCATCCAAGATCGGAATAGACCGGTTCGGCGGCGACGATCGGCCGATGTCAAAGGCGGTACGTTCTGGCGTGGTAATCCGAATTCCACTGACGGTGTGGATTTCTGGCGCACCTAGGTCGTACGAATGGACGATGATTCCTGACGGGGCGTGTCGATTGAGACGGCATAGTTCTGCGGGCTCGCCGGCATCTAGCCATTTGGTACCCAGGACCGCCGCCGCGGACAGCCCAGTCAGCGTCGCCTCGCCGCCGGACCACAGCCACGCCCCGCGGGCTCGGTTAAGCGCGGTCAGCGTCGCCTGCTTCGACAGGTAGACGTTGCGGTAGATGGGCCGGTAATCCCGCTTCAGCTGCCAAGCCGAGATCTCGCCTCGCCGGACGGCTTGCCGCCCAAGAAACGGCCGCTCGCCCATGCTCATGGCCGAAATTTTCGATCAACGCCGGTCTAAGCCGGGCGCAAATATGCACAGGCGCATTGACTGTGCAGCTTCTGCTCGCCAAAACGGCGAAACATCCTCAATTACCTACACACTCGGTGTGTAAAGGTGCTTAAAGGCGCTAGTGATCGACGTTCAGCTCGGCGGCGGCAGCTGCAGCAGCAGACGTACGCCGCCCATTGGGCTGTCTTGCAGCGCCGCCGTTCCGCCGTGCAGGTGTGCCTGCTGGGCGACCAAGGCCAGGCCGAGCCCGGAGCCCGAGTGCGACGCGGTCGAGCCGCGGGAGAACCGCTCGAACACCACTTCGCGTTCGGCTTCGGGCAGCCCGCTGCCGTTGTCGTCGATGGCGATCTCCACGCCGGCCCGCGAGCTGACGGCGGACAGCTGAACGCTGGTTGCGCCGCCATGTTTGACCGCATTGGCGATCGCATTGTCCACGGCGAGACGCAGGCCGGCGGGCAGCCCGACGATGATGCAGGTCGGGGACGGCGCCAGGGACACGTCGAGGTCGGGGTAGATGCGCATGGCGTCGTGCGCCGCGCGGTCGAGCAGCTCGGTGATGTCGACCGGCACATGATCCTCGGACGTCGACAGCTCGCCCTGTGCCAGCCGCTCAAGTGCGGAAAGCGTTGCCTCGATTCGTGATTGGGTGCGGATCACGTCGCTGAGCACTTCTTTGCGCTGCTCGTCGGGAAGGTCGAGGGTGGCCAGCACCTCGAGGTTGGTGCGCATCGCGGTCAGCGGCGTGCGCAGCTCGTGGGAGGACACTGCCGCGAAGTCGCGCGCCGAGGCCAGTGCGTCGAGTGTGCGGTTTTGCTCGTCCCAAATACGCTGCAGCATGCCGCGCATGGCCTCGGCGATCTCCACGGCCTCGCTGGCGCCTCGTACCCGGACTTGTGGATTCTCGTCGCCCGCGTTGATGGACCGGGTCTGCTGCGCCAGCCGTTTGAACGGTCGCACTGCGAAAGTGGCCAGCAGCCAAGCGAATACGGCCGCTGCGGCGATCGAGAACAGACAGATCAAGAGCACCCGGCGATGCAGGTTGTTGGTGTCGGCGATGGTGGCGTCGTAGGTGGCGCCGACTTCCACCAACATCGGATGCGGCGCCGGGATGGTCACCGAACGCACCCGGTAACGCACCCCGTTGATGTAGGTGTCGGCGTAACCGGCGGGCAACTCGGGCAGCGTGACCGTCGTGTTGGAGGTCACCTCGCCATTGACGTGGCGGACGGTGATGATGGCGTCCTGGTCGCTGGGCGACTTCGGAATCTCGCCGAGCCCGCGGGGCAGGAATGGGATCGCGAAACCGGCGGCCTCATCCAGCCGGCGGTCCAGCCGTTCCTTGCGGTCGTTGGTGATGCCGAACCAGACGACGACGCCGACGATGAGCACCGGGATGGCCGCACCGATGACGGTCGCGACCACCACGCGGGCGCGCAGCGAGGGTGTGCGAGTCAGGATCCTCTGCAAGAAGTTCATGTCCGCTTCCCGTTACTGCATGCGCAGAACGAACCCCACGCCGCGGACGGTGTGCAGCAGCCGGGGGCCGCCACCGGCTTCCAGCTTGCGGCGCAGATATCCGATGAATACGTCGACGACGTTGGTGTCGGCGGCGAAATCGTATCCCCACACCAATTCCAGCAGCTGGGCGCGCGACAGCACCGCGGTCTTGTGTTCGGCCAGCACGGCCAGCAGATCGAATTCACGCTTGGTCAGGTCGACGTCGACGCCGTTGACCCGGGCCCGCCGGCCGGGGATGTCGACCTCCAGCGGGCCGACCGTGATGGTTTCCGAGGACGACGTCGCGGTGGCTCCGCGACGTCGCAGCAGCGCCCGCACCCGCGCCACCAGCTCGGCCAGCACGAACGGCTTCACCAGGTAGTCGTCGGCCCCGGCCTCCAGACCGGCCACCCGGTCGTCGACCGAGCTGCGTGCGCTCAGCACGCAGACCGGCACGTCGTTGTCCATCGCCCGTAGCGCGGTCACCACGCTGACCCCGTCGAGCACCGGCATGTTGATGTCGAGGACGATCGCGTCCGGCCGGGTTTCGGTGGCGCTGCGCAGCGCTTCGGCGCCGTCGACCGCGGTCGCCACCTCGAACCCGGACAACCGTAGTCCGCGTTCCAGCGAGGCAAGCACGTCGGAGTCGTCGTCGACAACCAAAACCCGCGGTGAGGTCGCGCCAGTGTCCATGCTGCCCATGATGCCTGATCATCCCCCTTAGCTGTGGGAACACCCGCCCGGGCCCGTCCGGCGCGGCGGGGTGTTCAGCGCAGCCCGATATTGCGGTAGCGCCGCAACCGCGTCGCCGTCCGCTCGGAGTCGGCCATGCCGCGCAGCGCGTACAGCTCGACGGCGATCGCCGCGGACAGCCTGGTGGAGAACTCGGCCGGTTCGTCGGCGGCGTCCGGGTGCTCCGGCACGACGATGTCGACGATGCCGGAGGCCAGCAGGTCGACCGAGCGGACGCCCTGTGCGGC
>NZ_JBAPRN010000451.1:0-5260 GCF_049281135.1 Mycobacterium sp. | reverse complement strand
GCCCGCTCCCGGCGCCCCGGGCGGACAACCCGCCGCGCCGCAGTCGGCACCCCCCGCCTGACCGGGCCGTCCCGGCCCGCATCGTCACCGACTCTGGTCCGACTGTCCGGCTCGCCACGTCGCCATTGCGCAGCTGGAGGTACCCCCACACCGGGCCGTCCCGGCCCGCATCGAAACCGAACTACACTCGGCGATGATGTCCGATCCGACTGCAGACGTTCGCGCCGCGCTGGCCAAGGTTATTGATCCCGAACTGCGCCGCCCCATCACCGAACTCGGGATGGTCAAAGGTATCGAGGTAGGCCCTGGCGGCGACGTGCACGTCGAGATCTTCCTGACCACCTCCGCGTGCCCCAAGAAGACCGAAATCAGCGACCGCGTTCGCCAAGCCGTTGCCGACGTGCCGGGCACCGGCGCGGTGAAGGTCAGCCTGGACGTGATGAACGACGAGCAGCGCACCGAACTGCGAAAGCAGTTGCGCGGCGACGCCCGCGAGCCCGTCATCCCGTTCGCCCAGTCCGGATCGTTGACCCGGGTGTACGCCGTCGCCTCTGGGAAGGGCGGCGTGGGTAAGTCGACGGTGACGGTCAACCTGGCCGTGGCGATGGCCGCCCGCGGGGTGTCGGTCGGGGTGCTCGACGCCGACATCCACGGCCACTCGATCCCGCGCATGATGGGGACCACCGACCGGCCTACCCAGGTGGAGTCGATGATCCTGCCGCCGATCGCGCACGAGGTGAAGGTCATCTCCATCGCCCAATTCACCGACGGCAACACGCCCGTCGTGTGGCGTGGGCCGATGCTGCACCGGGCCCTGCAACAGTTTCTGGCTGACGTGTACTGGGGCGACCTGGACGTGCTGCTGCTCGACCTGCCGCCGGGTACCGGCGACATCGCGATCTCGATCGCTCAGCTGATCCCGAACGCCGAAATCATCGTGGTGACAACGCCTCAGCTGGCCGCGGCCGAGGTCGCCGAACGCGCCGGCAGCATCGCACTGCAGACCCGCCAGCGGGTCGTCGGCGTGGTGGAGAACATGTCCGGGTTGCTACTGCCGGACGGCTCGACCATGCAGGTGTTCGGCGAAGGCGGCGGCGCCCAGGTGGCCGAGCGGCTGACCCGCGCAATGGGTGTGGACGTGCCGCTGCTCGGTCAGATCCCACTGGACCCTGCGCTGGTTGCGGCCGGTGATGCCGGGCTCCCGGTGGTGCTCAGCGCCCCCGACTCCCCGGCCGGCAAGGAGCTACGCAGCGTCGCGGACACCCTGTCGGCGCGGCGACGCGGATTGGCCGGTATGTCACTGGGACTGGATACCAGTCGACGCTGAGCGCCGTCCCGCTTGTCGGCCGAGATTGAAACCTCTACGACAGCGTGCGGCGAGTCGTCGCAGCTGGTTAAGTGTCGCGCCCGCAGCGGGCCACAATTCAGGTGGCGTCGGTGTCGAACGGCGCCGGCCCGGCCGCGGTCTGCTCCGTAACCGGCTGAGCCACAATCTTTTCCGGTGTGCTGATCGTCGGCTGATCGAAGTTGCCGGTGAACAACGAGTCGTCGCCGTCCAACAGGTGCTTGGTCAGCGCAGCCCGCGGCGTCATGCCGCGTAGCTTGTTCAGCTCGGACAGCGGCTCGCGCAGATCGTCGAACTCGGGGCCCATGTCCTCACGCAGTTGGGTCGTCATTCCGCTGAGGTAGTCGCGGGCTTGACGCAGGGCGGAGGACGTCCACCGGATAGCACCGGGCAACCGCTCAGGGCCCAGGACCACCAGCCCGACCACCATGAGGACCAGGATTTCGCCCCAGCCGACGTTGGCGAACATTAGCCGCCGTCCGGCCCAGGGGTCACGGTGAGCGTGACGTGACGACCGTCACGGACCACCTCGACGGGCGCGGGCTGCCCGACGGTCAATTGCCGCACCGCGACCACGAACTCGTCAGCGTCGGCCACGCCGCGATTGCCGACCTTGACCACCACGTCGTTCTCCAGGATGCCGCCCTTTTCGGCGGGGCCGCCGGCCTTGACGTTGGCGACCTGTGCGCCCTGCGCGATCGCGTTGCTCACCGACCGCGCGCTCAGACCCAATGTCGGGTGCACGATCTTGCCGTCCTTGATCAGCGTCTGCGCAACGATTTTCGCCTCGTTGACCGGGATCGCGAAGCCCAGCCCGCTGGCGCTGTCGGACAGCGACTTGCCGGCGGTGTTGATGCCGATGACGTGTGAGTCCATGTCGATCAGCGGTCCACCGGAGTTTCCGTGGTTGATCGAGGCGTCGGTCTGGATCGCGTCGATCACGGTGTCGGTGTCAGAGCCCTCCCCCGACAACGGGATCGGGCGGTGCAGCGCGCTGATGATGCCGTGCGTAACGGTGCTGCGCAGACCCAGCGGCGCACCGGCGGCCAGCACCTCGTCGCCGACGCGAACCTTGTCGGAGTCACCGAGCTTGGCGACCGACAGGTTGTTGACGTTGTCCACCTTGAGCACGGCCAAGTCGGTCCTCGGGTCGCGACCGACCAGGTTGGCGGGCACTTCCTTGCCGTCGTTGAACACCACGGTGGTCTTGAACTGGCTCGGGTTGTTGGCCGCCTCGGAGATGACGTGGTTGTTGGTGACGATGTAGCCGCGGCCGTCGACCACGAAGCCGGATCCCTGCATGCCCTCTTGATCGCTGACCGACTGAATAGTGACCACCGAATCGGCCACCGCGGCAGCCACTTTGGCGAACCGGCCAGCCGGTGATTCGCTGTTGCCGTTGGTCGACAGGTTCACCTTTGAGGTAGTGAACGCCCCGACGACCTCCGCGGTCTTGCGTCCCACCACGCCGCCGACCAAGCCGATCAGCAACGCCAGCACGGCAAGCACCGACAGCGCCAGGTACGACACCCGGCCGCCGAACAGCACGTCACGCACACCGAGCCGGCCCTGCGCGACGTCGGGCCCGTGGGCACCGCTGCGCGCTACCGCCGGCTCACCCAGAGCCGCGGCCGCACCGGGATCGCGCCACGGGTCCTCGGGGTCTTCGAATTCATCCTTTTTCTCGCTGTCCTCGAGCGCGCCCGCGTCGGCGGGGTGACGCTGCAGCGAATCGGCCCCGGGGAACGGACGACCGAAGGCCTCCGTAAGGACCGGGTCGGCGGGTTCGTCATGCGGGGTGAACTCCCCGGCGTCGCGATATTTCGTCGGCCGGACGCGTTCGGCGACGAAGGACCCCTGCACGCCGTCGGGACGACTGAAGGCCTGACGCGAGGCGGCGTCGACCGGCGGACGGGACACAGGTCGCGGCGCCAGCCGAGGGGCGCCGTTGTTGTCTTGATCGGAGCTCACGTCATCCTCTTCCGAGCGCTTAGCAAACGCGCGCTATGAAGTCGAGCACGGCGCCGCGCACCGGCTTGGCCAAACTGGTAACCACCCTACCGAGGCTCTGGGCGATCCCGCCCGCTGCCGTCGGCAAATCGATCGCGCATCGTGCGCGGCCTACCGCGTTCCGGCGGTGAGCCAGCGCTGCCCCGCGGGCGGGGCGGGCCAGGGTTTCCCCGTGCGCGGGGAGTCTCCCATTGGCCGCCCTGCTGACCGCCCGCATCGTCGTCGGGCGGGCAGTGCGGAATCTGCGACAGCAATCCGAGCAGCGTGCTGGGCACTCTGATCGGGTTGGAGTCGCGCAGCGCCTCGCGAGCGTGACGGTGACCGTCGACTTCGGCGGCGCATTCCGGGCAGAGCGAGATGTGATGGGCCGCGCGCAGGTGAGCGTTCATTCGCAGCTCACCGTCGACAAAGGCAGAAATGGCCTCGATCGACAGATGCTCGGTCGAGCCGAATTGCCGTGGAGCACCGACCGGCGCATCGTTTTGCGAGGCGAATTGGGCGGGGAGCCAGGAGAACGCTCGGCGGAAGACATGTCCCCGCTCGACCATCACCAACTCCTCTCGGCTTCACGTCGTGTTTTCGCGGCACTACTTCGAATGTAGCGCGCTGACCGATGCCGAACAGCAATGAACAGCCGATCAGGTGGGTTGTGTCTTAGCCCTCAGCGGCAACGGCGCTGTCTGAGTGCGCCGCCAGATAGTCCCGCAACGCTTGCCGTCCACGGTGGATCCGGCTGCGCACGGTCCCGAGCTTCACGCCGAGCGTGGCGCCGATCTCCTCGTAGGACAGTCCCTCGATGTCACACAGGACCACCGCCGCGCGGAACTCCGGCGGCAGCGAATCCAGCGCCGCCTGCAGGTCAGGACCCAGGTGCGCGTCATGGTAGATCTCTTCGGGGTTGGGCTCGTCGGCCGGCACCCGGTCGTAGTCTTCGGGCAGCGCTTCCATCCGGACGCGGCCGCGACGACGCACCATGTCCAAGAAGAGGTTGGTGGTGATGCGGTGCAGCCAGCCCTCGAAGGTCCCCGGCTGGTAGTTCTGCACCGACCGGAAAACCCGGATAAATGTTTCCTGGGTCAGGTCCTCGGCATCGTGCTGGTTACCGGAGAGGCGATAAGCCAGTCGGTAGACCCGGTCGGCGTGTTGACGCACCAGCTCATCCCAGGACGGCATGGCCGTCTTGTCTCCGGTCGCGTCGAAGACCGCGGTGCCGTAGGGCTCCTCAGCGGGCTCGACCCAATCAGCGTCGCGGTACTGCTCGGGGTGCGACATGCTGGACGGGCTCAGAAGTGTGGTTATGTTCAGATCCTCCGGGCTCAGATTACCGTCAATGCTCGGCAATTCATCACCGCGGGCAACGCGAAGATGGCGGGATGTATTCCCGGACCAGCGGCCTCCACGCTCCATGGGAGATACCGTCGTCTATCGGCGTGTGTGCGGTATGTGATCGCACTGAGCTTTCACTGAGAATGACGCCGATACCCCCGTTGAGCTGGCCATATCGGCCACATTACGTTTCGATCACACCGATTCGGTGAGCGTGTCGCGGCACCGGCGACGGGCGCGCCTGCCCGCACGCGGCACAGGTTGGACTTACGCTCACGCCATGGCCACGACCGATCGCCCGCCGGGCCAGTCGGCGACGACGAGTCGGGCCGACTCGCTGTCGGCCCATGCCGAGGGATCGATCTCCGAGGATTCGGTGCTGCTGGCCGCCCGCGAGCGTGCCGCCGACATCGGCGCAGGCGCGGTAACGCCGGCGGTCGGAGCGCTGCTGAGCCTGCTGACCAAACTCAGCGGCGGAAAGGCCGTTGTCGAGGTCGGCACCGGCGCCGGTGTCAGCAGCCTGTGGTTGCTGTCGGGGATGAGCGACGACGGCGTGCTGACCACGATCGACATCGAGCC
>NZ_JBAPRN010000450.1:0-2431 GCF_049281135.1 Mycobacterium sp. | reverse complement strand
CCCAGGGCCGTCTTCTGCTCGAAGGGCTGGAAGAAGAACGGGATCGACATCGACGCGCGGACCGCGTCCACGATCGGGTAGCTGTCGATGGCCGCGATCTGCCGGGTCGGATCACCCTGATCCTTGCCGCTCAGAAGGTAGTAGGGCAGGTCCCAGGGAAGCCGGACCAGGGCGCCGCGGCTCAGGTCCGAGGTGTGGGTGACCAGCCGATAGCGCTGGTACGGGGCCAGGCCGGTGCCCTCGTCCCCGGTGATCTTGAGGTCAGCGAAAGTGCGGATGCCCAGCGGCTCCAGCTTCGAGGTGAGCCACGCCTGGACGTAGGAGCTGGCGTATAGGCCCTGGTGGCTCAGCAGCGCGGTGGCGTTCCCGAGTAGGCCCAGGTGCTTCTCGGCCCAGGTCTTCTGCATGAACTGGGTGTAGTCCAGCTCGGCCATGTCCGTCTGAAGCTGGGTGAGCGGGACTTTCTTGACCTGGTATGCGGCGATAAGGGCGGCCACAATGGCGCCGGCCGACGTGCCTCCGATCCGGGGGAAGACAAAACCCGCCTCATGCAGGGTCAGGACGGCCCCGACCAGGCCGATCCCCTTGACTCCCCCGCCCTCGAGAACGAGATCCGCGCCCGGCCCGGCCTGCGCTCGCTCTTCCAGTGTCTTGCCACGACTCGCCCGACCGCCCGCCTTCGCCATGCCTGCCTCCGTGATTTCCCGGTAACCCGTGAGGATGTGACCTAAGTACAGGCCGAAGTTCCGCGCGCTGTCCAGCGAATGCCGCTTTCCGGCGCCGGGATGAGGGTCCTGGTCACGGGCAGATCGACGGATCCCCGAGGCCCGCGACCGTTGACACGCATGGCTGATTGTCGTATCAATAAGACATGACATCTATTTTGTCTCACGAGCCTCGCTTCCAGCTCGCCAACGCCGAGACCTGGCGCAACCCGTGGCCGATGTACCGCGCACTGCGCGATCACGATCCGGTGCACCACGTCGTACCGGTGCACAGGCCTGCGGACGACTATTACGTGCTGACCCGGCACGCCGACATCTGGGCCGCGGCGCGTGACCACGAGACGTTCTCCTCCGCCAAGGGATTGACCGTCAACTACGGCGATCTGGAAATGATTGGGCTGAAGGACAATCCGCCGTTCGTGATGCAAGATCCACCGGCGCACACCGAGTTCCGCAAGCTGGTGTCACGCGGATTCACGCCGCGCCAGGTCGAGGCGGTGGAGCCCAAGGTACGCGAGTTCGTCGTCGAGCGCATCGAGCGACTGCGGGCGAACGGTGGTGGCGACATCGTCGCCGAATTGTTCAAGCCGCTGCCGTCGATGGTGGTCGCGCACTATCTCGGAGTGCCCGAGGAGGATTGGACACAGTTCGACGGCTGGACCCAGGCGATTGTGGCGGCCAACACCGCCGACGGCGGCGTTGCCGGCGCATTGGAAACCGTCGGCGACGCGGTCGGGTCGATGATGGCCTACTTCACCCAGCTGATCGAGCGGCGCCGAACCGATCCCGAGGACGACACCATCTCCCACCTGGTCACCGCTGGGGTCGGCGCCGACGGCGACATCGCCGGGGTCCTATCGATATTGGGCTTCACGTTCACCATGGTCACCGGCGGTAACGACACCGTGACCGGGATGCTCGGCGGGTCGATGCCGCTACTCCACCAGCGGCCTGATCAGCGAGAGTTGTTGGTGGACAACCTCGAAGGCATCCCGGACGCCGTCGACGAGTTCTTGCGGCTCACCTCACCGGCGCAGGCCTTGGCCCGTACCGTCACCTGCGACGTGACGATCGGCGACACCACCGTGCCGGCCGGCCGCCGAGTGTTGCTGGTCTACGGCTCGGGAAACCGTGACGAGCGCCAATACGGGCCGGACGCAGGCGAACTCGACGTCACCCGCTGCCCGCGCAACATCCTGACATTCAGCCACGGCGCACACCATTGCCTGGGTGCAGCCGCGGCCCGCATGCAGTCGCGGGTAGCACTGAGCGAATTGCTTTCGCGTTGCCCTGATTTCGAGGTCGACGAGACAGGCATCGTCTGGGCCGGCGGCAGCTATGTGCGACGTCCGCTATCGGTCCCGCTCCAGGTCACGTCGTAGATGGCGGCCAACGACTGGCTCGCCGAACGTCGCACCGAGGTGGCGGCCGATCGCATCCTGGATGCCGCCGAGGAGTTGTTCACCCGTCACGATCCCGGTTCGGTGGGCATGAACGAGATCGCCAAGGCCGCAGGATGTTCCCGCGCGACGCTGTACCGCTATTTCGAGAACCGTGAGGCGTTGCGCACTGCCTACGTGGCCCGCGAAACCCATCGGCTCTCCGAGTCGATCGACGTCGACGACATCGAGGACCCGCGGGAGCGGCTGGTCGCGGGCATCGTCACCACGCTTCGCCTGGTCCGCGAAAGCCCCTCGCTCTCAGCC
>NZ_JBAPRN010000449.1:0-1990 GCF_049281135.1 Mycobacterium sp. | reverse complement strand
CCGCAGACCCGCGGGCTGATCGCGGCCGTCCGTCACCTCATCGAGGTCGAGCCGGCTGAGGGAGGTAGCACCAAATGACCATCAAACTGCACGACCTGCGTCCCGCGCCGGGTTCGAAAACCAAGCGCACCCGCGTCGGTCGCGGTGAGGGCTCCAAGGGTAAGACCGCCGGTCGCGGTACCAAAGGCACCAAGGCCCGCAAGAACGTGCCGTCCACCTTCGAGGGTGGGCAGATGCCGATTCACATGCGGCTGCCCAAGCTGAAGGGGTTCCGTAACCGCTTCCGCACCGAATACGAGGTCGTCAACGTCGGCGACATCAATCGCCTCTTCCCGAAGGGCGGTTCGGTCGGACTCGACGAGCTGGTGGCCAAGGGAGCGGTTCGCAAGAACACACTCGTCAAGGTCCTCGGTGACGGAAAGTTGGCCGTCAAGGTCAACGTCACCGCTCACAAGTTCAGCGGCAGCGCGCGGGAGAAGATCACCGCGGCGGGTGGCTCAGCCACCGAGCTTTAAGGCTCGCTACTTCTGCGGCCGTGCGCCCAGCACGTCGCGGAACAGGGCTTGGCGCACCGCGAGTTCGCGCGGGTCGCTGACCAGGTGGAAACCCAACCGGTTCATCACATAGCCGAAGCCGACTCCAGTGTCGGGATCGGCGAAGCCAAACGAGCCGCCGAAACCCGGTGTGCCGAAGGCTTTGTCGGACGATCCGAACTCACACAACGACGCCGGCTTTGACAGCCCCAGCGAATAGACGACGTCGACGTGCAGCACCCGGTCGCGCGGCCCGCGGCTTGGTGCGGTGGGCTCGGCGATGAGCTCGTCTCGCACGTTTGTCGTCAGGCCGAGCGCTGCATCCCCGGCAGCGGCGGCACCATAAAGCTTTGCAACAGCATTGGCCGTCCCGATTCCGTTGGCTGACGGGATCTCGATGGCACGTACGTCGTCGCGGTTGTAGTCGCCGTTCCAGGGCACGACGCCGCGCGGCAGGGAACCGGCGCGGGCGAGCAGCCCGAAGGGGTTGAACGACGCGGCGGCCAGTGCGGCCGGCAGGGTGTTGAGGTGCAATACGGCTTCCGCGCGCGGCCAGTTGTGCAAGTGCGCTACGCGTTCGTGCGGCACCGAATCCGGAAGTCCGATATAAAGATCCAACCCGAGCGGGCCCGCGACTTCGTCAGCGAAGAAGCGGCCCAGTGTGCGGCCGGCCGGGTCGGTGCGACGAATAAGCTCGGATTCGTACCAGCCCAGTGTGATTGCGTGGTATCCGTGCCGGGTGCCCGGAGGCCATGCCGGCTTCTGTGCCGCGAGCATCGCTGAAAGCCGAGGCGGATCGGCGACATCCTGTATGGTCGGCGCTGGTTTCAGCACGCACAGTCCGGCCTGGTGGCCGAGTAGTTGCCGGACGGTCACATCAGCTTTGCCAGCCTGCGCGAACTCCGGCCAGTGGTCGACAATCTTGTCGTCGTAGCCGAACAATCCGCGCGATACCGCCAGCGCAACAGCAAGGGCGGCAATGCCTTTGGTCGTCGAAAACATGTTGACCATGGTGTCGCGCTGCCACGGTGTCTTGGCCAAGCCATTGCGATAGCCGCCCCACAGGTCGACCACCTTGACGCCGTTGCGATAGACCGCGACGGCGGCGCCGACTTCATCCCCGGCCACGAAGTTGGCGCGAAATGCATCGGCGACTTTGCCATAACCCTCGTCGACGTCTCCGCCGATGAGCTCGGGCGGTACCTTAACTTTGAGAACCATTGAATGGTTATACCGCGATGCGGCCCCATGCAACGGAAAACTCGGGCACTGGCCGTTGGCAATGATCAGCGCAGCTGCGGAATCACCTCTGCGGCAAGGCGTTCCATCTGCTTACGATCCTCGGCGACATCGCGGCCGACCGGATTGAGCAGGATCGTCTGGGCGCCGGCGTCGATGACTTCGCGCAGGCCGCCGGCGACATCGTCGACGGTGCCGGACACCGGAACGTCCTCGAT
>NZ_JBAPRN010000448.1:0-2873 GCF_049281135.1 Mycobacterium sp. | reverse complement strand
GGTGATGTACGGCGTGCCTGACATTTGCTCAATCAGGCCCATCAGTGTCGCTAAAACAAACATGAACCGGGACGTTACAAACAAGATCAATAATCGGCCAAAAATTGTGCGCCCCATCACCTTTGCGCCCAATACATGACGTGGATTACATTTTCTTGCAAAAAGACCTGCTAGATAAGGGTTTCCAAAGCGTCAATTCCACGCAGGTGGAAGAGTAACCCGTTCTTGACTTTTCGCTGAGCGATGACCCAGATGCAGCAACTTTAGGCCAAAAGCCCTGTTTAGCAAAGCGTTATCTATCGCTGTGAGCGGAATCTCGGTTAGGCGCCCTGCTTAGGCCCATCTACGCAGGCCAGTGACGCGGTTGCGCTGACTCTTCGTCAAGTTACCTGCAGGTTGCCGAGCTGCGTTCTGCGCTTTGGTTATCGAGCAGGGGGCAATTGCCGCGGCCCGTCGGGTGCACGTAGCTCAGCAGGCCCATCACGTTCAGCCAATTCGGGTTGCGCTTCCCGGCTTCCGGAGATCACCGAATGGCCTTTCGCGCGCCCCGCCAGCGGACGATGCGCCGAAACCGCCTGGGCCGCAGCAGCGCCTGCATTGAGATCGCTGTTGTCGCGGTCATCCTGCGAATGGGCCGAGACCGAGCTGTAGGCGGATGACGCGCCGGAGTCCTCCTCGGTTGCGACAGTGATCTTGTGAGTTCTTCTGAGCGAGAAGGTGATTTCCTCGAATTCTTCGATGACTTGGCGTGCAGTGCGAAGCGGATGCGTTGAGGTGTCGATCGCGCGGGCTACGAAATTCGGTACCAGTGGCCGGATCCAGCGAGCGGCTGCTCTGGTGACATCGGGGATCGTTGGAATCGACTGCGTGGCGGGCATATCGGGCGCCTCGACAATTGCCGGTAGATTCCTTGCCTCGCTCACCTCACTGGTCGCCGGCGCCGGCGTAGCGAGACTCGCGGCGTGCGCCTCGGCGGCGATCGGCAGATAGATGTCGTCGTCCACCGGTTCCGGGTCGGGTGTCGTGACCTCAATCGCGGCGCTCACCCGATGACGTAGCTGCGCGCGGTCGATTTCCGTCTGTGCCTCGACGGCCAGTCGGGCTTGTTCGAGTTGCTGTTCGGCCCACATGGTTTCGGCGGCCGCACGCACCTCCGCCCGTCTTACGGCGATCGCTGTATCGGCTTCCAACTCGGCCTTTTCACGTTCGGCGCGGGCCTGAGCGTGGCGATCATGGCTCGTGACCCCGCGCCACCGTCGCAGGATCAGTGGCAATACGCCCAGGGCTATGAAGAACCCGACCGTTAGCAAGCGCAGTGCCAGTGTGCCCGCGCCGGCCGACGTCAACTGCTGCATTGCGACCCAACGCGAGCCCAAATCGTGATCCGCGTCTGCGATCGCGCTCTGGCGCGCTTCGTCGAGTACCCGCTCGCCGTGGCTGATTTGGTCTTCCAGTCCGGGGACTCGTCGGTCGCGAGCCGCGATGGCTTGATCAAGTTCTTGCTGAGAGTCGGCGAGAAGCTCATTGGCCGTTCGGGTTTCGGGCCCGGAACCGGGTACGCCGGTGATTCGGGTCTGGGGACACGCCGGAGTCGGATGGTATTCGCAGCGGGCGACGACCAGCGCCTCGTCACGGTGTGCACGGGCCGCGTCGACGGCCTGGTCGAGCGCGACGCGTGCCTCGCGCATCTGCTGCAGGTTGCTCGATTGCTGGACAACGGCCGGCGCCGAAATGGCGTTGCGCGCGGCCTGTTGGTGGATCACGCGCTCAATCGAGCCGGAGAACAGCGCGAGCGCCGCGAATTCGCCGACGACCCCACCCAAAGCCATCACCAGGACGACGGCCAGCGCCGTCGTTCCGTGCCCGGCAGCACCGCGCGTCGGCCCGGTCGCGATCGCTCGGGCCGTCGCGCCCACCAACAGGGCGAATAGCAAGGTGAACGGGACCACGACCAGCGCCGACACGTGCACCGTCGGCATCACAGCGAGGGTCGTCACCAACCAGGTCAATACGACATCGACCAGCACAACCACGCCCGCGACCGCGTGGGTGGACCGCTCGTGACGTTCGTTGAGTTCACGACGGTCGGCTCCGCCCAGCCAGGTGAGCAAGGCCGATATCGACGAGCCTGCGGTTCGTGGTTCAGCAACTTGATGCGCGCACATCGGAGTCAGGTACCTCCAGAATCTGCCGACCAGAAAGGCCACGGCCGTGGATATCGAATCATTGGTGGGTGTGTGGTGCGGTTCACATACGCAACCGAGAGCCCATACCGGATCGCACCGGTGCGACGGCTGAATTCTCTCACAACTACACGGCTCAGACATCTAGCGCCGTCGAGCGATGCGGCAGGGCCGACACGATGGGATCTGCCGCAGTCTCGGAATGCCACGTGAGACGGTATTTACTATGCAGGGCTTTGAGTACGTGAGCTACGAGACGTTTGGGCGCCGATTCTTCGAAGTGGCCGTGACCGAAGAGCGCGTCGGCGCGGCGTTCGCCGCGATCGCGGGCAACAACTTCGACATGCCCCCGATGGCTCAGGGTCCGGGGAAGATCGCCAAAGTCAGCGCCAACGTGACCATCAAGCAACCGCAGGTCACCCGCAACGTCGACGACAGCATCACTTTTGACATTCACATCCCCCTGCTCATCGACCTTCTCGTCGACCTCAGAATCGACAAGCAGCGCTTCACGGTCGACGGCGACATCGGGCTGAGCGCGACCGCGCGCGCGGCTGAGCCGTTGCTGCTGATTGTCGACGTCGCAAAGCCGCGTCCGTCGGACATCACGGTCCACGTCTCGTCGAAAAGTATTCGCGGCGAGTTGTTGCGCGTCGTCGCCGGCGTCGACGCAGAGATCCGGCGCTTCAT
>NZ_JBAPRN010000447.1:0-2226 GCF_049281135.1 Mycobacterium sp. | reverse complement strand
AGACCGAACATGCCCCACTTACCGGTGTTGTCGCTGTGTTGATCGGTGTTGGTATTGCCGTTGTCCGCCAACGTCGTTGTCGCCGACGACGGTGCCGGCGCGCCCTGAACGGCAGCGCCGGCAAGACCTGCCCCGCCGAACAGCATTGCCCCGGTGGCTGAAACTACCGCGATGGTCTTACGCATAATCACTCCTGATTTTGGCGCGCAGCGCCAGATAGGTGCTATGAGTGGAATTTGCGGGCCAGTCTGTTCTAGTCCCGACAAAAGCGACGCGAATACAGAAAGTTCAGCGTGCTGGATATGTGATACCCAATGCGAGACTGCCGAAACGTGTTACTTGCCCCCGCCGCGGGTGTCGATGACCCGCTGGGCGACGTCGGCGAGCTTGGCCTGAGTCTCCTGGGAGATTCGCCGGAGCATGTCGAAAGCGCTCACATCGTCGACACCGTAAGTCACCATGATGATGCCTTTGGCTTGGCCGATACGGTCTCTGGTCAGCAGCGCGGCGTGCAGCTGCTCTTCCTGGCGCTGGGCCAAAATCGCGGCGGCAGCGTGCGCGGCGAGAACAGCCCCAGTGGTCTCTGCGTCGGTATCCCAGACATCGGCCCGGTTACTGAACACGTTCAGCGCGCCCGCTGTGCGGTCTGCCGTGTAGAGCTTGAACGATAGGCCACTGTGCACCCCGAGTTCGACAGCTGCCGGTGCGAACTGCGGCCAGCGCGGCTCACTTCGGAGATCATCACTTCGGACAATCGTGTCCTGAAGAGCGGCTTCAGCGCAGGGTCCTTCGCTGAAATCGTGCTGTAGCTTGTCGAGCTTTGCGACCAAACTGTCGGTTTCTGCGAGGGACTCGAAGGTGCCGCCCTTCTTCACCAGCAAGACTCCCGCAAGGTCAGCTCCCGGTATGAGCTCCACCACCGCTGCGGTCACTCCGTCGAGAATCTGCTTGAGCGTGCTGGGCGCCGCTGTCGTACGTGCGAGCTCGGCCATGCGCATCGCGAGCTCGTGCCTCGCGTTCGGGTCCGAAGAGTCCATATGAATCGATTCTGCCCCTTGTACCCACCGTTGGGATCAACAGTGCAGAACTGGTCGACGGTGGTCGCGGTAGGCCCGGAACTTCGGCCCTCGGTTCACCACCACGTCGTCATAACCCGACGCGGGCTGCCTCGTCAGGTCACGAACGCGTCACGATTCATGTCACGATTGCGGCAGATTCTGTCGCGCCTTCACAAATCAGGCCTGCCGGTGCCAGGACTGGTCAGCCCAGCCTCTCCATCAGAGTCCGCACCCGATGTCTTGGCGCGCGGGGCCATGTCCGCTTCGGCTACGTTGAATTCAGGGACGAGCAGTGTTCCCCGCTATCAGCTCAGATCAATTCGAAGGACAACACTGATGATGAAAATCAGTAATATCGACGCGCGCCGACGCATCGCCGGGATCAGCGCAGGCCTGCTCGCTGGGGGCTTGGCCCTGGGGATCTCTGGGGTGCCGTCGGCGATCGCAGCACCAGATTGCAGCCCCTCAGGTGTGAACACCACCGTTTCGTCGGTGACCGGCGCGGCGCAGCAATATCTTGCCGCGCATCCTGACGCCAACCAGGTGGTTATGGCTGCCTACGGCCAGCCCCGTCCACAGGCGGAGTCCGACCTTCGTAGCTATTTCACTTCGCATCCCAGCGAGTACTACGACCTGCGTGGCGTCCTGGCTCCCATTGGTGACACCGAACGGCAATGCAATGTGACGGCGCTGCCAACGAATCTGGAGTCGGCCTACCGCGAGTTCATGGCAGGCTGATCTGCTCGCAACGACCCGCCACGATGATGTGGCGGGGCGTTCTGCTTTGAGGACTAGATCGACTGGTTCGCGGTGGTGGCAAGTCGCGCTGGTCCGTGGCGGGGAAAGCACTAGGCCAGAACCGGGCTTTGGGGCAAGCTGGAAAAATGGCTTCCTACGTCGCCGAGGCCGGCGAGTTCACCCGCGACACCAAATACATCGAAACCCGGATCACTGCCGACGGCCGCGACGGCTATCCGGTGCAACCGGACCGGTACCGACTTGTCGTAGCCCGCGCCTGCCCGTGGGCCAACCGCGCGATCATCGTTCGCCGGCTACTTGGGCTGGAAAGCGTGCTGTCCATTGGGTTTTGCGGGCCGACCCATGACAAGCGCAGCTGGACTTTCGATCTTGATCCCGGCGGCGTCGACCCGGTGCTGAAGATTCCCCG
>NZ_JBAPRN010000446.1:0-15091 GCF_049281135.1 Mycobacterium sp. | reverse complement strand
CTTCGGAGCGATGGCGTTCACCTGGCTGCCGTTCCACATCGCGGGCGGTGCGAGCAAGCCGCTCTGGCTGGGCCTGGCGGCCTGGCGTTGGACTTTTCTCGGCGAGTTGATTCTGGCGCTGCTGTATTTAGCAATGCTTTTCACGATTTACGAGTCGCCGCGTTACCTGGTTGGCAGACAAGAGATTTCACAAGCTCGCCACGTGCTGGGACAACTGCTGGGCCCGCGCGACGTGGAGGTGACGATCACTCGTATCGCGAGCTCCCTGGAGCAGGAGAAGCCACAGTCGTGGCGCGATCTGCGTAAGCCGACCGGCGGGCTGTACGGAATCGTCTGGGTCGGGCTGGGGCTGGCCGTCTTTCAGCAGTTCGTCGGCATCAACGTGATCTTCTCGTACTCCGATTTGCTGTGGGAGGCAGTGGGCTTCGGCGAGAAGTCGTCGTTCACCATTTCTCTGGTGACCACCGGGGTCAACGTGCTGATCACGTTGGTGGCGATCGCGCTGATCGACCGGCTCGGCCGAAGGCCGCTGCTGCTGGCCGGATCGGCCGGCATGTCAGTGACGCTGTCGACGATGACTGTGGTGTTCGCCGGAGCATCCACCGTCAACGGTCGGCCGCAACTCGACGGAGCCGCCGGGGTGATCGCGCTGGTGGCTGCCGACTTGTTCGTGGTCGCGTTCGCGGTGTCCTGGGGGCCGGTGCTGTGGGTGCTGCTGGGCGAGATGTTTCCCAACCGCATCCGGTCGGCGGCGCTGGGCCTGGCCTCAGGCGTGCAGTGGATGGCCAACTGGACTATCGCGGCGACGTTCCCGGCGCTGCGTCACGTGCTCGGTGTGGCCTACGGGTTCTACACGCTGTGCGCGATGCTGTCGCTTGTTTTCGTCTGGCGGTGGGTCCGCGAAACCAACGGGGTGTCGCTTGAGGACATGCCCGACGAGGTGTCTCCGACTGCCGCGCCACCCGCCGCGACCTGAAACCGCCGTGACTTTGCTTAGCCACCCATGAAACAATCGCTGGCCGTGAAGACCTTCGAGGATCTGTTTGCCGAACTCGGCGAACGTGCCCGCACTCGTCCGCCCGGCAGCGGCACCGTCGCCGCGCTGGACAGCGGCGTGCATACGCTGGGTAAGAAGATCCTCGAAGAGGCCGGGGAAGTGTGGCTGGCCGCCGAACACGAGTCCGACGAGGCGCTGGCCGGGGAAATCAGCCAGTTGCTGTACTGGGCTCAGGTGTTGATGATCGCTCGCGGGCTCACGCTCGACGACGTGTACCGGAAACTCTGATGACGCCGCAGCACCGAAACGGGTCCACCAGGCTGCGCGTTGCGGTCCCCAACAAGGGGGCGCTGAGCGAATCGGCCGTCGACATTCTGTCCGAAGCCGGCTACCGGCGTCGCACCGATCCCAAAGACCTGACCGTCATCGATCCGCACAACAACGTCGAGTTCTTTTTCCTGCGGCCCAAAGACATCGCGATCTATGTCGGGTCGGGTGAGCTCGACTTCGGCATCACCGGAAGGGATTTGGCGCGGGAGTCACGGGCTTCGGTGCATGAGAGGCTGGCGCTGGGCTTCGGCTCGTCCAGTTTCCGCTACGCGGCCCCGGCCGGAAGGGACTGGAAGGTCGAGGACCTGGCTGGCCGCCGCATCGCCACCGCATATCCCAACCTGGTGCGAGAAGACTTGGCGGCCCGCGGTATTGACGCGACGGTGATCCGCCTCGACGGTGCGGTCGAGATCTCGATACAGCTCGGCGTCGCCGACGCCATCGCCGACGTAGTGGGTTCGGGCCGCACCTTGAACTTGCACAACCTGGTGGCCTTCGGCGAAACGTTGTGCGATTCAGAGGCGGTCCTGATCGAACAGGTCGACCCGGATGCTGCCTACCGGCCGGACGTCGCTGCCCGCGATCAACTGGTTGCCCGGGTGCAGGGCGTGGTGTTCGGCCAGCAGTACCTGATGCTCGACTATGACTGCCCGCGTTCGGCTCTCGACAAAGCCACAGCAATAACACCAGGGTTGGAGTCACCCACGATCTCGCCGCTCGCCGACCCCGATTGGGTCGCGGTGCGGGCGCTCGTGCCGCGCCGCGGTGTCAACGAGATCATGGACGATTTGGCGGCGATTGGTGCCAAAGCGATCCTGGCTTCAAGCCTCCGGTTCTTCCGGTTCTGATCATGGTTGTCCCGGTGGGACAGCCGCCGCTGTGTTAGCGTCCCGCTAGAGCCGCGTTCGTTTGTCGAGCCCTGAGGAGGGGTCGCGATGTCGCACATGACGCATTTCTATGTTCTGCTGCTAGCCCTGGGAATTGGTGTGATCGCCGGTCTGCGATCCATGACGGCCCCGGCTGTCATCTCGTGGGCCGCCGCGCTGCACTGGATCAATCTGAATGGAACCTGGGCTTCCTGGGTTGGCAATTGGATAACCGTCGGCATCTTCACCGTGCTTGCGCTCGGGGAACTCTTTGTCGACAAGCAGCCCAAGACGCCGCCCCGCACGGCGCCGCCGGCGTTCATTGGCCGGATCGTGGCCGGCGGGTTCGCGGGAGCTGTGATCGGCACGGCGTGGGCCGTCACTTGGAGCGCGCTCGGCGCCGGCGTGATCGGCGCGGTGCTCGGCACCTTGCTCGGTGCCCGGGCGCGCGGCCAGCTGGCCGGGTCGTTTGGCCGTGACCTGCCGGCCGCTCTACTCGAAGACGTCGTCGCCGTTGGCGGTGGATTCGCGCTCGCCGCAATCACCGCCGCTCTGTGACGCAGCGTTTCGACGCGATCGTAGTCGGCGCCGGCCAGGCCGGGCCCCCGCTGGTGGGACGGCTGACCGCGGCCGGTCACACCGTTGCGATGGTGGAGCGCAAGCTGATCGGCGGTACCTGCGTCAACACCGGCTGCATCCCGACCAAGACACTGGTGGCCAGTGCGCAGGCCGCACATATGGCCCGGCGCGGTGCCGACTTCGGCGTCGACACCGGCGCGGTCCGCGTGGACATGCGAAAAGTCAAGGCGCGCAAGGACGCCATCATGCTAGACGACCGCAAAGGCGTCGAAGACTGGCTTGACGGCATGGACGGCTGCATCGTCATTCGCGGTCATGCCAGCTTCCAGGATCCACACACGTTGCGCGTCGGGGATGAGACGTTGAGTGCCGAGCGCATTTTCCTCAACGTCGGCGGACGTGCGGTGGTGCCCGACATTCCCGGGCTGGCCGATATCGACTTTCTCACCAATGTGTCGATCCTCGAACTCGATACGCTGCCCGAGCATCTCGTCATCGTCGGTGGTAGTTACATCGCCCTGGAATTCGCGCAGATGTACCGGCGTTTCGGCGCCAAGGTGACCGTGGTCGAAAAAGGCCCGCGACTGACATCGCGCGAAGACGAGGACGTCTCCGTCGCCATCAAGGCGATCCTGGAGAACGAAGGTATCGACATCGTCGTCGACGCCACTGATATTCGGATAACTAAGCGCGACAACGGATTCGATCTGACTCCGCGAGCTGGTGCGGCACCGATAGCGGGCAGCCACCTGTTGATGGCGGTCGGGCGGCGCCCCAACACCGACGACCTCGGGCTCGAACAGGCCGGCGTCCGCACCGACGCCCATGGATACATCGCCGTCGACGACCAACTGAAAACCACCGTCGACCACATCTGGGCGATGGGGGACTGCAACGGCAAGGGCGCTTTCACCCACACCTCCTACAACGACTTCGAAATCGTGGCCGGCAACCTGCTCGACGATGACCCACGGCGGGTGAGCGACCGGATCACCGCTTACGCGCTCTACATCGATCCGCCGCTGGGACGCGCCGGGATGACCGTCGAGCAGGTTCGGGCGTCCGGCCGCCCCGCGCTGGTCGGTCAGCGACCGATGACCAGAGTCGGACGGGCAGTGGAAAAGGGTGAGACGCAAGGCTTTATGAAGGTAGTTGTCGACGCCGAGACGCAGCAGATCCTCGGAGCCGCCATCCTCGGCGTCGGAGGCGACGAGGCCATCCACTGCATCCTGGACGTGATGTCAGCCAAGGCGCCCTACCAAACACTGGCCCGCACGATGCATATTCACCCCACGGTCTGCGAGCTGATACCGACAATGCTGCAAGAGATGTCGCCGCTGAAGTAGCCGGCGATCAAGCAGCCGGCTCGGCTTTGTGCTCCAGGACGGTGTCTGCGTTGCCTTCGTCGGGAGCCTCCGGCCAGCCCGGGTATGGCGGCGGTGTGCCGCCGAAGACCGGACAGTGCTCGTGGTGCGCGCACCAGTCGCACAACCGCGACGGTCGTGGCCTGAAATCTCCTGTGGCACCGGCGGATTGAATGGCGTGCCAGATCGCCATCAGCGTCTTCTCGAAGCGCAGTAGCTCGGCTTCGTCGGGGGAGTAGTCCAGCAGCTGGCCATCGGAGAGGTAGATGAGCCGCAGTCGCGTCGGCAGCACGCCCCGCGAGCGCAGTAACGCGACCGCATAGAACTTCATCTGGAACATGGCTTTGAACTCGGCCAGCGCCCGGGCTTCGGGTGGGGCCTTGCCGGTTTTGTAGTCCACCACCCGCAATTCGCCGGTGGGCGCGACATCGATCCGGTCGATGATCCCGCGCAGCAGGGTGCCGTCGGCAAGTTCGACCTCGATGCGCTGCTCGCAGCTCTGCGGGTCGAACCGGGTCGGGTCTTCCAGGCTGTAGTAGCCGGACAGCAGCTTGCGGGCCTCATCGAGCAGGTGGGTCTGCTGCTCGGCATCCAACTGGTCGACCAGCTCGGGTTCGGCGGCGATCACCTGCTCCCACGCCGGACCGACCAGCGCGTCGACGGTCTGCGGGCCGCGCTGGGCGGCGGGGAGACCGTAGAGCTGCTCCAGTGCGGCGTGCACCACCGATCCGCGCACCTGAGCGGTAGAGGGCGGCTCGGGCAGCCGGTCGATCGCGCGGAAACGGTAGAGCAGCGGGCACTGCTTGAAGTCGGCCGCCCGCGACGGTGACAGCGCTGGTCTCGACGCCGGGCGCGACCTGGCTGGCGTGCCTGGTCCGTCGCTCATATCCGCAGCCTAGAGGCCGGGTCGGACAACCCCGCGCACCTTTGGCGGCGCGTCTGCTGGCAGGCTTGACGGCTGTGTCCGCAACCGGCCCGTTCGTCATCGGTGATCGCGTTCAGCTCACCGACGCCAAGGGGCGGCACTACACGATGCTGCTCAGTCCCGGTGGCGAGTTTCACACCCATCGCGGCGCAATCGCGCACGATGCGGTCATCGGGCTGCCGGAAGGCAGCGTGGTCAAGTCCGCCAACGGTGACCAGTTCCTGGTGTTGCGTCCGCTGCTGGTTGACTACGTGCTTTCGATGCCGCGCGGCGCTCAGGTGGTCTACCCGAAAGATGCCGCGCAGATCGTGCACGAGGGCGACATCTTCCCGGGCGCACGGGTATTGGAGGCGGGGGCCGGGTCCGGGGCGCTGACCTGTTCGCTGCTGCGCGCCGTCGGACCGGAAGGACAGGTGATCTCCTACGACGTGCGCGCCGACCACGCCGAACACGCGCGCCGCAACGTGGAGACCTTCTTTGGCTGCGTCCCCGACAACTGGCGGCTGATGATCAGCGACATCGTCGACGCCGCTCTGCCCGACGGCTCGATCGACCGGGTTGTGCTGGACATGCTGGCGCCGTGGGAAGTGCTCGACCGGGTGTCGCGGGCGCTGGTCGCCGGCGGCGTGCTGATGATCTACGTGGCAACCGTGACTCAGCTGTCGAAGGCGGTGGAGGCGCTGCGCGAGCAGCGGTGCTGGACGGAGCCCCGCGCCTGGGAGACCATCCAACGCGGCTGGAATGTCGTCGGGCTGGCCGTGCGCCCCCAGCACAACATGCGCGGGCACACAGCGTTTTTGGTGTTCGCGCGCAAGCTGGCGCCGGACACCGTCCCACCGACGCCGCTGCGCAGAAAGCAACGCCCCAGCGAGCCGGCGTCGCCGAGCTAGTCGTCGCTGCGCCGCAAGCGGCCGGTTTAGGCCAAGCGACCGTCGGCCGATCGCGACCGGTCAGACAGTGCAATGCGGGCCTGGCCTAACTCCGGCCAAGCGTTGTCGGCCGGAATACGATTTACGGCGTCGGCAACGTCGGCGCATGCTGGCTCACCCCGAAGTGAGAAATCGTCCAGCGCGGCGCGCAATTCGAATAACGTCGCGCCCTGCCGGCGCGCCAACTCGACGGCCGCGGTGGTGTCGGCCTGGCGTGTACCCCTGTCGTCGTGGGTCTGAGCGCGTAGCCGCAAAAGCTCAGCATCGTAGAAACACATGCCGGTGTCCTGGGCCAGCGCCAGCCCGATGCCCAGGCGTTCGCGGGCTGCCTCGGGTTGGCCGGCGGCGATCAACAGCCGCCCGAGGATCCCGTCGTGGACGGTGGTGTAGATGTTCACCTCGATCGTGCGCAGAGTGTCGAGGAACGCGGTGATGGTCGCGATCTGCACCTCGAGGACGGTCGGGTCGAGGTCGCCGGCGTCCAGTGCGGCCAGGGCGCCGACGACGGCCTGCCAATGGGCACCCACCAGCCGCCACATGTCGAAGCCGTGCCGCTCGGCCTCATTGCTCATTTCGGCGGCCACGAGGGCGGCACGGGCGAGCTGACCGGCCTCGACGCGCAGCCACGTTTCCATGGACCGCGTGTAGGCGAGCAGGTACGGACCCTCGGGGAAGCCGAACCCGTCGGCCAGGCGCGCCGAGCGGGCCAGCTCGGCTTCCGCTCTCGTAAGATCGCCGCGCACTAGCGCGACCAAAGCCAAATGGAGGGACCCCGACGAGATCGGCTCGCTGACCCGCGACCACTCGGCGTCGACCTTGTGCTGGTCTGCTGCCGCCACGCCCGCGGTTGCCGCCTCGAGGGCAGACGTGGCGGCATTCAAATCGCCGCGCAGATACGCCGTCGTCCCGACCAAGATGTCGATCTTCGGGCGGGCCCACTGCTGCCCCTTGAGGCCCCTTCCTAGCGATTCGATGACCTGGGCCGCCCGGCCAAGGTCGGCACGGACCTGGTAGTAGTTCCCCAGGGCGATCAATGTCGCGAACAGCTCGTCGTCGCGCAGGGTGCCGCTTACCTGTAGGCAGCGCTCGAAGTCGGCGGCAGCCTCCCGGCTTTGATAGCCTTCCGCGGCCGATGTGAGAAATCCTCGCTCCATCCGCAGCGCGGCCTCACGGCGGTCGCGGTCCGCCCCGGGTGTGGCACGGTCGAGCTGCGTGAGGCCCCGGGTGAGGTAGGTGCGGGCTTCGGCCAGGGCGCCGCGAAGTCGCGCAGTGTTGGATGCCTGCTGGTAGGCGATTGCGGCCTGGTCGAACCGGTGTGCTCGCTCGTAGTGGCCGGCGACCAGCTGCCAGTCTGGCTCGCCGGCCGCACTGCCGCTTAGGGCGTCGGCCACCTTGGCGTGTAATCCGCGTTGCACGGTTGGGGGTGCCAGCTCGGCGGCGACTTCGCGCAGCAACTCGTGGCGAAACCGCCACGTGCTGGTTCCGGACGGTTCGAGCACCAGCGCATCTTCGAGCTCGTCGATCACCTCGTCGACCTCGCCGTCACTCAGGTCCACGACCGAGCACAACAGGCCCAGATCAATGTTGCGGCCGATGACGGCGGCCGCCTCCACCACCGGCACCACCTTGGGGCTGGCGCGCAGGCGTGCGAACAACGGCTCATACAGAGTTTCGGGCACGCCGGTCTGAGTCAGTCCGGCCACGACCTGCTCGATGTAGAAAGGCACCCCGTCGCAGCGCGCACTCACCGCCGCCCGCCTATCCGCGCTAAGGCCCGGATCCAAGGCCGTGATCAATTTGTCGGTCTGTTCCTCGGTCAACGGCGCCAGGTCGAATGTCGTGTGCCGCCGAGTCTTTGGTAGCCAGTCGCCGGGCCGGCCAGTAATCACCACCAACAAGTGGCCGCTGGCGGCGAGCAATAGCCGACCAAGTGCCTCCCGGGTCGATGGATCGAACCAGTGCACGTCCTCGGCCACCAGCAACGCGGCGCCGTCGTCCAGGCATGCCAGCAGATAGGTCTGGACGGCGTCCCCGATCAGCTCGTAGAGCCGTCGGCCTTCGGCAGCGACCTGCTGGTAGCCGGCAGCCGCTTCGATACCGAGGACGGGCGCCAGCAGCGGCACGGTGCTCCGCGGGTCCACGCCGAGGGTGCGAATTTCGGCGTCCAGCAACCGCAGTCGCTCGGCCTGATCGGTGCTGCGAGCAATGCCACAGCGATGCTCCAACAATATGCGCACCGGCTGTAGCCCGGCGTCCGTATGAAACGGCGACCCGACCAGGTCGAGAACGGGCGACCCAGCCGCCTCGGCCATTTCGGCCGCCGCCGCCGCAAGACGGGACTTCCCGATTCCGGGCTCGCCTCTCAACACGACGCCAGGAACATGCAACGTGCCGGATTGCGCTAGCGCCCAAGACGCTTTCAGGTGCGCCAGCTCTGTATCGCGGCCCACAAGTGGACCTTGACGCGATTTGCGGGCTGGCTCGCGCTCGCGCACTACGAGGTAATGCCTGACCGGTTCCTCGACCCCTTTGACCAGGGCGGGGGGTCGCTCCTGCAACTCAAAGTCGTTGTGTATCAACACCTCAACTGCGTCAGAGACCACGACTGTGTCCGGGGGAGCCAGGCCCGAGACCCGCGCAGCAAGATTGGCGGCCAGCCCGTAGACGTCGTCTTGCGCGGTGTCCAAATAGACGAGCCCGCGATGTACCCCAATTCGGACACTTATATCGACCGCGAAGCGACGTTTTGCCTGCTCGCTGAGCCGAGCCACCTGTCGGGTGATCTCCAGACCGGCATGCACCGCCCGACGCACATCGTCCTCGTGGGCAACCGGGTGACCGAACACGGCAAGCAATCCGTCGCCGTGAGTGGAGCCGATGTGTCCCTCGTATCGGGTCACCGCGCGCAGGACCATCTCGCGGTAGCGGCCTACCAGGAGCCGATACGTCTCCGGCTCCACCTGCCCCGATAAGACTGTCGAATCCACCAGGTCGGCGAAGAAGATTGTCAGCCGCCGGATCTCACCCGGTTTACTCGGCGCAGCCAACAGATCCTCGGCCTCAGCGTTCGCGCTGTCAGCGGCAAGTACCCGCCCTGCCAAGGCTGTCGCGGTTTCCCGATCACCACGGTTAATCGCAGAAACCGCCCGATCCAGCAACTCATCTATCGACGCTTGGCCTGCCGGGGGGCCTTCGCCGTCTAACGCCGAGCGCACCCGATCGTCGCTCACCTCGATATCGTGACACCTTCGCAGACAAGGAGTGTCAGGTATTACCCACGCCGCATCTACCGCTTAGCCCGATCAGTCGTCGCTGCGCCGCAGATCTCGGCGCACCGACAGCAACTCGAACTCCGGATGCGCCGCCACCAGGCGTTCGGCGGCGTCCAGCACGTCGACGGCATGGCTGCGATCGGCCGAAGCCATCGCCACGCCGATCCCGGCCCGTCGGTGAAGTTCTTGTGATCCTGTCTCCGCGGCCGATACGCCGAACTTGCGGTGCAGTTCCGCGATCACCGGCCGCACCACCGATCGCTTCTGCTTGAGCGAGCGCACATCACCGAGCAGAAGGTCGAACTCCAGCCAGCCGATCCACATCTGGAGTCAGTGACCGGGCTCCGCCGGGGGCGGCGCGGAGTCGGTCTTGAACGCCAGCAGGACATCGGCGGTCCGCGCCGACAGCTGCCAGCCGCCCTGAAACGGCTTGAACTCCATGGGAAAAGAGAATCGGGGACCCTTCGGATTCGATGAGCTGACGTCGACGTTGGCCACCACGTCGGCCGGATCCCGGTCAGACCGACCGACATCGCGTACATCGAACTTCACCGGCGTGAAACCACCGTTCAGCAGTGCATTGGAGAACTGGTCGAAGACTCCGGCGTTTTCCGGGGTGGCGCCTTCGACCAGGTTCAGCTTCTGGGGGCCGGGCACCGCCGCGTCAGCCAGCCGGTACAGCACGCCCGCCAACGCATCGGGCGGCGGCAATGGAGCGGCCTGTGGGGCCGCCGTCGAACTCAGCGACGCCGCCGTCGACGGCGCGGAGGTCTCCGGCGACGCATCGTCCTTATCGCTGGAACACCCCGGAAGCCCGAGCACCGCCGCAATCGCGGCGGCGCTCAAGACTGCGGTGAGGCGTCGGGGCATTCAGCGGCCGTCAGTGCGACGAGCGCACAGACTGGATCAGCGTCATCGCCGAGTCGTGCGACAGCTTCCAGCCGCCTTGATCGACGAACCTGAGGTACTCGGGTGTCGGGGTCAGATGCGGGCCCGTCGCGGTGATGGTGGCCGTGGCGGCGCCGGG
Source organism: Mycobacterium sp. (assembly GCF_049281135.1). Taxonomy (GTDB): domain Bacteria; phylum Actinomycetota; class Actinomycetes; order Mycobacteriales; family Mycobacteriaceae; genus Mycobacterium. The sequence continues at coordinate 4,802 of NZ_JBAPRN010000446.1, read as the reverse complement.
ACCAGCGGGGGCGATGTTGCTGATGTCGAACGTCAGCGGCAGGCTGCCCTTGGCAGCGGCCTTTTGCAGTTCGTGGTCGGCAAGGCTGGCGGGAACGGGGATGCCGCCCTCGATGAGGTAACCCTTGCTGGCGAACGACACGCTCGGGTCCTGCAGCGTGTTCAGCACGCTGGTGAGCTGATAGGCGGTCGGCAGGTCCACGCCGACCGGCGCCGGCGGGTCCAGGGGCTGGGGGTACCGCCCGCTTGCCGGGGACGGCGTGCCGAAGACGACCGGCTGAACGCGGGGCGACACCGCGGTGACGGATGCAATGCACGTCACACCGGCGGCCGCAGCACCGACGGCGGCCAACGCCGCCATGCCTGTGGCTAGGGTTTTCACGGTCACTGAGGTCCTCTCGGTAAAGCTGACTAAACAAGATGTTAACGCTGTTGCCCGTGTGCCCCATTTCGAGTTCCCGCATGAATTGGAAATCGCCGGTAGCGTTGAGGTATCCACCGCACCACCGTCCCGGAGCGGGAAAGGAGCGCACCATGGGTGAGTTTGAGCGTGAAGCGTTCGGTAACCCGCGCGAGCCAGACCTCTCCAGCGAGGACGCTGCCGAGTTGGAAGAGCTGCGACGCGAGGCTGCGATCCTGCGCGAGCAACTGGACAACGCGGCCGGATCGCACAGTGCCGCACGCAGTCCGCGCGATGTGCACCAGCTCGAGGCTCGTATCGACTCGCTGGCGTCGCGCAACTCCAAGCTGATGGAGACCCTCAAGGAAGCCCGCCAGCAGCTGCTGGCGCTGCGCGAAGAGGTCGATCGGCTCGGGCAGCCGCCCAGCGGCTACGGCGTGCTGTTGTCCACCCACGAGGACGACACCGTCGACGTCTTCACCTCGGGCCGCAAGATGCGCCTCACCTGCTCACCCAACATCGACGTGCAGTCGCTGCGCAAGGGACAGACTGTTCGGCTCAACGAGGCTTTAACTGTCGTCGAGGCCGGCACGTATGAATCGGTCGGCGAGATTTCAACTCTGCGCGAGATTCTGTCGGACGGGCACCGCGCTCTGGTGGTCGGTCACGCCGACGAGGAGCGCATCGTGTGGCTGGCCGAGCCATTGGTGGCAGAGGACCTGCCCGACGGTGTGTATGACTCGTCGGACGACGACCTGCGGCCGCGCAAGCTGCGTCCGGGTGACTCGCTGCTGGTGGACACCAAAGCGGGTTACGCCTTCGAGCGCATCCCCAAGGCTGAGGTCGAGGACCTCGTGCTCGAAGAGGTTCCCAACGTCACCTACAACGACATCGGCGGGCTGGGCCGGCAGATCGAGCAGATCCGCGACGCCGTCGAGTTGCCGTTCCTGCACAAGGATCTCTACCGGGAATACGCGCTGCGCCCGCCCAAAGGCGTGTTGCTCTACGGGCCGCCCGGCTGCGGCAAGACGTTGATCGCCAAGGCGGTCGCCAACTCGCTGGCCAAGAAGATGGCTGAGGTTCGCGGCGACGATGCGCGCGAGGCCAAGTCCTACTTCCTCAACATCAAAGGCCCCGAGCTGCTGAACAAGTTCGTCGGTGAGACGGAGCGTCACATCCGGCTGATCTTCCAGCGGGCCCGCGAGAAGGCGTCCGAGGGCACACCGGTGATCGTGTTCTTCGACGAGATGGACTCGATCTTCCGCACCCGCGGCACCGGGGTTTCCTCCGACGTGGAGACCACGGTCGTCCCGCAGCTGCTCAGCGAGATCGACGGTGTCGAGGGCCTGGAGAATGTCATCGTGATCGGTGCCTCCAACCGTGAGGACATGATCGACCCGGCGATCCTGCGGCCCGGCCGCCTCGACGTGAAGATCAAGATCGAGCGCCCCGACGCCGAGTCGGCACAGGACATCTTCTCCAAGTACCTCGTCGAGACTCTGCCGGTGCACGCCGATGACATCACTGAATTCGGCGGTGACCGTGGAGCGTGCATCAAGGCGATGATCGAGAAGGTGGTCGACCGGATGTACGCCGAGATCGACGACAACCGGTTCCTGGAAGTCACCTACGCCAACGGCGACAAAGAAGTCATGTACTTCAAGGACTTCAACTCCGGCGCGATGATTCAGAACGTCGTCGACCGGGCGAAGAAGAACGCCATCAAGTCGGTGCTGGAAAGCGGTCAGCCAGGCCTGCGGATCCAGCATCTGCTCGACTCGATCGTCGATGAGTTCGCTGAAAACGAGGACTTGCCCAACACCACCAACCCGGATGACTGGGCGCGGATTTCGGGCAAGAAGGGCGAGCGGATCGTCTACATCCGCACGCTGGTCACCGGCAAGAGCTCAAGTGCCTCACGGGCCATCGACACCGAGTCCAACCTCGGTCAGTACCTCTAGGGTTCAGCCGGCCAGCAGCGAGTAGCTATTGGTCAGGTCGTCCTGCAGTACCTGCGCAGCGTGCGTGGTCGTGTCGATGCGCAACGGGCTCGTCAGCGTTCGCGCCTGGTATGTCCATCCTTCGGGCAGGTTGAGCCGCTCACCGAGCCTGGCCAGGTCCGCCCGCCCCAGGTTGGGGTCGACGATCTGGCTCCAGGTCTGCATCACCCACCGCCGAAGGGCGGGGTCGTGCAGTTCGTACACCTCTTCGCCGGTGTCAAAGGTGAAGACGGTGTGCCGGTGGACCTGATTGGCGGTATACGGCGCAGGGTTCATCCCCGACAGCAAGGTTTGGGCCTGCAGCGCCATGTCGATTCCGCCGAAGTTCTTGATGATCCGCGGGCCCTCGTTCGTCTTTTCGATCTCGTTCATCAACCAGTAGCGCGGGCCGTTGAGTAAGGCTGTGGCAGCACCGTTTTCGGCCGCAATGGCCTGTGCGTCGAGCGCCGTCCACAATTCGGCGGGACAGTCGTTGAGCCCGAAGCTGTTGTAGACGGACGCCTGCGGCCCCGCCTCGCCCGGCGTCACCAGAAGGACTTCGCCGTAGCGCTTTCCGGACAGGCCGGTGATGGGTGCGGCAGACACCAGGTGAAGGTAACACTTCTTTCACCTGCGTCAACCGACACGAGGTGGATCAATGGGGTGGGAGGGCTACGACTTGGACGAAGAACTCGTCGATCTGGCGGATGACGTTCATGAATTGTTCGAAGCCAACGGGTTTGGTGACGTAGGCGTTCGCGTGCAGTCGGTAGCTGCGCAGAATGTCTTCCTCGGCGGCCGAGGTGGTCAGGACGACAACGGGGATGTGGCACAAGTCCGGGTCGGATTTGATCTTTTCAAGCAGTTGGTGGCCGTCGTACTTCGGCAGGTTCAAGTCGAGCAGGATCAGGTCCGGCCGGGTCGCGCCCTTGTGCGATCGACGTTGGTACAGATAGTCGAGACCTTCCTGTCCGTCACTTGCAACACGCAAAGCGTTGCGAATCTTGTAGTGTTCGAAGGCTTCCCGAGTGATGAGGACGTCTCCGGGATCGTCTTCGATGAGCAGAACCTCGATTGGGCGACCAGCCGGTGTCATCGGTGGGCTCCTTCGGTTGCGCCGAGGGGTGACTGGTTGCTGTCGGCGGCAATAGGCAAGGTGAACCAGAATCGAGAGCCGCTGCTGTTGCCGGTGTCGACACTGATGGTACCGCCGTGCAGCTCGACGATTTTCTTACAGACCGCCAGCCCGATACCAGTTCCGGTGTAAGAGTCCCGGCCGTGCAGACGCTGGAAGATGACAAACACTTTTGCAGCGAACTCGGGAGCGATGCCGATGCCGTTGTCCGTCACGCTGAACACCCAATGGCCGTCGTGATCACCGGTGCCGCGTTCGCAGTCGATCACGATATGGGGGACGTGATCCTCGCGTCGGAACTTGACCGCGTTGCCGATGAGGTTCTGCCACAGCATCGTCACAAGGGTGGCGTCGCCTACGACCTGAGGGAGCGGACCATCGCGCCGCACGATCTGGGCATTGGACTCCTCGATCGCCGCGGCCAGATTGCCCAAAGCGGTGTCCAAGGTGGCGTCGAGGTCAACCGTGGCGCGAGTGACATTGAGTCGACCGACACGGGAAAAGGTGAGCAGATCGTTGATGAGCACCTGCATGCGTTTGGCGCCGTCGACAGCGAATCCGATGTATTCGATACCCCGTTCATCGAGCGCGCTTCCGTAACGTTGTTCGAGCAACTGGCAAAAGGAGGCCACTTTGCGCAGCGGTTCCTGGAGGTCATGGGAGGCGACATAGGCGAACTGCTCGAGTTCGGCGTTGGATCTCCGTAGCTCGACCGCCTGCGCGTCGAGCACCTCCGTTTGCATCGCTAGGCGAGCCCGGTCCGATCGGGATATGTCCAGCTCGGTCACGATCCGCCCCCGCATGTTCTCTACGTCGCCCGCGATCGCGCGGATGTCTTTGGACCCCCGCGCGGCGATGCTGTGAGCGAAGTCGCCTCCGGCAATCCGCCGGCACGAAGCGGCGAGCACCGCCAGGGGACGAGTCACCGCGCGTCGCATCAACAGCCCCAGCAGGACCGTCCCGGCGATGAACGCTGCCACCATGGCGATCAGGATCCGGTTACGCCAGCTGCGCATCGTGTCGAGCTGGTTGACCGCGACGATCCGCGCCGCCGCCAGATCGGCGTTCTGGGTATTAAATAGCCCGCGGATGCGGTCGAACTCGGCCTTCCCGCGGTCGGCGGTCGAGGGGTTCACGACATTCGGCTGGCCCGGGATGACGCTGCTGATCAACGGCTGTGCATACGTGCTGCGCCACACGGCGCCGGCGCGCTCGATCGCGGTCAGGTCGGCGATCAGGCCGGCCCGGTCACCGAGTCGCGCGGCGATATCCTCGGCCGCTTCCTGTTC
>NZ_JBAPRN010000445.1:0-21583 GCF_049281135.1 Mycobacterium sp. | reverse complement strand
GGCACCCACTGCCAAGCCGGCCGGCCCGCCACCCGGCGACGGCGACGAGGTCCAGGTGTTGCGGGGTGCGGCCGCCGCAGTCGTGAAGAACATGTCGATGTCGCTGGAACTTCCGACAGCGACCAGCGTGCGCGCGATCCCCGCCAAGCTGATGATCGACAACCGCGTGGTGATCAACAATCAGCTCAAACGCACTCGCGGCGGAAAGGTTTCGTTCACCCACATCTTGGGCTACGCGCTAGTGCAGGCACTCAAGGCCTTCCCGAACATGAACCGGCACTACGCCGAAGTCGACGGCAAGCCCACCTCGGTCACGCCCGCTCACATCAACCTCGGTCTCGCCATCGACTTGCAGGGCAAGGACGGCAAACGGACATTGGTCGTCGCGGCTATCAAGCGTTGCGAAACCATGAGTTTCGCGCAGTTCGTCGCGGCCTACGAGGACATCGTCCGGCGAGCCCGCGACGGCAAGCTCGCCGCCGAAGACTTTGCCGGCGTGACGATTTCGCTGACCAACCCGGGCACCATCGGCACCGTCCACTCGGTGCCGCGGCTGATGGCAGGCCAGGGAACGATCGTCGGCGTCGGCGCGATGGAGTACCCGGCGGAATTCCAGGGCGCCAGCCCGGAACGCATCGCCGAACTCGGTATCGGCAAGCTGATCACCCTGACCTCGACCTACGACCATCGCATCATCCAGGGCGCGGAATCGGGTGACTTCCTGCGCACCATCCACGAACTGATCCTCGCCGACGATTTCTGGGACGACCTGTTCCGGGAAATGGGCGTGCCCTACTTGCCGATTCGGTGGAGCACCGACAACCCCGACTCGATCGTCGACAAGAACGCGCGCGTGATGGAGTTGATCGCGGCGTACCGCAACCGCGGTCATCTGATGGCCGACATCGATCCGCTTCGGTTGGACAAACTCAGGTTCCGCAGCCACCCCGACCTCGAAGTGATCACTCACGGCCTGACCCTGTGGGATCTCGACCGGGTGTTCAAGGTCAACGGCTTCGCAGGTTCTGAGTACAAGAAGCTTCGCGACATCCTGGGCCTGTTGCGCGACGCCTACTGCCGTCACATCGGCGTCGAGTACACCCATATCCTCGATCCCGAGCAGCTGGCCTGGCTGGAAGACCGCGTCGAGACCAAACATGTCAAACCGACTGTGGCACAACAGAAATACATCCTGAGCAAGCTCAACGCCGCGGAGGCGTTCGAGACCTTCCTGCAGACGAAGTACGTCGGGCAGAAGCGGTTCTCGCTGGAGGGCGCCGAGAGCACCATCCCACTGATGGACGCGGCGATCGACCAGTGCGCCGAGCATGGGCTCGACGAAGTGGTCATCGCGATGCCGCACCGCGGCCGGCTCAACGTGCTGGCCAATATCGTCGGCAAGCCGTACTCCCAGATCTTCAGCGAGTTCGAAGGCAACCTCAACCCAGCCCAGGCGCATGGTTCCGGTGACGTGAAATACCACCTCGGCGCCACTGGCGTATACCTACAGATGTTCGGCGACAACGACATTCAGGTGTCGCTGACCGCGAATCCGTCGCACCTCGAGGCGGTCGACCCGGTGTTGGAGGGTCTGGTCCGGGCCAAACAGGACCTGCTGGACAAGGGCGAGGGCGAACGCGGTAACTCCGTGGTGCCGATGATGCTGCATGGCGACGCCGCCTTCGCCGGTCAAGGTGTGGTCGCCGAGACGCTGAACCTGGCCAAACTGCCCGGCTACCGCGTCGGCGGGACGATCCACATCATCGTCAACAACCAGATCGGCTTCACTACCGCGCCCGAGTATTCGCGATCCAGCGAGTACTGCACCGACGTCGCGAAAATGATTGGCGCACCGATCTTTCATGTCAACGGCGACGACCCGGAAGCCTGTGTGTGGGTGGCCAAGTTGGCCGTCGACTTCCGGCAGAAATTCAAGAAGGACGTCATCATCGACATGTTGTGCTACCGCCGCCGCGGGCACAACGAGGGCGACGACCCGTCCATGACGAACCCATATATGTACGACGTGGTCGACGTCAAGCGCGGCGTCCGCAAGACCTACACCGAAGCGCTGATCGGCCGTGGCGACATCTCGATGAAAGAGGCCGAGGACGCGTTGCGCGACTACCAGGGCCAACTGGAACGGGTGTTCAACGACGTTCGTGAACTCGAGAAGCACGGCGCGCAAGCGAGCATGTCGGTGGAGTCCAACCAGATGCTCGCCGCCGGTCTGGACACCGCAGTGGATAAGGCATTGCTAGCCCGTATCGGTGACGCATTCCTCGCGCTACCAGAGGGATTCGCCGCCCACCCGCGGGTTATTCCAGTGCTGGAGAAGCGGCGGGAGATGGCCTACGAGGGCAAGATCGACTGGGCCTTCGGCGAGTTGCTGGCACTGGGTTCACTTGTGGCCGAAGGCAAATTGATCCGGCTGTCCGGGCAGGACACCCGACGTGGCACCTTCTCGCAACGGCACTCGGTGATCATCGATCGCCAAACCGGCGCAGAATTCACCCCGTTGCAGCTGCTGACCGTCGATAAGGACGGCAACCCGACCGGCGGCAGGTTCATGGTCTTCGACTCGCCGCTGTCGGAGTACGCCGCCGTCGGCTTCGAATACGGTTACACCGTCGGCAACCCGGACGCATTGGTGTTGTGGGAGGGACAGTTCGGCGACTTTGTCAACGGAGCGCAGTCGATCATCGACGAGTTCATCAGCTCCGGCGAGGCGAAGTGGGGCCAGCTGTCCAGCGTGGTGTTGCTGCTACCGCACGGGCATGAAGGGCAGGGCCCCGACCACACCTCCGGCCGCATCGAGCGTTTCCTGCAGTTGTGGGCGGAGGGTTCGATGACGATCGCGGTGCCGTCGACCCCGGCCAACTACTTCCACTTGCTGCGCCGCCACGCCCTCGACGGGGTCCAGCGCCCGTTGATCGTCTTTACGCCAAAGTCGATGCTGCGCAACAAAGCTGCGGTCAGCGACATCAAAGAGTTCACCGAGACCAAGTTCCACTCGGTGCTCGAGGAACCCACCTACGAGGAAGGCATCGGTGACCGCAGCAAGGCGACTCGGATGCTGCTGACCAGCGGCAAGATCTATTACGATCTGGCTGCCCGGAAGGCGAAAGACAACCGGGACGATATTGCGATCGTGCGCATCGAGCAGCTTGCGCCGCTGCCCTGGCACCGGCTCAGCGACACGCTGGACCACTACCCGAATGTCAACCAGTACTTCTGGGTGCAAGAAGAACCGGCCAACCAGGGTGCGTGGCCCCGCTTCGGCTTGGAGCTGCCCGAGCTGTTCCCGGACAAACTGACTGGCATCAAACGGATTTCACGACGCGCCATGTCGGCGCCGTCGTCGGGCTCGTCGAAGGTGCACGCCGTCGAGCAGCAGGAGATCCTCGACGAGGCCTTCCGCTGATCGGTTGAGCGGCGACCGGTTCCGAAAATTTCATCGAGATCGACGGTGGCGAGAAGAACTGCGGGTACGCCGCTCGCTAGCGTCGATCTCGGTCTCTAAAGAGCGCCGCAGGACTAGCGGCGGGACACGTGGTACGCCGTGCCGTTGCCGATCGTCGACAGGGGCGCTGTGACATCGGTTTCCGCCGGTCGCTGGTGAGCGGCGTGGATCGTGTCGGGCTGCCGCCTGATCCGCGGCGGCCGCGACGGGACGTTCATCGGCCACCAGAACCAGCGGCCCAGCATCGCCGCGATGGACGGCATCAGGAACGACCGCACCACCAGTGTGTCGAACAGCAGGCCCAGACCGATGGTGGTGCCCACCTGACCAACGGCCCGGTTGTCGCTGACCATCATCGAGGCCATGGTGAAAGCGAACACCAGGCCCGCGGCCGTCACGACCCTGCCGGTACCACCCATCGCGCGGATGATGCCCGTCTTGATCCCGGCACCGACCTCCTCCTTGAACCGGGCGACCAGTAACAGGTTGTAGTCGGAGCCCACCGCCAACAGGATGATGACGGACATCACCATCACCAGCCAGTGCAACTTGACTCCGATCAGGTATTGCCAGAGCAGCACGGACATCCCGAATGAGGCAGCCAACGACAACGCCACCGTTCCCACGATCACCAACGCCGCCACCAGGCTTCGGGTGATGAGCAGCATGATGATGAAGATCATGCAGAGCGATGAGATACCCGCGATCATGAAGTCGTAGTTCGACGCTTCCCGTAAGTCCTTGAACGTCGCTGCGGTGCCGGCGATGTAAACCTTGGCATCCTCCAGCGCGGTTCCCTTGAGTGACTCGTAGGCAGCCGTCTTGATGACGTCGACGCGCGACATGCCTTCGCCCGTCGCCGGATCCCCCTTGTGCGAGATGATGAAGCGCGCTGCCTTGCCGTCCGGCGACAGGAACAGCTTCTCGACCCGCTGGAAGTCCGGGTTGGAGAAGACCTCGTGCGGCAGGTAGAAGGATTCGTCGGTCTTTGCGGCGTCGAAGTCCTTGCCCATGGCGGTCGCGTCTGCGGTGAGTTCGTCGGCCTGGTCGAACATTCCCGACATGGTGCTGTGCATGGTCAGCACCATGGTCCGCAGGCTCCGCATGGTCTCGATCTGCGGCGGTAGCAGCGCGACGAGTTGGGGCACCACTGCGTCGATGGTGTCCACGTCTTTGCTGAGCTCCCCGAGCTTTTGGCTGAGCTTGTCGACACCGTCGGTGGCGTTGTAGGCCGACCGGATTCCCCAGCAGATGGGGATGTTGTAGCAGTGCGGATCCGCGTAGAAGTAGCTACGCAGCGGCCGGAAGGTGTCGTCGAAATTGGCGATGTCGTCGCGCACCTCGTTGGTGATCGCCACCGTGTCTTTGGTGAGGCCGGCGACGTGATGCGTCGTTCCGACCAGCTGGTTCATCAGAACGTTCACGCGCTCCAGCGATTTGATGGTCCCGCCGAGCTGGTCGGCCAGCTTGGACATGTCATCCAGCCGGCCCTTGGCGACCTGCAAGTTCTGCAGCTGCCCGGCATTCTGCATGCTGAGCAAAAATGGAATCGAGGTGTGCTCGAGCGGAGTGCCCTGCGGCCGCGTAATACTTTGCACCCGAGCGATTCCCTCGACGCGGAAGATGCTCTTGGCCAGTTTGTCCAAGACCAGGAAGTCCGCTGAATTGCGCATATCGTGATCGGACTCGATCATCAACATTTCCGGCATCATTCGCGCCTGCGAGAAATGCCGCTCCGCGGCGGCCATTCCGACGTTGCCGGGTGTGTCCTTGGGTATGTAGTCGCGGTCGACGTAGCTCACCTTGTAACTGGGCAGCGCGAGCAGTCCGACCACGGTGACCGCACACGTCGCGGCGAAAATTGGTGCCGGCCAACGCACAACGGCGGTACCCACTCGCCGCCAACCGCGGACGCTGTGCAGCCGTTTGGGCTCCAGCAGACCGAATCGGCTGCCGACCACGATGACCGCCGGGATCAGAGTCAGCGCCACGGCGACCGCGACCAGCATGCCCACCGCGCAGGGCGCGCCCAGGGTCTGGAAGACCGGCAGCCGGGCAAAGCTGAGGCAGTACGTCGCGCCCGCGATCGTCAGGCCGGACGCCAAAACCACATGTGCGACACCGCGATAGGCGGTGAAATAGGCGGTCGTGCGATCCTCACCGTTGTGGCGCGCCTCGTGATAGCGCCCGATGAAAAAGATTCCGTAGTCGGTGCCCGCCGCGATCGCCAGCGACACCAGGATATTGGTGGCAAAGGTCGACAGTTTGATGACATCGTGCAAAGCAAGGAAGGCGACAACGCCTCGGGCGGCGGCTAGTTCGATGCCGACCATGGTCAGCAGCAGCGCCACCGTGACGAACGATCGATAGACGAAGAGCAACATCACGAAGATCACCACGACCGTGGTCACCAAGATCTTCACGACTGTCTTGTCGCCGCTCGTATTACCGTCGGCCGCAATCGCGGCCGGACCGGTGACGTAGGCCTTCACGCCCTTCGGTGCGGACGTGCTGTCCACTATTTTCCGCACTGCCGCGACGGAATTGTTGGACTTTGTCTCGCCTTGATTGCCAACAAGATTCAGCTGAACGTAAGCGGCCTTGCCGTCGGCACTCTGCGCACCCGCCGAGGTCAGCGGATCTCCCCAGAAGTCCTGGATGTGCTGAACGTGCTTCGGGTCGGACTTCAGCTGGCCGATGAGCGATTCGTAATATCGATGAGCGTCCGGACCGAGAGGTTGGTCACTCTCGAGGACGATCATCGCCATCGCGTCGGAATCCGACTCTTTGAACACCTTTCCGATGCGCGCCATGGCTCTGACCGACGGCGCGTCCTTGGCGCCCATCGATACAGCGTGATCTCGGGCGACCTGCTCGAGCGTGGGAACTGCGAGAGTCACCAGCACCGTGATCGCCAACCATCCGAGAATGATGGGTACCGACAGCCGGCGGACGGTTCGCGCTACGAACGTCCCGGGGATGCGCTCCTCACGAGCATGGTGATTGCTCATGCGCCCTTCGCCAGGCAGTGCGTGTAGGCATTCACGTCGTTCGGAATCCTCTCGGCTTCGACCTGACCGTTCACCACGATCCGGCAGCCAACGCTCTTGTTGTCACTGTGTGCAATAAAGTTACCCATGACGGCCGAAACATTCGTTGTGGTCGGCAAAGACCAGCGTAGTCGCGCCACATCGGCCCGGTGCAGGTCGAAGGTCACATCGAAATAGCCGATGTCTGCCATCGTGCCTCCAGCGAACGCCATCCCTTTCTCCCGTCCCGAACGCCTGTGACCCCCGGTGCGAGAGCGACCAATGAGACGAGTAAACCACGTAGTCCCGAGAACGCATCAGGGGGTTTTCCATGCATTACCTGAGAATTCCACTGGCCTGCCGTAGGGTCTTCACCTGCAGTTATGCCGTCAACTTCGGCGCTTTTCGGGCTGTCCTTTCATCCTGCAAACGCGCCACGCATCGCGCGGTCGGCGCCGGTTGATCATCGCCAAGGACAACGAGAATTGATCCTCCTTGTTGACGCGTCCCGACATCTTGTCTTGCGGCGCTGTTTCGGGCTCGGCCGGCTCGAAATCACCGGCCCCCGTCGTCACTGCGGTTTTCCCGAGCAGCGCTGATCGTCGACTCCAGCCGCGTTGCACCGCGGGCTCACGCGCATGTCATACTGCCGCGATGGCCACCGCGAACCGCCTGACCCGTAGCCCACTAGTTCATCGACTGGTGATAAACCCCTTCGTCTTTCGGTTGATATTCACCTCATTCGCCACCACACGGTTCGCCTCTCAGACTCGCCTGCTCGGCGGCGATGACTGGTTGTTCTTCAACTACGGATACGAAGAAGACCCACCGATGGGTATTCCGCTCGACGCGGCCGACGAACCACACCGGTACTTCATCCAGCTCTATCACCGCACGGCGACCCAGGTGGACCTGAGCGGAAAGCGCGTACTGGAGTGCAGCTGCGGGCATGGCGGCGGGGCCTCGTATCTGGTGCGCACTCAGCGCCCGGCTTCCTACACCGGACTGGACTTGAACCCCGCGGGCATCGAGTTCGCTAAAAACAGGCACCCCCTGCCCAACCTGGATTTCGTGGAGGGCAACGCGCAGGCTCTGCCCTTCGGTGACGAATCCTTCGATGCGCTGGTCAACGTCGAGGCCTCGCACCTCTATCCTGACGTCCCGAAATTCCTGTCCGAAGTGGCGCGGGTGCTGCGCCCGGGCGGTCACTTCCTCTACACCGACTTCCGTCCGCGTTCCGAAGTCGCCGAGTGGGAAGCAGAGCTGGCCAACTCGTCGCTGCGGCAGCTGTCCATGTCGGTGATAGATCAAAATGTGCTGCGCGGCAACGAGAAGAACGCCCCACGCAAACACGAGCGGATCAGCCAGCACGGCGCGGCGATCACCCGTACCTTCGCCCGCTACGCCAGCGACATGACCGACTGGGCATTCAACGGCGCACTGCGCGGCGGTGAGTACACCTACCGCGTGTATTTGTTCACCAAAGACTGAAAACCGCGACGGCGCGCTGAATACTGCTGCCAGAGAACGAGAAAGGGGGACGCATGGCAACGGCGACGACCGACCCGGTACGGCTGCCGCCTGCGCTGCCGTTGCCGAAGATCGTCCAGAGCGTGCTGCTCCTGACCTCGCTGCAGTATTCGGTCGTGCCGCGGCTGAGCAGGCATTATGGCGGCCCGTTCACTATCAGCCTGCCGATCTTCGGCAAGATGGTCGTCCTCCACGACCGCGAGATCGTCAAAGACGTATACAGCACCAGCTTCGATCTGATCGAACGTCCGACCAAGGTTCTCGGCCAGGCTTTCGGGCCCGGATCGACGTTCAGCCTGCTCGGCAAGGAGCACTCAGAGCGGCGAAAGCTGGTGCTGCCCAACTTCTCTGGCAAGCGAGTTAAGAACTACGAGAGCATCGTCGAAGACGAGGTACTGCGCGAAACCGCGAACTGGCCGGAGGGCCAAGAATTCGAGACGCTGGAGACCATGACCCGGCTGACGCTCAACGCGATCATGCGGGCCACGTTCGGCGAGCGCGCCGACGCGCTGGACGAACTTCGAATCGTGATACCGCCGTTGATCACCCTGGGCTCGCTGCTGCAGCGGATGCCGCCTGTCGTGCGACGCGAATACGGTCGGTGGAGCCCGGGCGGCAAGTTGGCAGGCTATCGGCGACGTTTCGACGCGGTGATCGACGAACTCATCGCCGAGGCGCGCGCCGAGTCGTCACTCGACGGTCGCACCGACATGCTCGCACTGCTGTTGCAGGCCCGCTATGAAGACGGCCAACCGATTTCAGATCCCCACATCGCCGACGAACTCCTGACATTGGTAGCCGCCGGCCATGAAACGACCGCCTCGCAATTGGCGTGGGCCGTCGAACGGTTACGCCGCCACCCCGAGGTGATGAAGCGGCTTGCCGAGGAAGTAGACGCCGGCGGATCCGACCTGCGGCAGGCGACCATCTACGAAATACAACGCGTCCGGCCGACAATCGCAGCCTCGCTGCGCACGACGAAGGCCAGAGTCCGGTTGGGCGAGTGGGTTCTTCCCGAAGACACCGGTGTAATGATCGATTTTCAACTCGCGCACGAGTCGGACGTCAACTACACCGACCCGGAAGCGTTCAACCCGGACCGCTTCGTCGGAAACCCGCCGCCGTCGTTCCGCTGGGTGCCGTTTGGCGGCGGCATAAACCGTTGCGTCGGAGCGTCGTTCGCGCATATGGAGATGGATGTCACGCTCAGGACCCTGTTTCGCGAATTCCGCTTCACGCCAACCGATGCGCCTGACGAAAGCCGAAACTTCCGCGGTGTGGCGATTGCTCCGGGCAAGGGCGCACGCGCGGTGGTCTACCGGCGGACGCACGTCGTGCCGAGTGATCGCGACTCCGTGTCGGTCGCCGACCACAGCAGCTGACTCCAGCGCTCGCCTGGCATACTTCCGGGCATGCCCACGACTAAGGAACGCGTCACCGACATCGGCTACCGAGGCTACAAGGCCTTCATGAACAAGGTCTGGTACCCGTTCCTCACCCGTCGGCTCAACACCGAGGACGTCACCTTCCTCAACTACGGCTACGAGGCCGACCCGCCGCTGAACCTTCCGCTGGACGAAAACGACGCGGCCAACCGATACTCGATCAACCTGTACAACCAGGTCGCTTCTCAGATCGACCTCGCCGGCAAGAAGGTGTTGGAGTGCAGCTGCGGCCACGGCGGCGGCGCGTCGTACATCGTGCGCACCTTCAAGCCGGCCGAGTACACCGGGCTGGACTACAACCCGGACGGCGTCGCCTACTGCACCGAGCACCACAAGCTGCCCGGCCTGAACTTCGTGCACGGCAACGCCGAAGACTTGCCGTTCCCGAACAACACCTTCGACGCGATCGTGAATGTCGAAGCCTCGCACGCCTATCCGAACCTGTCGAAGTTCCTGTCCGAGGTCACGCGCGTGCTGAAGCCGGGCGGCAGCCTGCTCTACGCCGACTTCCGTGGCCGTCCCGAATTCCCAGTGTGGGAGGGCGCTCTGAACGCGATGCCGCTGCGCCAGGTGTCCATGCGGGTCATCAACGACGGCGTGATCCGCTCGCTGGATGCCAGCGCACAGCACAAGCTGGACCTGATCAGCGCGCAGCTGCCGAAGTGGTTCCGGCCGTTCGGCCGCCACTTCGCCGGCGTGCCGGGTACCGGGATCTACAACGTGATTGAGAGTGGCGGCGCCGAATACCGGATCTACCACTTCACCAAAGACTGACCGGCGGTCAGGCTATCGCGCGGTCCCGCAACGGGAATCGGCCCGATCCGAGACGGCTCATCGTCGACAACGACCAAATCGGCATTTATCTCCGCACCGATGTCACTGAGTTGCAGACACCCTTCCGAGCAGCCCATCGCCAGCCGTGGCTGAGGGCAGGTGGCGACCAATACGGCTCGATGTTCTGCCACGCCAGACACCGTCTGGGCTGGGCAGCCGCGCCGCTGGTCCCGGCCAGGGCCAAACAGGTCCGCTGGTAGGAATTTCGCGCAAACTTCTCCGAGGTCGCGGTGACCTCGGATACCTTGGGCGGGCCGCGAGACGCGGTCGAATACCAGCCTGGGGGCGACGAGATGGCAGTGGCGACAACGGAGCCAGTTCGGCTACCGCCGAGGCTCCGCCTACCGAAGCTTATCCAGGGCATCGGGTTCGGGCCAGCAAAACATCACATGTTTGGCGCTCTGTACCGACGCTGGGGCACCCCGTTCACCGTCAGATTGCCAGTTCTGGGCCAGGCAGTCGTAGTCAGCGACCGAGCACTGCTCAAGGACCTGTTCACTACCGGCTTCGACCTGATCGAGCGCCCGATCGATCTCCTCATCTTCGGCCCCGGCTCGACGTTCAACCTTCGCGGCGACGAACACCTGACCCGCCGCAAATTGCTGACCCCAGCGTTTCAAGGGAAGCGGCTGAGGAGCTACGAGCACATCGTCGAAGAAGAGGTGATGTGCGAAATCGCAAATTGGCCTGAGGGCCGCGAGTTCGAAACGCTGGAGCCGATGCTGCGCCTCACCCTCAATGCGATCCTGCGTGTTGTCTTCGGCGCCGAGGGCGCCGCACTTGACGAACTTCGCGCTCTGCTGCCAGCAATGGTGACCTTTGGCTCCCGCATGGTCATGCTGCCGCCGGTTGCGCGGCGTGACTTCGGCCGGTGGAGTCCCGGTGGGCGGTTTGAGAATTATCAGCGCCGGTTCGGCGCCATCATCGACTCGCTCATCGCCGATGCGCGAAGCGACCCTGCTTTGGAAACGCGCAGCGACGTACTCGCGCTGCTGGTGCAGGCCCGCTACGAGAACGGTGAGCCGATATCGGATCAGCACATTGGCGATGAGGTGCTGACCTACGTCGGCGCCGGTCATGAGACAACCGCCTCAGAATTGGCCTTTGCGATCGAACGGCTACGCCGCCATCCACAGCTTTTGTCGCGACTGACCGACGAAGTCGACGCCGGCGGATCTCAATTGCGCCATGCAACGATCTGCGAAGCCCTGCGTACTCGGCCCTCCATCGACGGCGCGGTGCGCCGCACCAAGAAACGAGTTCGATTGGGAGAGTGGGTCCTTCCGGAGGGGACCACAATCATTGTGTATAACGAATTGGCTCACACGTCAGAGGAGAACTTTGCTTGCCCGACGGCATTTGACCCGGACCGTTTCGTCGGTGCCAGCCCGCCGGCCTTCAGATGGATCCCCTTCGGTGGGGGCGTACACCGCTGCCCCGGTGCGTCTTTCGCGCACATGGAGATGGATGTCACTCTGCGCACACTGTTGAGGGAATTCCGTTTCGCGCCAACCGATTCGCCGGGCGAACGGCGGCACAACCGTGGTGTGGCATGGGTGCCGGCTCGGGGCGGGCGCGCCATCGTTTACCGGCGAACGAGCTCCGCGTCGAGTGATGCCGGTTCGGTCTCGGTAGCCAACCACGGCGGTTGACGTCCGGGTTTACTCAGCCACGGCACCCCGCGCGCCTGCACCAGCAGCGTGCTGGCGCAGCGAGATTGGTGAAGACCCGCGCCGTGATCTGCTTCCTGGCATACTCCCCGGTTATGCCGGCCACTCATAAGCCTCGCGTCAAGCCTATTGGCACCACTCGGATATCCAAAAAACTGATAAGCAAGTATTGGTACCCCTTCCTTAGCCGCCGACTCGGACTCCATCAGGAGGACGTCACCTTCCTCAACTACGGCTACGAGGAAGATCCACCGATGGGTCTACCACTCGACGAGTCCGACGAGCGGAACCGGTTCAGCATCCAGCTCTATCACCAGACCGCCACGCAGGTCCACCTCAGCGGCAAGAAGGTGCTGGAAGTCAGTTGTGGTCACGGTGGCGGAGCTTCCTACCTGATGCGAACGTTACGTCCCGCTTCCTACACCGGGCTGGATTTCAACCCGGACGGCATCGCATTCTGCCAAGAGAGGCACCAGCTGCCGGGTCTCGATTTCGTGCACGGCGATGCTGAAAGCCTGCCGTTCCCGGACGAATCTTTCGATGCCGTGTTAAATGTCGAAGCCTCGCACGCCTACCCTCGGTTTGACCGCTTCCTCGCCGAAGTCGCGCGCGTGCTGCGCCCGGGAGGAAATTTCCTTTACACCGATCTTCGCGGCCACCAGGAAATTCCGGAATGGGAGGCAGCACTGGCCGATGCTCCGATGCGGCCGCTTTCCGAACGCGTCATCAATCCGGAGGTTCTGCGCGGGTTGGAGATGAATTCGGAGCGGTCTCTTGAACTGATCAGCCATCTGCCCGCGTTGTTCCGCCCCTTCGGCCGGTTGTTCGCCGGTGTGCCAGGCACGGTGATATACCGCGAACTACAACGGGGGCGGAACTCGTACCGGATGTATAGCTTCGTCAAGGATTAAGGCGGCGTCAATCACGAAGCGTCAGACTATTGCGTAGTCAGACATCGGGAACGTCTCTTGCTCCTTCACGGCACTACGCACCGATGTCGGACGGAACAGTGGCGCTTCGCCTTTACCGGTGTGGTTCCTGAACCAGTAGGACCGGGAAGTCACGCAGTTGCCGAGCTCGAACGCGGAGTCTTTCATCAGCGTCGTCATCCGTTGGAGGAAGCGGGCGTTGGCGTCTTCGGTGACCTCGAAGGTGTGGGCGCCGCGCTGCTGAATTTCACCGAACAGCCGTTCCATGTGGCGCATCTGGTATTCCACGGTGTTGAACCAGGACAAACCCACCCAAGCGTACGGGCTGGCCATCGACAGGAAGTTCGGAAAGCCGGGCATCGAGATACCTTCGTAGGCCTGGAATTGGGTTTCCCGCCACCACTTTCCGAGATTCTTGCCGTCCCGTCCGATCACCTCGATCGCGGGCAGATTGGCCTCCCAGACGTCGAATCCGGTTGCCAGAACCAGGGTGTCGATCAGGCGCTTGGTGCCGTCGTTGGCGACGATGCCGTCGGGTTCGATCCGGTCGATGCCGTTGGTCTCCAGATGCACATGGGATTTGGTGAACGCCCGGTAGAAGTCGTTGGAGATGGTGGGCCGCTTGCAACCGAAGTCGAAGTCGGGATCCAGTTTTCGTGACAGTTCCCGGTTGCGCACCAGCAGCAGCCGGTACAGCCTCGAGAACTGCGAGATGGCTTTGTTGAAAACCTTGAAGTACCGGTACTTCCACATCGTGATGACCATGGAGAATTCCAGAATGGCGTCGGTGTACCAGCGCAGCAGGCGCTGGGTTGCCGGGAATCGCGCGAAAACTCGTTGCACCGCAGGGAAGAACTTGACGTCGAACTTCGGCAGCACCCAGATCGGTGTGCGTTGATACACCGTCAACTCGGCGACTTCCTTCGCCAACTCCGGAACGACTTGCACACCGGTGGAGCCGGTTCCGATCACCGCGGCCCGACGGCCGGTGAGCGAGAAGTCGTCATCCCAGGCGGCGGTGTGAATGATGCGCCCGCCGAACGTTTCGATACCGGCAATGTCCGGCATCTTCGGCTGGCACAGGAAGCCGGTTGCGGCGATCAGGAACTGCGTGCTCAGGGTCTCGCCGCCGGCCAGCGCAACCCGCCACACCTGGGCGTCCTCGTCCCACCTGGCACCCTCGACGGTGGTGTTGAACCGCATGAAACGGCGCACGTTGTATTTCTCGGCCACGTGCACGGCGTAGTGCTTGAGCTCAGCGCCCGGCGCATACATCCGGGACCAGTAGGGGTTCGGCTCGAACCGGTAGGAGAACGTGGGTGACGGCTGATCGACCGACAGACCGGGGTAATGGTTGACGTGCCACGTTCCACCCAGATCGTCTTCACGGTCGAGAATCACGATGTTCTCGTAGCCAAGGCTGCTCAGCTGGATCGCGGCGCCGATTCCGCCGAAACCCGCCCCCACGATGATCACATCGAATTGCTGCTCGCCCATAAGAACTAAACGGTACCTGCTGCCCCACCAACGGTGAAACGACGCCGAGAGTGACTCGGGCGGCGCACGCTGGCCTTCGGGCGCTGGACGACCGTCAATTAGATCAATGTCCAACAGTATTGGGGTGTTTCGAGTACGGTCCCGAAATCAGCTCGGAGATTTCGAAGGACTCACATGCGTTGCCTCCGCCGTCGTTGCCACGTCAGCGTCGTGTGCGCGATCGCAGTGGGAGGTCTCGTCGCGGCTCCTGCGGAGACCTCACCCGCGCACCTGATCCAAACCCGTGACATACGGCTCGTCGACTCCGCGGATTCGTTACTCGGCGACGGGGCGGCGCTGGTCATCGGCGGCAGCGGCATCCCTCTGCCGCCGGAAAGATACGTGGACGCCGCTGACACCTTGTATCTCGCGCCGCGCGGCTTCACCGGATCGCCGCAGGCCCTCGACACGCCGGAGGGCTTCTACCCCACCACCGGTGTCAACAGCCTGACCGCCGACACTTCCGAAGCCCAGGGATCGAAGATCCTGGACGCCGCGATCCTGGGTCAGATCGCCACCGGGAAGGTCGACGCCGACAACCCCGTGGTGGTGTTCGGCTACTCGCAGAGCTCCGCGTTCTCGTCGATGACGATGCAGCAACTCGAAAGCCAAGGTGTCCCCAGCGACGACGTGCATTTCGTACTGGTCGGCGACACCGCCGCTCCAGACGGCGGGTTGGTGGAGCGCTTCGACCCTCCCGGCAGCGACCTTTCGGTCCCGAGCTTCGGCATCACGTTCGGCGACCCGACTCCGGCCGATCTCTACCCGACCGACATTTACACGCTCGAATACGACGGCTTCGCCGATTTCCCGCAGTACCCGATCAATCCGATCGCCGACCTCAACGCGTTTGCGGGGATGATCTACGAGCACCTCACCTACCTGGGTCTGGACTCCGATCAGATTCGGAATGCTGTGCCCCTGGACACGGTGGGCGACACCCTCACCAACTACTACATGATTCCCGTTGACGACCTTCCGCTGCTGGATCCGCTACGGCTGATTCCAATCGTGGGAAACCCGCTGGCAGATCTGCTGCAACCGGACATGAAGGTGCTGGTCGATCTGGGGTACGGCAGCATCACCGATGGTTGGAGCCAGGGCCCGGCGAACGTGCCGACCCCGTTCGAGCTGTTCCCGACGGACATCAACTGGCAGGACGTTGGCACTGCGCTGGTGAACGGCGTGCCGCAAGGCATCCAGGCTGCGATCGCGGACCTGGAGAATCCGGACAACTACCAAATCCCGTCATTGCTGGACGATCCGACGTTGGCGCCACTGGTAGACGCCGCCTTCACGTCTGGGCTCATCGACACCCTGCAACCGACGTCGCAGGAGCTCACCCAGGCGCTGCTGGGCGGTAGTTTCCCGCTGTCCGATGCGACCCTGCTCTCGCCACCGGCCGACATCATCAATGACCTGAGCGCCACCCTGTCGGCTGATTACGCGGCGTTGTTGCCGATTGCCGACACCGTCAACGCGTTGACGACCTCGCTGCCCTCGTTCGACGTGAGCGTCTTCCTGGATCAGCTCGAGGCCGGCAATCTGATCGCCGCGATCGGTGACCCGATCGCGGCGGACGTCGCGCTGGTCCCGTTCGCGGTCTTCCTGGGTTTGGGTCCGATCGCCGACGCCATCGAGGGCACCCTGCTCAATATCACGGGGTTGATCCCGTAGCCTAAGACCCGAACGGCCAAATAACGGTCAGCGCGTGTGTACTGTCTAATGGAAATTGGCTGTTCGAGGGGCACAAATAACGCTGATCTCAAGTCAGCCGGGGCGTAGAGATAGTCATGAGAATGAGGCCGTTCCGTTCCAGGCCTTTCACTCTTACCCGGTAAGCTTCGGACGCAACTGTGCCCGTGGAACGCATGTGCAGAAACGTTGCATGCTGAGCTGAGCCGGAGGGAGGCCTCGGTTTGCCGGTCGCACTGGGCAATATCCTCTTCGTGCTGGGCGCCGTCCTCTCGGTGAGCCTGCTGGTCCTGTTTGCTCTGAACCGGACCGTCAAGCGGTTGAAACGCAATATGGATGTCAGCGCCGACACCGACTACGCCGCCACCCTGACGAGTCTCTCCGAAGCTTCCGTTCGGCACTTCAATCCATACACCGACGTCGACTGGGAAGCGCCGGTATTCACGGTCACCAAGAACGACCCGCGCTGGGTGCTGTCGACGTCAGATCCGTTGGGAAGCCACCCGTGGTACCAGTCCCAACCGCTGGAGAAGCGGGTTGCGATCGGTATGTGGCGTCAGGCCAACATGGCCAAGGTCGGTACGCAGTTCGAGGGCATTCTGGTTCGCGGCCTGCTGCACTACGCGTTCTGGGTGCCGAACGGTTCACCCGAATACCGATACTGCGTGCACGAATCCATCGAGGAATGCAGCCACAGCCTGATGTTCCAAGAGATCGTCAACCGCATCGGCGTTGACGTTCCGGGCATGCCACGTTGGCTGCGCATGCTGTCGCCGCTCGTCCCGTTCTACGCGGGCCCGTTCCCGAATGCCTTTTTCTTCGGGGTATTGGCCGGTGAAGTGCCCTTCGACTACTTGCAGACGAATCTGTTGCGGGAGCCCGAGCCGCGGTCGGTCCACCCGATCATGCAGGACCTGATAGCGATTCACGTCGCCGAAGAGGCCCGCCACATCTCGTTCGCGCATGAATACCTGCACCGGCGTGTGCCGCGTCTGGCGTGGTTCACCCGATTCTGGTTATCGCTGTATGCGCCTATGGTGATGCGGATGCTGGGGCAGGCAATGGTCGTGCCACCGCGCCGCTTCTTCCGGCAGTTCGACATCCCGCGATCGGTTCGCAGGGAGCTTTATTCCGGCGCACCGGACTCGCGCCAGACGCTGCGCAACATGTTCGGCGATGTCCGAATGCTGTGTGACGAACTGGGGTTGATGAATCCCCTCGCGCTGATGATGTGGCGTATGTGCAAAATCAACGGTCCCGCGTCGCGGTATCGCAGTGAGCCGCAACGCGCGAACCTGCCGAGCCCGGCAAACGCAGCCTAAATCCCCTGCCGCACAACACATCAGGTGATTACAAGGTCACCTTTTGTTGGCATGCCGTCTAATTCGCGAATTGACGAGCGGCGCAACCGTTCGCATCGCATGGAAACAGGCATGCCACAACAAGCACACGTGGCCTTATGCGATACTTCCTGCATGGTTCGTAGCCCTTCATTGGACAACGTCGGCGCAAGTCTCGTCTACCGCATCGGGTCGACCGCGACGTACAAAAAACTCTTCCGCTATTGGTACCCCCTGATGACCAAGCGGCTGAACCAGCAAGACGATGTTCAGTTCCTGAACTGGGGCTACGAGGAGGACCCGCCACTCGGGCTGCCGCTCGACCCGGCCGACGAGCCCAACCGGTACAGCATCCAGCTCTACCATCAGACCGCGACCCAGGACGGCGTCGACCTCGCCGGCAAGAAGGTCTTGGAGTGCAGCTCCGGCCACGGCGGTGGTGCCTCTTATCTGTCCCGCACGCTGAAGCCGGCCTCCTACACCGGTCTCGACTTCAACGCGGCCGGAGTCGAATTCTGCAAGGAGCGACACAAGGTGCCGGGCCTGGACTTCGTGCACGGCGACGCCGAGAACCTGCCGTTCCCGGACGAATCCTTTGACGCGGTGGTCAACGTCGAGGCCTCACACATCTACCCGCACTTCGACCGCTTCCTCAGCGAGGTCAAGCGGGTGCTGCGCCCGGGCGGGCACTTCCTCCACGTGGACTTCCGCAACCGCGACAATTTTCCGTCGTGGGAGTCGGACCTGGCGAACTCGGGTCTGCGGCAGGTCTCGTCGCGGGTCATTAACCAGGAGGTGCTGCGCGGCCTCAAGAAGAACTCGGCCCGTTCGAACGAGATCATCAACACTCGCCTGCCGGCCTTTCTGCGCAAGTTCGGCCGCGAATTCGCCGTGGTCGACGGTTCATGGTTCTACAACGACCTGGAACGCGGCGAAATCGACTACCGCGCATACCATCTCACGAAGGACTGACATTCGTATCGGTCGCACGCGGGTGCAGGCGCGCCCGCTGCGATCGGCCCTGCAGACATCTGAACGCGTAAGCGTCGTGAGTTACGCTTTCCGCGGCAACTGGCTATCAGCCAGCAGGTCTTGACGAGGGGGTTCGGCCAGATGACGTTGGCCCGCCGGCTGCGATTCCGTACCAGCCTGATGAAGGTCGGCGTCGACGGCGCACTCGGGGTGGCACGGGACAAAGCCACCTCGTACGGCTACTCGTTGACCGGCCGGAAAACGGCGCCCACCACCGACTTCGACCCGTTCTCGGCGCAGATCATGCACAATCCGTACCCGGGCTATCAGTCCTTGCTGACGGGCACTGAGGTGCCCAACGTCTGGTACAACCGCAAGCGCGGCATCTGGATCATCGCCGGCTATGACGATGTGCGAAAAGCCTTGCGCGACAACGAGGAATTGTCGTCGGCGCAGAGCCAAAGCCGATTCCGCGTCTACCTGCCGTCGATGAACGCGGCCGACCCGCCCGAGCACACACGGCTGCGCAAATTCGTCTCCCGCGCTTTCACTGCGCGCGCAATGACGGCCTGGCAGACCAACATCAACGAAGTCGCCGACGAACTCGTCGACACCGTGATCGCCCAGGGCCACACCGAGGCGGTCACCGAACTCGCCAAACCGCTGCCGACCCGGCTGATCGCCAGGATGCTGGGCATTCCGCAGCAGGATCAGCCGCAGTTCGTGGCATGGTCGGATGACATGGTCGCGGGGGCCTTCGCGCCGTTGACCCCGCACGGCATGAGGCTCTCCGCGCGCTCAGGAAGCGCGACCGCGGCCATGCGCCGCAGCCTCGACCCGCTGATCGCGCAGCGACGCCTCGACCCAGGTGACGACCTGATCTCGATGATGACTCCCGCCGACGCCGACGACGTGCTCACCGACGACGAGATCTTTTGGAGCGCAGCGATGTTGATCGGTGCCGGCAGCGAGACGACAACGAATATGTTGTCGGGGTTGTTGCTGACGCTGGCTCAGCGGCCCGAGCTTTATGCCCGGCTGCGCGCCCACCCCGAGTTGATTCCGGCCGCGGTCGAGGAGCAGTTGCGGATGGGCTCTCCGGTGCAGGGGTTCTATCGCACCGCAACCCGCGACTACCCCGTCGGCGGCGAGACGATTCCGGCCGGCGCGCGCGTGCTGCTGTTGTTCGCCGCCGCCAACCGCGACCCGCGCCACTATCAGGATCCGGACACCTTCGACCTCGACCGGAATCCAACCGACCACCTCGCGTTCGGCGGCGGTGTCCACTACTGCCTTGGTGTGCCGCTGACCCGGCTGGAAGGCGCTCGGGTGTTTTCCCAACTGCTGCCCAGGGTCGAGGAGATCCGTCTCGCCGGGGACTATCGCTACCTCGACAACCCGACGATGCGCGGGCTGGAGCACCTTCCGCTGGAGTTGATACCCGCCAAAGGCGCCTGACCGGCGCGGCTCAAAGCCCGCGCCGGCTGAGCCAGCTGTCGATTCGCTCGGCGACGGCGGCCCACCCGGGCTCGAGCATCATGTTGTGTCCCATGTCGGGAAAGAACTCCGCCTCGGTGCCGTAGGCCCGGGCAGTGGCGAGAATTTCCTTGCGGGTGTGTGCGCCGTCCTCGTCGGCCCCGAGCACCAGTATCGGCGCAGTAACACGCTTGGGTCGGGGCAGGCGCAACAGCAGACAGTCGATGCCGATCCGCGAACTGTCCTCTTGCAGTCGCGCGGCGTACTTACGAACGTCGGCTTCCGGTGTGTGCGGCGAGAAGAATCGCTCGCGAGCCAATCGCGGCGGGGTGATGTACGGCAACGCTTTACCGGTGATCGTCATCTTGGCGAAATCCGATGGGCTTTGCCGGATCCAGCGTAGAGCATTGCCGAGGTTTCCCTGTGGCGGGATGGACGTCATCAAAACACCGGCCGGGGCGTCGTAGCGCTCCAGATACTTCTGAACAATCAGACCGCCCATCGAGTGACCGATGATCACCGGCCGGCTGGGCAGCCGCTCAGCAACCGAGCGAACGTCGTCGATATAGTCGGCAACCGAACAGACCCGCAACGGCTTGTCACTCGGGCTCTCGCCATGACCGCGGAAGCTCAACGCCACTGCGCGGTAACCTTTGTCGGCAAAATAGCTGAGGAAATTCTCGTCCCAACACCATGCCGCGTGCCACGCCCCGTGCACGAAGAGCAGCGGTACAGGGTGCGCCTCACTGACGCTGCCCTTTTCGATCACCTCGAGCACCGCGTTAGCCTATCTGTCCACTCAACCGGAACCCGACAGTGTCCAATAATCCGTATACCGCGCGTTTTTGCGACGCCGTCAATTCAGTTTCTTGCGGGCGCGCCGCGCGAGCAACGGCATCAGCTGCTCGTGTGGCGCAAAGCGACAACACGCCGCGACGAGCCGATTTGCCCGCCCCGGGACCACCCGGCACTTACCCGCGTCCAAACCGTCGATCGCGGCGCGCGCGACTTCGTCAGCGGACTTCCACATGAAGCTGGGCAGCGTTGCGGCGCGCTCACCCTCGCTGAAACCGGCTACCACATCAAATCCGGTGTCGACCGGTCCCGGACACAATGCGCTTGCAACGACACCGCTGCCGCGCAGCTCGCTGCGCAGACTTTCGGTATAAGACAACACAAATGCTTTGGCGGCGCCATACGCGGCATGCCCGGGCAGCGGGTAGAAGCCGGCCAACGACGACACGTTCAGCACGGCGCCCCGGCCTCGCTCCACCATTCCCGGTAGAAATCTGCTGCACAGGTCCACGACGGCGGCGACATCGACCTCGACGAGGTTAAGTTGTTGTTCTGGAACCGATTTCGCTACCGTGGAACGCTTCGTCAAGCCCGCGTTGTTGATCAAAATATCCGGAGTCAGGCCCAGCGCCTCGATACGGCCAACCAGCCCGGCGCGATCGTCTCGGTTGGACAAGTCGGCGGGTAGCACATGCGTCGCAGGACTCAAGCTCCCGGCAAGTGCTTGCAGGCGGTCGGTGCGTCGAGCCACCAACACCAGCCGATGGCCACGCCGCGCCAATTCCACGGCGATGGCCTCGCCAATACCCGACGACGCGCCGGTGACGACTGCCGCGCGAGTTTCTGCTGGTGCCGGAAGGGACACGCGG
>NZ_JBAPRN010000444.1:0-2712 GCF_049281135.1 Mycobacterium sp. | reverse complement strand
GCACCGACCTTCGGCCATGGCTGACCGAACGTGGCTGGGCTGTCACCGCCATCGAGACATTGAACTTGATGCAACGCTACGACCGGCCACCGGATCACGCCATCAAGGACCTGGCGCCACGCAACGTCTTTGTCGAGGGGCGGTTGCACACACCGCGCCGCTGTTATTCGGAGAGCTGAAATTCGATCACCGCGGCGACGGAATCCACTGCCTCGTTCAGCGCCGTCAACCGTTCGGCGGCCGTCGGCGCCGCCAGCACGGCGTAGCGGTCAGCTGGCCCGATCGGTATACGAGATGCCAACGCGTACAACCGTTCGCCGGGCTCGTCGGTGTCGGCGCGGACGCCGAGCACTTCCTCCCGATCCGGCACGGGGAGATCGCGGGCGTTGGCGATGCGCTCGAATAGTGCCATCATCCGGTCTTCGAGCTCCTCCAATTGGCCGCCACTCACCGGCTTTCCGGGCTCGTCGGGCCACTCCTCGACGACGGCCCGCGGGTACGGGTTGTCTGGCAGCCACTCGCACACCTTGATTCGTTCGGCCGTCCGGCAGTTCAGGACGAACCTGCCGGAGCCGGCGATCTCGACGCATTCGGTGATCCTGGCCACCGTCCCGACATCGCAGCGCACGTCGCCTCCACCAACCTCGCGACCCTGCGAGATCAGCACCACACCAAACCTAGGGTTGTTGTCACGCATACAGTCCCGCACCAACTCGGCATAACGGGGCTCGAAGATCTGCAAGGGCAAATCCTCGCCGGGCAGGAACGCCGATTGCAGCGGAAACATTGGCAGACGGCCGAATTCGGCTGTGGGCTCCATCAGATCTCCAATTCGCCGACTAGCGCGTCGACCACAGCGCGCAGATCTCCGTCGTGTTCCTCGGCGACCCGTCGCTGCCGTTGATACGACGCTCCGCGTTTGGGAATGTCGGCTACCGCGGCCAGCTCGTCGACGCAATCCAGGGATTTGGCAACGGGTTCCAGTCGAGTCAACACATCGTCGAGGTCTTCGGTGACCAACCGTTCGTTGCTATCGGCGTCCAGAATGATGATCGCGTCCAACCCGTAACGGGCGGCGCGCCATTTATTTTCCTGGTTGTGCCACGGCGGCATGCTCGGCAAGTCTTCACCGGCATCGAGTCGACGCTCGAGATCGACTACCAAACAGTGGGTCAACGCCACCAGCGCGCCGAGCTCGTGAACATTGGACACGCCGTCGCAGATCCGCACCTCGAGGGTTCCGTTGTGCGGTGACGGCCGCACGTCCCAACGCACCTCATTGACGTCCTCGATGATGCCCGTTTTCTTCTGATCGTGGACGAAACCCTCGAATTGGCTCCACTTTTGGAACTGAAACGGCAGACCGGCCGTCGGCAGCTGCTGGAACATCATCGCCCTGTTACTGGCGTACCCGGTGTCATCGCCCACCCACCACGGCGACGACCCAGAGAGCGCCAGCAGATGCGGATACCAGTTGAGCAACGACGACATGACCGGCATCACCTTGTCCGGCGACGATACCCCCACATGCACGTGCACTCCCCAGATGAGCATCTGGCGGCCCCACCACTGAGTGCGCTTGATCAGCTCGGCGTATCTCGGTGCATCGGTGAGTTTCTGCGACGACCAACTCGCGAACGGATGGGTGCCAGCGCCGAACAACTCCATGCCCCGCTGCCGAACAATCGGCAGCACAGCGTTCAGCGTGGACTGCAGATCTTCCATCGCCTGCGCCGTGCTGTCGCAGATGCCGGTGACGACTTCAACCGTGTTGCGCAGCAATTCCTTGTGCACACGGGGGTTTTCGCCGATCTCGGCGAAAACTGCGGTGGCTTCGTTGCTCAGGTCGCGCGTCTGGGCGTCGACAAGCGCGAACTCCCATTCGACTCCCAGCGTCGGGCGGGGTGAGGACGCGAAGTTCACCCTGATAGCGGTACCCCTGTCGGACGAGGAACTAACCGGATCCGATCACACCGCACGCCACCCGCTTGCCGGCGTCGCCAGTCGACATTGTCGTCTGGTCGGGTCCGGGTGTGCCGTTGACCTGGTTGTAGCGGTCCGCCGGGATGTTGCCGAAGTTGTCGGCGCCGGCGTGGATGACGATCGCGGTGCCTGCGCCGGCCAACAGGTCAGCCTTGGTGAACCCGTCGGTGGTGGTCTCGAGCAACGCCCCACCATCCTTGCGGACCTGCAGCGAGGTCAGGTCGCCGCTTCCGTGCTCGTGACCGGGCGCCATGAAGTGCCCGCCGGCGGACAAGAAGTCGCCTGGCTCCCCCCCGGTCGGCGCCACCGAATTGGCCTCGCACTTGCCCACCGAATGAACGTGGACACCGTGGAAGCCGGGGCTGAGCTGACCTGTTCCGGCGGTCTCGATGGTGATCGTCACGTAGCCCGGGTTGAACTCGAACTTGGCCGTGGCGATCTTGGTGCCGGTCGGTCCGTTCAGCTGCGTGGTCAGGCTGTCTGTTCCGCCCTGCTGACCGGTCGGCTCGGCACTCGACGGCGCCGGTGAGCCGGTCCAGATCGGCGGCTGCGTGCCGGGCGAAGTCGCCGGCGGTTGATTCGGCTTGCACGCGCTCATCAGCGCGACGGAAGCGACGAGGGGAAAATGTGGGGTAGCGGCGACAATTTTGCGGCTGCTGGCGGGCTTAAGCTTGGGGAAAGCCTATCCCGGCGAGGATGCGGGTCGGAACGACCCGCGGAGGAGCGGGA
>NZ_JBAPRN010000443.1:0-10457 GCF_049281135.1 Mycobacterium sp. | reverse complement strand
CACTACTACCGTGCACTGTCGCTGGCGGTACGCGATCGGATGCAGCAGCGCTGGATGGCCACCACCCAGGACTGGCTCAGGCTTCCTAACAAGGTGACGTGCTATCTGTCGGCCGAGTTCCTGATGGGTCCGCAGCTTGGCAACAACCTGCTGAGCCTCGGGATCGAGGACGCAGCGCGGCAAGCGTTGGCGGAATTGGGTCAAGACTTCGACATCATCATGTCCTGCGAAAAAGAGCCGGGACTGGGCAATGGCGGCCTCGGTCGGCTCGCCGCCTGTTATCTCGACTCACTGGCCACCCTCGAGCGGCCGTCCATCGGATACGGCATCCGCTACGAGTTCGGGATCTTTGAGCAGGAGATTCGCGACGGCTGGCAGGTCGAAAAGACGGACAACTGGCTGGTTTACGGTAATCCGTGGGAGATCGACAAACCTGATGCCAGCTACATCGTCAACTGGGGCGGCTTCACCGAGCAGTATCAGGACGACGCGGATCAGACCCACACTCGTTGGGTCCCGCAACGAGTGCTCAAAGGTGTCTCCTACGACACCCCGATCCAGGGCTACGGCGTCAATACTTGCAACACGTTGACGTTGTGGAGCGCGCGGGCGGTGGAATCCTTTGCGCTGGAAGTCTTCAACACTGGCGACTTCTATAAGGCGGTCGACGAAGAGGTCGTCTCGGAGACCGTCTCCAAAGTGCTCTACCCCAACGACGAACCAGAAGCCGGCAAACGGCTGCGATTGCTGCAGCAGTACTTCTTTGTGACGTGCTCCTTGCAGGACATCCTGCGGATCCATCAGGACCGAGTTGGGCAACCGTTGAGCAAACTGCCGCAGAAGTGGGCGATCCAACTCAACGACACCCACCCGTCGATCGCTGTCGCCGAACTGATGCGGTTACTGGTCGACGAGCACTCGATGAATTGGGACCGGGCCTGGAAGATCACGGTGGCCACTTTCGGCTACACCAATCACACGCTGTTGCCCGAGGCGTTGGAAACCTGGCCGCTGTCGATCTTCGGGGAGGCCCTGCCGCGGCACCTGGAGATCATTCTTAGGATCAATGAGATCTTCCTCGACGAGGTGCGCGCGCGTTTCCCCGGCGACGAAGACCGGATACGCCGGATGTCGCTGATCGGTGAGGATGGCGGCAAATGCGTGCGCATGGCGCACTTGGCCACCGTCGGCAGCCACGCGGTCAACGGTGTGGCCGCATTGCATTCGGAGCTGTTGAAAGCCAGTGTGCTTCAGGATTTTTACGAGTTGTGGCCGCATCGATTCGGCAATGTCACCAACGGTGTGACGCCGCGGCGATTCTTGGCGCTGGCCAACCCCGGATTGCGTGAACTGCTTGACGAGACGATCGGCGACGGCTGGCTGACGGACTTGGAGCGGCTGCGAGGGCTGGAAGCCTATGTCGATGATCGCGCCTTCCGGGAGAGCTGGCGAGACGTCAAGCGCGCCAACAAGGCTCGGCTCGGGGAATACCTGCACGCGGTGACGGGCATCGAGCTGGACCCGACCTGGCTGTTCGACGTTCAGGTCAAGCGCATTCATGAATACAAGCGCCAGCACCTGAACGTGCTGCACATCATCACCCTGTACCACCGGCTCAAGAAGAACCCCGGTCTGTCGATTCCGCCTCGGGCGTTCATCTTCGGCGGCAAGGCCGCGCCGGGGTATTTCATGGCCAAGCGGATGATAAAGCTGATCAACTCGGTCGGCGCGACCGTGAACTCCGACCCGGACGTAAGCCGGTTCATGAAGATCGTTTTCGTGCCGAATTTCAATGTGCAGAACGCGCACTTGATCTATCCGGCCGCCAATCTTTCGGAGCAGATCTCCACTGCGGGTAAGGAAGCCTCCGGCACGGGAAACATGAAGTTCATGATCAACGGCGCCTTGACCATCGGCACACTGGACGGCGCCAACGTGGAGATGCTGGAGGAGGCGGGCGCGGAGAACTTCTTCTTGTTCGGTCTGAACGAGGAAGAAGTGGCCCGCGTCTACGCAGAGGGCCACCGCCCGTCGACGTACATCGAGCGGGACCCCGAGCTTGCCGAAGTGCTCGACCTCATTGCCGACGGGCATTTCACCCACGGCGACACCGAGATCCTGCGTCCCGTCGTCGATTCACTGCGTCACCATGACCCGTTCCTGGTGCTCGCCGACTACCGCTCCTACGTGGACTGCCAGGCTGCCGTTGGCGATGCGTGGCAGGACGCGGAGGCGTGGTCTCGCATGTCGATTCTCAACGCGGCACGCAGTGGCAAGTTCTCCTCCGACCGCGCGATCGCTGAGTACTGCGAACGAATCTGGGACGTGGCCGCGATGAAAGTGCAGTTGTGACGCCGGCGGTTAACGCAGCTCCCAGATCGCGGTAACCGCGAAGCTTACCGTTTGTTGCCTGGGCTCCAGCGGAACACTGGTCGCCATCCCACCCCGCATCGGCGCGGGTAACGGGGGCGTCGCGCCCGACGTTTCGGAGATCGACAGGATCTTGCCCAGTCCGAGTCCGGATAGCTGGGCGTACTGCGCAGCCCGGTCTTTGGCGTCCTGAAAAGCGTGCGCCCGCGCGTCTTTCACCAGCTGCGAATCATCGGCGATGGAGTAGCTGACCGAGTTGATCCGGGTCGCGTCACCGCCGGTTCCGACAATGAGGGCCAGCACGCGGGACGCGTTGCCGGCGGGGTGGATCTTGACCTGGATCGAGTTGACGGCCCGATAGCCGGTGATGGTGCCGCCGGCATTGTCGTATTGCGGTTGCATGCTCACATCGGTGGTGCTGATGTCCTTGCGGTCGACACCGGCGTTGGCCAGCGCATCGATGACCGCCTGCTGGCGGCTGTTGGTCTGATCCATCGCCGCGGTGACGTCGCGGGCGGTGAACTCGATGCCGACATCCGCGGTGAGCGTGTCCGGGACGCCTTGTACATGGCCGGAGCCGACGACGGTCACCTGGCGCGGGTTGTCACCGACCCGTTCCGGGCTGTGGTCGCAGGCCGACGCCGCTGCGGCGAGACCCAATGCGAGCACGAGACGAATGGGAGCTTTGGCGCGTCGGCTGATGGGCATGCTTGGCACCCTAGTCGCGGATGACGGGCACCGAGTTGGCGTCGCCGTTCAGGGCGCTGTGCCGGCGGCCCCACATCAGGTAATAGGTCAGCGCCACCGCCAACCATCCGCTGAACGCGATCCAGGTGTACCAATGCAGGCTGAACAGGATGTAGGCGCAGGCCGCGATCGACAGGACCGGGGTCACCGGATAACCCGGCACCTTGAAGCCGCGCGGCAGATCCGGCTCCTGAATCCGCAGGATGATCACTCCCGCTGACACCACGATGAATGCCGTCAGCGTGCCGATCGACACGATTTCGGCCAGCCGGTCCAACGGCACGACCGCGGCCAGCAACGCCACCGCGAACGCCACGATCATGGTGTTCTGCACCGGCGTCATCGTGCGCGGATTCACCTTCGCGAACGTCGCCGGCAGCAGCCCGTCCCGGCCCATCGTGAACAGGATCCGGGTCTGGCCGTACAGCGTCACCAGCGTCACCGAAAATATCGAAATCACGGCTCCCGCAGCCACAATGGTGCTGCCGGCCGTATTGCCGGTGATGTGGTCCAAGATCACCGCCAGCACCGCTTCTTCGCCCTTGAAGTCCTGCCAGCGCTGTGCGCCGACGGCGGCAACCGAGACGAGCACATGGATTGCCGTGACGATCACCAGGGCGGCGATGATCGCGCGCGGCATGGTGTGTTGCGGGTCTTTCACCTCGTCGCCCGCGGTGGATATCGCGTCGAGACCGATGTAGGCGAAGAAGATCGTGCCAGAGGCCAAGCTGATGCCGGATAAGCCGAAAGGCGCCAGATCCTTGAAGTTGCCGGCGTTGAACGCGGTGAACGCGATCGCCGAGAACAACACCAGCACGCTGAGCTTGATCACGACCATCACGGCATTCGCCTTGGCGGATTCGCTTGAACCGCGGATCAACAGCAGCGCGCACATCACCACCAGCGCAATCGCCGGTACGTTCAGGATGCCGGGTTCAGGGTCCCACGGCGCCGCTGAAATCGCATGTGGGATAACAAAACCGAAGACGTTGTCCAGAAACTTGTTGAGATACTGGCTCCAGCCGACGGCCACCGCGGCGGTGGACACGCCGTACTCGAGCAGCAAGCAAGCCGCGACTCCCATCGCCGCGAACTCTCCGAGCGTGGCGTAGGCATACGAGTAGGCCGATCCGGAAACCGGTACCGCCGAGGCCAGTTCGGCGTAACAGATCGCGGCCAGACCCGCCGCGGCGCCGGCAATGAGGAACGAGATTACCACCGCCGGCCCGGCTTGCGGCACCGACTGCGAGAGCACGATGAAGATCCCGGAGCCGACGGTTTCGCCGACACCGAACATCGTCAGCAGGAAAACGCCAAGGCTGCGCTGCAACTGGTCCGAGGCACCGTCGGCGACCGGGGCCCCGCTCACCGGACGGCGACGCAGCATCTGCCGTTGCAGGCTTGGCGCCGGCGTTGGCATGGTGCCTCCTCGGGAGCATCTGTGGTTGCCAGGCCGGGACGGTGGACTGCTTTCGCCGACAGCTGCCCACGTCATGCACGAGCGTGGTGAGTTAGCCAGCTTGCATCAAGATATACCAGCGCAGGGCCTTGACGCCCGCTAAACGGGTTTGCGCGACGCGGCGCCGGCGATTCCGGGCGTGGCCGTCATCGTGGGTAAGCGCGGCATGCAATTTGCCGCTCCCCGATACGGTTTCAAGCCGACCGCGATGCCTCGTCCGCCGGCCGGGGTGACATAGACCTAAGGGGTGACCAGTATCTTGCAGTGCCGTTCGGGGGCAGCGAGATCGTCGAAGGCCGCGCCGACGTCCTCGAGGCCGACGTCGCCGGTGATCATCGGGGTGACATCGATGTCGCCCTCGGCGATCGCCCGCAACGACTCGCCAAACTCGTTCGGGTCATACGCGAGGACGAACTGAACGTTGATCTCCTTGGCGATCGCGAAGAACGGGTGCACGGTGTCGGCTTGCATGCAGACGCCGACGACGACCAGCCGCGCACCGTGCCGGGCACGACGCATCACGTCGTCGATGATTCCTGGCACGCCGACGGCGTCGAAGACCACCACTGGGTGAACGCTGTCGAACGGCGAACTCTGCGCGGGATCGATGGTCTGGTGCGCGCCCATCATCGTAGCGAGTTCGCGCCGCTTCGGTGAAAAGTCCGCTGCCGCAATCGACTCGACGCCGCGGGCCCGCAGCGCAGCGATCACGGCAATGCCGATCGGTCCGCAGCCGAGAACCAGCGCAGGCTCGCCGGGCTGGATGGCGGATTTGTTGACGGCATGTAGCCCGACCGCCATCGGCTCGGTGAGCGCAGCGTGCTGAGCGCTGAGCCCGTTGGGAATCCGAAGCAGCAGTGGCGCCGAAAGCAGCATCCGCTCCGCGTAGCCGCCCAACGTTTTGTTGCTGTAGACGATCGGTTCGACGCTCTTGCCCGACACCAGCACCGGGATCGACGTGACAAGGGTTCCGGCCGAATGGGTTTCGGTGTCGGGCCCTGCCTCGAGTATCTCCGCGCTGAACTCGTGGCCCATGAAGACGTCGTGGCCCAGGTCGACGTTCATCGCGCCACCGGCCGCACTCGACATCTGATCGCTCAGCGACAGCACCTCGGCGCCGTGAGCGGCGAAATGCAGGTCCGAACCGCAGATTCCACACGACCGCACCGCCACCAGAACCTGACCGGGACCTGGCACGGGATCGGGCACGTCGTCGCGGTACACCATGCGGCCTTCCCGTAGTACCGAGGCGCGCATCAGTTGCTTCCGCTTTCCGCCGCGCGTTCGCCGACGTGCTCGGTGATCGCCTTCACCACGGCTTGTCCCGCACGCCCGATCAACTCTTCGCGTTTGTCCTTGGCCCACTCGT
Organism: Mycobacterium sp.; assembly: GCF_049281135.1. Lineage (GTDB taxonomy): Bacteria > Actinomycetota > Actinomycetes > Mycobacteriales > Mycobacteriaceae > Mycobacterium. The sequence continues at coordinate 4,512 of NZ_JBAPRN010000443.1, read as the reverse complement.
GTGACGACCGGGCCGCTTCGAGTTGACCCTTGAAGTGCGGAATGACCTTGCGGGCCAACAGTTCATAGCAGTGGTAGGTCGCCTCGGGCGAGGCCCAGTCATGACCGAGCATCAGCAACGTCCCGAATCCACCGGACCGCTCCAGCAGGTCTTCGATGTGTTCGATCGCGTCATCGGGGCTGCCGATGCAGCAATTGCCTTTGGCCGCATAGTCTTCGACGAATTCGTACGGCGTCTGTGATCCTTCAACCTCGTTGGCCAGCGGTACGAAACCGGCGGCGCCGAAGTAGTTGGCGAAATCCTGCAGGCCGTAGGTGCAGTCTTCGATCGCTTTTTCGCGGGTGTCGGCAACGTGCATGATCGACAGCACCCGCCAGTCCGAGCGGCTGGGCTCGTCGCGGCCGACCTTGGCGGCCTGCTCCTGCACTACCTGCCAGGTGTTGTCCAGCGCCGCGTAGCCGCCGGGAACGGACATCGACAGCGAAAGCAGCGACGTGCCCATAGCTCCGGCCAGTCGCGGGCCGGACGGCGAAATCATTGCCGCCGTTGATATTTCGGGGTATGGCCAGGTGTAGGGCCGAATATGCAATTGCGCGTCACGCAAGGTGAACCAGTCCGAGTGACGACTGATCCGCTCGCTCGGCCCGGCGCGGAACAGCGCCAGGATCGCCTCCAGCGACTCCTGCATCATCCGGCGCTGCTCGATCGGGTCGATGCCCATCATGTAGGCGTCCGATGGCAGGGCGCCCGGTCCGGCGCCGAACATCACGCGTCCACGGGTCAGGTGATCCAGCAGCACCCAACGGTCGGCCACCATCAGCGGATGGTGGTACGGCAGCGACACCACACCGGTGCCCAACCGGATATGCCTGGTCCGTTCGGCGGCCGCGGCGATGAACACCTCGGGACAGGCGATCAGTTCGTAGCCACCGGAGTGGTGTTCGCCGAACCACGCCTCGTCGAAGCCGAGGCGGTCCAGCGCGACAACGCGCTCCATGTCGTATTCCAGTGCCACCGTGGGGGATTGGCCGGTCGGGTGGAACGGTGTGATGAAGACGCCGAAGTTCAGCGGACGTTTCATGACGACTCCACGCCGGTCTTCAAGCTGGACAGGAATTCGAGCAGCAATTCGTTGACGCGGTCCGGTCTTTCCTGCTGCAGCCAGTGTCCGGCGCCGTCGATCAGCACCTCGCGGTAGCGGCCGGTCACCACCTCGGTTGCGCGGTCGGAGCGCATGAAGCTCGCCACCGGGTCGGCGGTACCGCCGATGAACATGGCGGGCACGTCGATGGTCGCAACCGGCGGGTCGGCCATGATCTCCCAGTTGCGATCCATATTCCGATACCAGTTCAGCCCGCCGGTGAAGCCGGTGCGGGTGAACTCGGCGACGTAGTGGTCGGCCTCGTCCGCGCTGATCCAGGCGGGCAGGCCGTCCTGCTCAGGTAGCCGCTCGATGAAGCCGTCCGGCCCGGGTCGGATCATGCGCAGCCCGGCCTCCGGGTCATCGCTCAGTGCCAGGCCGCCCATCATCCGGGTGATGGTCCTGGCCGGGTCGGCGGCCAACTCGGCGTCGGCCACCCCTGGCTCCTGGAAATACAGCATGTAGAAGAAGTTGTCGCCGAAGATCGCCCGGAACGCCTGGGTCGGCGGAATCTTCGCGCGCGGGACCGGCGGAACGCTCAAGCCGACGACGGCTGCGACCCGGTCGGCGTGCAGCTGCGCAGAACCCCACACCACCGGGGCGCCCCAGTCGTGACCGATGAACACCGCCTTGTCGGCGCCGACGTCGTCGAGCAGACCGATCAGGTCGGCGGACAGATCCGCGACGTTGTAAGCGGCGATGTCCGCCGGGCGGGTGCTGCGACCGAAGCCGCGCTGGTCAGGAGCCAGTACGTGGTACCCGGCGGCGGCCAGCACCGGGATCTGGTGGCGCCAGGAGTAAGCCAGCTCGGGAAAACCGTGCGCCAGCACCACGACCGGTGCGTCGGACTCTCCCGCCTCGACAGTGTGCAACTGCACGCCGTTGGTCTCGATTACACGTTCGGTGATGGGGAAGCTGTCCGACACAAGTTCACCAAAGCACAAGCCCGCCTGCGCCCGATAGGTGTTACGCGGGTGGGTGTGCTGCAGACGATGTCGGGAACCGCGATTCGTTGTTCGGTTGGTGACGATTCGAGGCGTGACCCGCTGCGCTCGGCCGCGCCCGAGCTGGCGATCAGCACTGGCGGTAATCTGGACTTTTCCAGCTTGCGTGTATCGGGAAGGACCTGGGCCGGCGACGGCCGATGATCGATGAACCGGAAAAACGTAGTCCGCACGCTCACGGCCATCGCAGTCGTGTTGCTGCTTGGTTGGTCTTTCTTCTACTTCAGCGACGACACCCGCGGCTTCAAGCCGGTCGACACGTCGGTGGCGATGGCCCAGATCAAGGGCGGCAACGTCAAGAGCGCCCAGATCGACGATCGCGAGCAGCAGGTCCGGATGACGCTGAAAAGCGCCGCTACCGGCACCGAGGGCTCCGACAAGATCATCACCCACTTCCCGACCGGGTATGCAGTCCCGCTGTTCGACCAGCTGAACGACAGTAAGGACACCCAGGTCAGCACCGTCGTCAACCAGGGCAGCATCATTGGCTCGCTGGTGATCTACGTGTTGCCGCTGTTGCTGCTGGTGGGGCTGTTCATGATGTTCTCCCGCATGCAGGGCGGCGCCCGGATGGGCTTCGGCTTCGGCAAATCGCGGGCCAAGATGCTGAACAAGGACATGCCCAAGACCACTTTCGCCGACGTCGCCGGCGCCGACGAAGCGGTCGAGGAGCTCTACGAGATCAAGGACTTCCTGCAGAACCCGTCGAGGTATCAGGCGCTCGGCGCCAAGATCCCCAAGGGCGTTCTGCTCTACGGCCCGCCGGGAACGGGTAAGACCCTGCTGGCCCGGGCCGTCGCCGGTGAAGCCGGTGTTCCCTTTTTCACCATCTCGGGCTCCGACTTTGTCGAGATGTTCGTCGGGGTCGGCGCATCCCGGGTGCGTGACCTGTTCGAGCAGGCCAAACAGAACAGCCCATGCATCATCTTCGTCGACGAGATCGACGCGGTCGGCCGCCAGCGCGGGGCCGGACTGGGCGGCGGTCACGACGAACGCGAGCAGACGCTGAACCAATTACTGGTCGAGATGGACGGCTTTGGCGAGCGCCAGGGTGTGATCCTCATCGCAGCAACCAACCGGCCCGACATCCTCGACCCGGCGCTGCTTCGGCCCGGACGCTTCGACCGCCAGATTCCGGTGTCCAGCCCCGACCTTGCCGGCCGGCGTGCCGTGCTGAGGGTGCATTCCAAGGGCAAGCCGTTCGGTCCCGACGTCGAGTTCGACGGGCTGGCCAAGCGGACCGTCGGGATGACCGGCGCCGACCTGGAGAACGTCATCAACGAGGCGGCGCTGCTGACCGCCCGCGAGAACGGCACGGTGATCACCGGCGCTGCCCTGGAAGAAGCGGTGGACCGAGTGGTCGGCGGTCCGCGGCGCAAGAGCCGGATCATCAGCGAGCAAGAGAAGAAGATCACCGCCTACCACGAGGCCGGGCACACGCTGGCCGGCTGGGCGATGCCGGGCGTGGATCCCGTCTATAAGGTCACGATCCTGGCCCGCGGCAACACCGGCGGCCACGCGCTGGCGGTGCCCGAGGACGACAAGGGCATGCACACCCGCTCGGAACTGATTGCCCGGCTGGTGATGGCCCTCGGCGGCCGCGCTGCCGAGGAACTGGTGTTCCACGAGCCCACTACCGGCGCGGTGTCTGACATCCAGCAGGCCACCAAAATCGCACGTGCGATGGTCACCGAGTTCGGAATGAGTTCCAAGCTCGGTGCCGTCAAATACGGCACCGAACATGGAGATCCCTTCCTCGGTCGGACCATGGGCAACCAGGCCGATTACTCCCATGAGGTCGCGCGGGATATCGACGACGAGGTGCGCAAGCTCATCGAGGCCGCGCACACCGAAGCGTGGGAGATCCTCACCGAGTACCGCGACGTGCTGGACATCGTGGCCGGCGAGCTGCTGCAGAAAGAAACCCTGCACCGCGCCGAGTTGGAGGCGATCTTCGCCGACGTCGAAAAGCGGCCACGGCTAACCTTGTTCGACGACTTCGGTGGCCGCATCCCGTCGGACAAGCCGCCGATCAAAACACCCGGCGAGCTGGCCATCGAACGCGGCGAGCCGTGGCCCAAGCCAGAGGCCGAGCCCGCTTTCAAGGCGGCCATCGCGGCGGCGGCACGTGATGCCGCGCAGGCCGAGGCTGAGCGAACCACCAACGGCAACAACGGTTCTCATGGTGGCCCACAGCAATCCACCCAACCCGACTACGGCGCCCCGGCGGGCTGGCACGCCCCGGGGTGGCCACCGTCGCAGCAGTCGCCCGCGCAACAGCCGCCGGGTTACTGGTACCCGCCGTCCCTGCCGACGCAGCCGCCACCGCACTGGCCTGCGCCGCCGCACCAGCACGCGGGTCAGCCC
>NZ_JBAPRN010000442.1:0-2766 GCF_049281135.1 Mycobacterium sp. | reverse complement strand
GCTCCACGCGGGTATGCGAATCGTCAAACGGCTGGATGTGCGTCAATTACTGACGCCGATCTCACACGGCAGTGTCTCTCCCGATGCGGGTCAGTCGTCGCCCGCGTACTGCGCCGGCGCCAAGGTCATCGGTATGCAGACGGTGACGCCGCTGCTGGAAGGTTGTGGGTTGACCATCACGCCAACGACCCACGGCGAGCAGATGGATCTCAGCGTGTGCGTGTGTCCGGACAATGTGCCCGGGGTCGACGACATAGCGACCGGAATTGTCGATGCGCTCGACATTCTGGTGGCGGCCGCAGGCAAATCCCCTCGCGGACAAGGCCGCTCGGTCGTCACCGAGATGACCACGCATACCAGCAAGCGTCGGCACGCTCGTTAGTCGTGCAGTAATCCGTCGATTGACGATGCGTTGTTCGGCGCTGCCGCGGACATCATGATGTCGTGTGCGTGCTCCGGGTCGGTGCGAGTCGGTACCACCAGCAGAGCGAGCTTGGTGCGGTTGATGCCGACGACCTGGATGGTGTTGCCCGGTTGCTGGTAGTAGCCGCGGAGTCGGACCATGTCGTCGCCGGTGGGGAAGTCGGTCGGCGCTGTCGCCCAGTCGGCGATGTTGTATGTCACGCGATCGATTGGGCCCAATCGGATCGAGAGTACCGCCAACAAATCTGGAAGTTCGATCGGAAGGTCGTCACTGTGCGGCCACCACGCTCCGTCGACACTGCCTGCAGTGGATCCCTTGGGCTTCAACCGCAGGCGGGGTGTGATCTGGGGTCCGGAACGCGTCGAATCTGTTGAGCTTCGGCCATCTTGCAGCGTCATGCGACGCTCCTGTCTTGGCCGCGAATCGACCAAATCGTTCGATCGGCGACGACACAATCTCAAACGGCTGCGTACGAAATATCGCCGACATACCCGACGCTACACGCCGCGTGTAAGGTCGGCAGGGTAACCGCTCTGGTCTGCGGTGATTTTCGCGGCGGCACGCGGCCGAATGTGAAATATGCGCTCGCATCCATATGTCGATCCTGGATCCCGCGTGGATCAACATCGAAGACAAGGAATCGCCCATGGACCACCAGTCCAAACGGGAGGTGGCCGCGGAGCTCGAAGTCGAGATCATTGACCCGACGACGCTGGAATTCCAGATCGCTGTCGCGCCGCATCCGAATACCGAAGTGTCAGAGCGGTTATCGTTCGTGTTGGACGGTAAACCCATTCAAGCCTTGGAGATCAGCGGTACGCACGGTAACCGCATCCACAAATTCGATGTTCCGGTGGGCTACCTGACTGTCGACTACGCCGCGACGATCGTCGGCCGGACCGACCCGGCGCCGGTGACCGAACACGATCTGTCGATGTATCTGCGTCCCAGCCGGTACGCCGAGGCGGACAAGCTCTATGGTTTCGCCGCAACGGAATTCGGTAACTACGCGGATTCGACGAGTCTGCTGGAGCGAGTCTCGCTCTGGGTGGGCACCCGGCTGAACTATGTACCGGGCTCGAGTGACCCGATCGACGGAGCGGTGGAGACCCTGCTCGCCGGCGCCGGGGTGTGCCGCGACTACGCGCACCTGGTCGTGGCGCTGCTGCGGGCAGTCAAGGTGCCGGCCCGTGTGGTGTCGGTCTACGCGCCGGGCCTGTTTCCGATGGATTTCCACGCAGTCGCCGAGGCGTTCGTCGGCGGGCAGTGGCGGGTCGTCGACGGAACTTTGCTGGCGCCCCGGCAGTCGCTGGTGCGCATCGCCACCGGACGCGACGCCGCCGACATAGCCTTCCTCGACAATCACCGAGGTGCGATCATCCTGCACAAGTTGGCGGTGACCGCGATCGTGGACGGCGATCTGCCCATCGACTCGATCGACCAACTGGTGTCGATCGGTTAGCGGTGCTGGTGCGCCGGTACTCGCAAATCCGGTCCGACTGGTGGATGGTGGAGGTATGACCTCGCCACTTCGACATCCGGGCGCTGCAATTGATGCCCGATCCTCGCTCGGCTAAATGTGGCGATCGCTGAACAACTGCGCGCGGCCGTCGATGGCCGGCGTGGCCTAGCGGCCGCTGATTCACTCTGCGAGGCCTGCGTGATGTTGTTCGGCATCGATGCGGCGGCCATCTCACTGGTCTTCTCCGGGGTCACCACCGGAACGTTCGGCGCCAGCGGCGCTGCCGCACGGGTGTATGACGAACTCCAGTTCACCATTGGCGAGGGTCCGTGCCTGGACTCCGTCGCGACGCGTGCCCCCGTCCTCGTCCCGGATCTCGCCAAACCCGACTCCGTTCGGTGGCCGCTGTACCGCCCCGCCATGCTCGACCAAAAGATCCGGGGAGTATTCGCGATCCCGGTGGTGCTGGCCGGCGAATTCGTCGGAGCGCTGGACTTTTTCAAGACACAGCCCGGCGAGCTGCCCGTTGAACAGCTGGCCGGTGCTGTCATGGCCGCCGAGCTGGCCGGCGCCCCACTGCTGGACCTCATGCACTCCGACCTGCAGGCCGCGGTCAACGACCCGTCCAGCGACGCGTGGGCCGACTTGAACGAACTGAGCCGCACCGAGGTCAGCCAGGCGACCGGCATGCTCGTCGCCCAACTCGGGGTCGAACCCGCCGAGGCGTTGGTGCGCCTGCGTGCCCACGCTTACGCCACCAACCGCAGTGCCACCGAGGTCGCCCGCGACATTCTCGACCGGCGACTGCGACTCGAAGGCGATTGATGCGATCCGAAAAGGAGGGCGAACATGACCGACACACCTCGTGAAACTCAAGTAC
>NZ_JBAPRN010000441.1:0-6912 GCF_049281135.1 Mycobacterium sp. | reverse complement strand
GTTGTCAGCGGCGTTGAGTACCGTCGGCGACGCGGGATCGGTGAGCATCCAGATATGTCACGCAGACGACAGCGGGTTGTGGATGTCGCGACGGTTGACGAGGGGTCGCTTGGAGGACGGATCGCTTCGGTCCCGTGCTGAAATGCCGTTGACTCCGATGTCGGGCACGTCGGCGTACGGTATCGGCATTGTCGGCAGTGCTCCGGACCATTCGATTACATTGGTGCGCAACATGATCCGCCAGTGGCCGTCGCGAAGCTCGAGACGGTCGAAATAGCGGCCACCGGCGGGCGGGTGACGATCGATTCCGTCATCTCAGGGTGGTCATTCAACTTGCGTTGTGCCCGTTCGGTCATGGTCAGTCCTTGCCACAGTGATACCGACGCGACATTGTGTGGTTCCAGCTCGATGGCCATGTCGCGAGCCATCCGGTCCACGGCGGTCTTGCGCAGTCCGAAAACGACCCCGCAGGTGTAGGTGACGCCGACGTAGCCCGATGTGGCGACCATAAGTCCACGCTTCTGAGGCACCATGATCTGCGCGGCGAGGCGGGCGGCGGTGAAGTTGGACCGCACTCCGACGTCGACCATCTCCCAGTTGGACAACGGCTTATCCCAGAACGGTTTAGCGTCGGTGAGGTCTTCGGGCAGAGCGAACGCGTTGTTGACCAGGATGTCGAGGCGGCCCTGCTCGGTCCTTACCCGGTCGAACAGAACGGTGACCTGGTTGTCGACCGCGTGATCGACTTGCACCGCGATCCCCCTGCCGCCGCGTCGGGTGACCTCTGCGGCCGTTTCGCCGATGGTGCCCGGCAGTTCGTGCCTGCCGGTCGCGGCCGTGCGGCCGGTGACGTATACGGTGGCACCGCATTCGCCAAGGGCCAGCGCGACGCCTTTGCCGATACCGCGGCTGGCTCCGGTGACGACCGCGACTTTGCCCGCCAGCGAGATCATTCGTTGGTGTCCTTCATCCAGGCAGTTCTACCCGACCCGCTCGGAGCGGGTTGCGGGCTGCGATTCCTTCGTCGCTCGGTCGGGCCGGAGCCCGCGGTTTCGACGAGCGACCAGTAGTTTCGTTCACGCTCGGTCAGCTCGTTTGACGTGATGGCACCGAAAGCGGCGGCGTCGCGCTCGAATCGGACCGCTGCATCGGGCAGCGCGTCCGGGCCCTCGAGCCGAAAACAGCTCGGTGCCAGCGGGCCGAACAGCAGGGCGCGGCGCAGGTGCGGCCAGTTGTCGAGCCGCGGCTCGACCCCGGCGGCTCGAGCGAAGGGGAGAGCCACCAGGTTCATCCGAGTTTTCTGGGACGTCCCTCGCTGCGAGCGGTAAGCGTTGATCGACCGCCGCTGCTCGGTTTCCGAAGGCGCCGGGATCGTGCCGCCCCACGTGTATGCGATCCAGCGGGCCTGAAGTTCTAGTGGCACAAAGTATCCGCCCGACTGGTCCCACATACCCATGAAGGCCAGCCCGGGGAGGTCGGGGTGGAATGTGTAGCGGTCGGCGTCTAGGTGTACCGCGTCGAGGTTGACGACGTCGCGGATGTCTTCACTCAGAAACGGTAGGCACAGATCGAACCCAGTGCCGAGCACGATCCCGTCGAACTCCTCGGCATGCCCGTCGGCGAATGTCACGGTCGCACCCGCGATGGATTTCATCCAGGGACGCACCGCAATTCGTCCCTCGGCCACAAGCGGCAGGTACTGCTGGTTGAGGGTGATCCCAGCGGCGAACAGTGACGGGTCGGGCGCCGGTGCGCCGTACTGCTCCGGACTTCCGCCGGCCTCGACCACGATCTCCTTCAACTGCCGGTCGATCTCGGCTGCCGCGAGAGTCTCACTCGCCAAGGTTCCGTATCGCGTGAAGATCCGGTGATCGGACGGGACTCCGCCGGCGAACTTCGGAAGGACGTACCTCTGTCGCCGCTGAGTTACTACAACGCCTGCCGCGCCGCTCTGGGCGAGTTCGGCGGCGATCTCGAGGGCGCTGACGGCGCAGCCTGCCACGAGAACCCGATTGCCCCGATATGGAGCGGGTCCCCTGTAGTCGTAGGTGGAGATCGCTTCGGCCGAGCCTGCGAATGTGTCGAGCCCCGGCACACGGGGGATGGCGGGGGCATGGAATCTGCCATTTGCCACCACCACTCGTCCGAAGCTCTCCTTGCAGCCGGCGTGACCGACGAGCCATCCGGCGCCGGCGCGCTCGAGGAGGTCGACACGACTGCCGAACCGGATGCGCGACGTAAGGCCGAAGGTGTCGGCATAGCGATGCAGGTAGTCGACAATCTCGCGGTTTGATGGGTAGACGTTGTCGCTGTCGTTCTCCAGGTCGCTGAAGGCAGTCATGATGCGACTGGTGTTGGTGTGCATCGTCGGCCAAACGCCGCTCCGCCCAATGATTCCAGTCCACTGGCCGCCCAGCTTCGGTGCTTGCTCGAAGATCGTCGGTTCGAATCCTTGCGAGAGCAGCCAGCGCGCAGCGACCAGCCCGCCGGGTCCAGCCCCGATCACGGCGACGGTTGGCGTCATCGAGGAACTGTCGCATGGCTGGAATCCGGGTGCGATCTCTTTGGTTGAGTTGACCCCGTTCGTCGCAGATCAAGGGACCGGACCAGGCGCAGACGGGTTCGCTCACGAAAACGGCAGCGGCTGCTGCTCTTGGCGTCGAAAGCGGCTCAGCTCGGCGGCCCTTCGAGCGGGCCCAGCGCCAGCGCGGCCAGCAAATCCGGCAACAGGGTCAAGAGGTCGCGACCATCCGGATCGGCGAGTTCTGCGCTTTGCGCCTGAATGAGCGAAGAGTCCGGACCGGCCCAGATCTGCGGTTCGACCAAACCGCGGCCGCCCTGCTGCACCAGCTCGCTGAAAGTTGCAAACGCGGAACGTGGCTGCAGGAGGCGGACCCAATCCGCGTTGGGCGACCCGCCCGAGGGCGGCGCCTGCGTTCCAAGAACGTTGGCCATCAGCGTTCGACGGAACTGCTGGATCGCGCTGCCGCGGCCGTCGACAATCTGCGCGTCGTGCAAGGCAACATCGATCGCACCGTCGAAGCCGAACCCGCGTTTGCGCGGGACGCCCGTGCCCACGGAGCACCAGACGTCGTCGACGATCGCGACCGTTGTGCGGATGTTCAGCGGACGGCCGGGGAAGCCGATGGGATGCACGGCAACCACGCGGCCCGGGGCAGCCGCGGCAATCTGTTTCCAGGCATCGGTGCGTTTGCCATAGAAGTACTGTGCCCACGCGTTGTAGGTGGGGTCGAATGACAGTTTCTTGTTGCAGACGAGAATGAAGCGCAGGCTCGGCTGGGCCTTCAACTGATGCACGAGCGTGTCTACCAGGTCGAACGAATAGGCTTCATTGTCCTCGTTCTGCGTGAGACACTGCGTTTCCAAATAGATGAGATCTCGCGCATGGGAGATGGCGAACTCGAGCGACCATTGCCAGTCGCGGCGTCCATATCTGGCCGCATAAAATTCGCGTTTGATCTCCGCGACGATCCTGTCGCCATTGGCAGGATTGCCGTTGAACAGGTCAGGCATGCTCAAACTACTGGGCAGGTTGATCTTGCTCTGGATGTAGTTCTCGAGATCGGCCACTGTGTTAGGCAGGCCGGCGAGATCGCTTTCCGGAAGCAGTCCGAATTCCGGAGTCTCGACGTAGGCGGAAACCGTCTGCAACACGGCACCGCTCATCGTGCTCGGCGACGTGGGCGCGGGCGGCGCGTTGAAAATAGCGTTGTCGTAATCCTCCAGGCGATTGAGAAGATCGTTGGCGCGACGGTTTGCGGCGAGCGCGAGATCGTACCCAAGCTGGTCTCCCGCGAAGATCCCGGTAACGGAAGTCTCCGGGCCGGCAACCCCACCAGGATTTCCCTGCTGATATTTCTCGACATGCGATTCGGGCAAGAGGAATCCGCCCGAGAGCACCGTTTCCCACTTACCCGCGCTGCCGGACGAAATGCCGACGGCCGCAATCGTTTCTGTGCGGGCCATCGTGGGAATGCGCAGCGCCTCGCGCGGGGCATTGGCCTGCGTGTCGAATTGCAAAAGCTGGCGGATGAGCTCTACGACTTGCGCCGCCACCGAGTCAGCAGCGACAACCGAAGGGCTGAAATTGCTGGATGGATGCAGGCCGAGCATAGCCGCCGTGCAAATACCGCGGCGGTTCACCGGAACGATCGAGAAATTGTTGGTTGCGGTGGGAGGCGTAAAGCTGGTTGTGCCAAAGGCACCGACCGGCAGCGAGTAGCCGCCGAAGATACGCTCACGCGGAGGTGAACCGGCGTTGGGAAGGACATGCAGATCGAAGTGCAGTGTGGCATCACCGATCTGTCCCGACTTGGCGAGGTTGAGCGGATCCTTCAGCAACACCTGCACGGATTGTGACGCGGCGCCCGCGATGATGGAGCCGCCATCACCGCGGAACAATGTCGCGCTCTGATCGAGCGACGGACCGGTGTAGAAGATGCGGTTATAGATGCGCAGGAAAGCGCCCGCGGGAGCGGCGCCCGCCGCGAACGTGACGACGATGTCGGTACCTGACGCAGAGTTCCATGCGGCGGTAATGGACGGCTTGCCGTCGGTGGTGCTCTGGCCGGGGCGAATCAGCGTGGCGGCCGAAGGGTCCCAATCCTGCGGCGTGACAGCTGATGGCGTGATTTCCGTTGCGGACGCCTTACCCCAGCGGCTGTTTGCGCTGGTGTCCGACGGAATGGAAAAGCTGTCGCTGATGGCAGGGGAGACAAGGTATCCCAAGAACGAGGTGCCCCCGGTGGGCGCATGCGAGAGCAGCGTATGCGCCTCGCCGAGGACTGCGATGCCATCGGTGCAGAAGCGCACCGTGGAACCTTCGCGGACAAGCGGCGCTGGTTCGGAAGCGGTGCCGGCATCGGCGTAAAGGACACCATCGACGTCCTGGGTAGTTCGGTTGCCAAGGAGGAAATTGTTGAGATCCACCGCGATAACGCGCACGAAATCTCGCGTTAGGGACGCGCCCGCGGCAAGTGCCGGAGCTGAGAAGGATGTCTTGCCCAGCTTTCCGAAGGTCGCCAGCCCCCAGCGCAGCGGCTGCGTCGAGGATGTGTCCTCCGCACCGAGCGTTGCGCCATCTGGAAACGCCGCGGGCAGATAACTGGAGACGCGCGTCGGCGTGCCCGACGCTGTCACAGCAAGGCCGTGCCCACTGCCCGGGTCGCTCCAGCTTCCGCCGTGGGGGTTGACGATGTGGATGTATCGAGTATCCGAAGAATCAAGCGCTGCAATGGAATCGACGTAGCCTGCACTCTTGTTGAGCTGACTCTTCGCAAAGCCGTTTGGGCCGAGTGCTTCGAAGTTGTTCAGGATGTCAGTCCACGCACTCGCAACAAAGAGCGGATCGATCAGCAGGCCGTTGGCATCGTGGAAGGTGACGGTGCCGGCGGGCAGCGTGTTCTGTGTGTCGCCTGCATTTACGAGCGACAACGCGACCGGCAGTGGACTCGGGGGCGAACTCATGCGGATCACCGCGGTCATCGGCACCGGCCGCACACTGTGGCTGCTGCCGTCGTTCCCAAAGCGGCCGGCGAATATGTCGCGCAGCCTCAGGTGCGCATGCGGGTGCTGCGAAAGCACTGCGACCGAGCCGGTGATAACGAGACCGTCCAGGGTGAATTGCGCATCAGTACCGCTACCCGAATAGCTGAGCATTCCGGTGAACGGCGCGTTCCAGGCGCCTGAAAAAGTGAGCGACATGGGCGGGGTGCTGTCACCGGTTGCGTCCACACCGTGGTACGCGGGATTCGACGACGCCCACTGCGCGCCGAGCAATGGCGCGGCGACGCCCAGACTTTCGACCAGATATTGCTGCAGACGGGCGGCCAGGCTTGTTGGATCCATTATGTCCACCACCCGACCTGCGCGGTTGCCGCTGTGAAACGGTTGATCGGATCGGTCAGCGTCACTGTGACGTTGAAGGCGTCCGTCGATGCACTTGTCCGAGTCGGCCTTGGCACCCACACCAGCAAGGCGCTCCACTCGTTGCCGAACGCATAGCGCGTCGCGTCACCGGGCTTGCCACTGGTCGGGACCGTGGTCGTGCGTTGCAGAAGATCAAGCGCGGTCTGCATGCGGAACGTCCGCATTGCGGCGGCATTCGGCTGTGCGGGGTCATCCACGGTGACGTTGAGGGTGTGGCTGCCGAGGGCAGTGGCCGCAATGGGCGCGCTGGTCACGATCGCGATCAATGCGGTTGCGTTCGTGGTGTCGGTGGCAATAGGGGCCACGTAGGGCAGCGCGGGCGGGTCGGGCGGCGGCACGACGATCCCGAAAGCGCTGCTCGATGGGGACCGCCCGCCCAACGCGCCGAGTGGATTTCCGCTCCCGTCCGTGAGGTGGTCGTCGCGCCAGGCGATTGCTCGATACCACGTCGGGCTCCACGCGCCTGGAACATCCGCATCTGTGAACGAGCCCGTCCACGTCCCATCGTTCAGGTCGGGAGCTGTGTTGCTCCAACCAGACTGGGTCGAGTCGGTCAAGGGCGGTCCCATCAGATCCACCGAGCGCGACAGACCTTCTCGGCTGGTGCGATAGAGCACAAAGCGGTCGGGTGAAACGCCCACCCGGCTTTCCACCTCGACGACGGCTTCGTAGATGCCGCCGCTTTGTGTCAGCTTTGCCGAAATGCGTGGCGCACGTGGCACTTCCACGTACGGAACGGCTACCGCAGTGAAGGTGCTTGCGTCGGAAGGAAATGCGCTCTCGATATTGTTTGCTGAAACCGCGGTGACGACGTACGCGTAGAGAATACGGCCACCGCGCGGCAGTTCTACTTCGAAATCACTTTCGGTGAAAGGGATTACGGGCAGAGTTATCTTCCGGAAGGTTTTCCGGCATGCGGCCATGTCGAGATTTCGAAGTATGGCCAGCCGCGAAGCGTAGGGG
>NZ_JBAPRN010000440.1:0-2799 GCF_049281135.1 Mycobacterium sp. | reverse complement strand
CGCGTGGGTCGAGCAAGTGGCGCCGCGGTGGCATCATGGCTAGGTGGGCCCGCTTCACTTTGCTGCAAATTTCTGGTGGCTGATCTTTCCGCTCGGCGGCGCGATCGGCGGAGGCGTGCGAGCGATCGCCGCGGCCAACGAACGCAGGGCTGATCGGCGACTAGAACGGTATCGGCTGAAGCAGCAGGCCAAGATCGCGATAGCCGAAGCGTCCGGGCGCGGCCGAGACAATGCGGACAGCCGGCGCCGCGAGGTCGTCAAACTACTTGCCACGCACGATCGGACCGACGCCCGATGGCTGGATTACGAGGTCGACGTCGCCAGATTGCTCGACTTCCCCCTCATGACCGATATGCGCAATCCGCTGGCCGTCGCATTCCACAAGGCCAAGCAGCGGGCCGACCTACTGCGTCCGGAGCGGCCCGATGACGTGCTCAGCGATCGCGGCGCACACCTCGAATACCGCGACGCCGTGCACGAGTACGTCAGCGCGTTCGAAATCGCCGAAACCGAAGCGATCCGCCGGCGCCGCAGCGACTTTTCCGAAGACGATCAACAACGGCTGGCGCGAGCCCAGAACCTGCTGCGGCTGGCCCAGGACGAGGCCGCGTCTCCGCAGGAACGGCAGAGCGCCTACGCGCGAGCAGGCCGCGAACTCGAGGGACTGATCGCGTTGCCGGCGGCCGCGCGGGCCGGCATCGAGCGACGCATCGCCGCCCAGATCGAGGCCTAGCGGGGCTCGTCCGTCCCGTTGCCGCGGGTGGCATAGACGCTGGCGACTGCGGCCACGGCAAGGGTCGCCGCGATCACCACGAGACTGAGCAAGGTCGATATCTCTGGGACGTCAACGTGCTTACCGCCGTTGATGAATGGCAGATCGTTCGCGCGTAGCGCGTGCAGTGTCAACTTGACCCCGATGAACAACAAGATGACGCCGAGCCCTTTGGACAGATAGACGAGGCGCTGCAGCAACCCCTCGACGATGAAATACAGCTGCCGCAGGCCCATCAGCGCGAAGACGTTGGCGGCCAAGACCAAATAGGGCTCGTTGGTGAGCCCGTAGATCGCAGGAATGGAGTCGAGGGCAAAGATCAGATCGGTGGCGCCCAGTGCAAGGACCACGAGAGCCATCGGGGTCGCCGACCGTCGCGATCCATCTTTTACGAAAAGCTTTGCACCGTGCCAGGTTTCGGTGACGTTCAGGTGCTTGCGCGCGAACCGGACCACCGCGTTCTCCGCGTCGGTCTCATGCGTGCCGCCGCGCCCCAATCGCACCGCCGTGTACACCAGGAACGCGCCGAAAATGTAGAACACCCAGGAGAATCGGGCAATGGCCGCCGCGCCGAGGGCGATGAAAATACCGCGGAAAATCAGCGCGATCACGATGCCGATGAACAGAGCCTGCCGCTGATACACCCTCGGTACGGCGAAGCTCGTCATGATGATGACGAAGACGAACAGATTGTCGACCGACAGGCTGTATTCGGTGACCCATCCGGCGAAGAACTGCACCGCGAACTGACGGCCGTGGAAGTACCACGTCCAGATTCCGAAGCACACGGCCAGGCCGCAGTAAGCCGACAATCCGAGCGCGGATCGGCGCATGTTGGGTTCCTGTTTTCCGCGCGCCATCACCAGGACGTCGAACAGCAGGACCGCGATCGTGGCGGCCAGGGTGACAATCCACTCCAGCAGGGAGACGTGCATGGGGATACCTCCGGTCGTTGACAACCAGAGGTCTCTTCCACCGTCGGTAGCGACGGCCCGCGGGCCGGTCACCCGATCTGGGCGACGTGATGACGACTGCGCGGCTGAGGAATACTCCCCTCCACAGTCAGTCTGTCAGGTCGAGGTCGCCGCGGCGTGCTCAGCACGGTAAAGGCTGTGAGTAGTTTCGAACCGTGACCGAAGTGGGCGGCACCCCCGGTGTGGGAGCCTTCGCCAGCCCGATCGCGCGCAGCAGCGTGGCCCGCGTGGGTACCGCGACCGCCGTCACCGCGCTGTGCGGCTACGCGGTGGTCTACCTGGCCGCCCGCGATCTGGCGCCGGCCGGCTTTTCGGTGTTCGCGGTGTTCTGGGGAGCATTCGGGCTGGTCACCGGCGCCGCCAACGGCCTGCTGCAAGAGACCACCCGGGAAATCCGCTCAGCCGGTTACGTGGAGGTGCTGCCAGGACAGCGCACCCACCCGCTGCGGCTCGCGGGCATGGTTGGGATCGGCGCCGCCGCCGTGATCGCCGGGAGCTCACCGCTGTGGGGCAGTCGGGTGTTCGTGCAGGCGCACTGGCTTTCCGTCGGCCTGCTCAGCGTCGGGCTGGCGGGATTCTGCCTGCACGCCACGCTGCTGGGCATGCTGGCGGGCACCAACCGCTGGACCCAGTACGGCGCGCTGATGGTCACCGACGCCGTCATCCGGGTGACGGTCGCGACGGCCACCGTACTGATCGGCTGGGGCCTGGTCGGGTTCCTGTGGGCCACCGTCGCGGGCGCGCTGGCCTGGCTGATGATGATCGGGGCGTCGCCGTCGACGCGGGCGGCCGCACGGCTGCTGACTCCGGGTAGTGCCGCGGCCTTCCTGCGGGGGGCCGCCCATTCGATCACTGCGGCCGGGGCCAGCGCGATCCTGGTGATGGGTTTTCCGGTGTTGCTGAAGCTCACCTCCACCGAGTTGGGCGCCCAGGGCGGGGTGGTGATCCTGGCGGTCACCCTGACCCGCGCGCCGTTGCTGGTGCCGCTGACCGCCATGCAGGGAAACCTGATCGCGCACTTCGTCGACGAACGCAGCGCGCGATTGCGTGCCC
>NZ_JBAPRN010000439.1:0-4010 GCF_049281135.1 Mycobacterium sp. | reverse complement strand
GTCTGGCGATATGGCTGGCGAATACGCGCCACAGACCG
Source organism: Mycobacterium sp. (assembly GCF_049281135.1). GTDB lineage: Bacteria > Actinomycetota > Actinomycetes > Mycobacteriales > Mycobacteriaceae > Mycobacterium. Next base: position 3,972 of record NZ_JBAPRN010000439.1, on the reverse strand, counting down.
ACAATCAACAGCAGATCTTCGATGTGTTCGAAGAGATGCGGAAACTGCCCGATACATCCGGCTCGATGCTCACCGATGTCTACTTCAGTGACGTCCCCGAGGCTAGTAGCCGGATCTTCCGTATCTACCGGACGCTGCCGCTGCACTATCACAATGACTGCGATGAGTTTTTGTACATCATCAGCGGCGATGGCGTCTTCCACCTCGATGGGCACGAGTCGCCGGCGAAACCAGGAACGTTTTTGCGCTTTGCACGTCGACAGGTCCACGGGTTTCCCGCGATCACAACGCACCCGTTCGTCGTGCTCTCGGTCGACGTCCCGCGGCGGCGTCCCGATGACATCGTCTTCGTCAATCCCGAAGACGGTGATGCAAAGGAGTTCATGGCCCGCAACAATCGCTAGCCCGGCCGACAGGTGCACGCAGGCCTGCGCTTGCGTCTTGACTGCGATTTCTGACTGTGACGAGGGCGACGCACACCACCGCTGTGATGCTGGGCGAGCCCGGGCCGGCATTCCGGCCTTCGGAGGTGGCGCGAATGGACTACCTAGCCGGGATCGTGGCAACGAGCTGCGCTGAGCTATCCCTCGGGCCCGGTCGACGTGGCCTCGGCCCGCTCGCGGGCGGCCCGCGCCACTGGTGAGTGTTCCAGGTAATCGATCGCGAGTTGCGTGGACACCTCCGCGATGGGGTGGTAGCCCGGCCGAAGGTAGCGGCCCGGCACCCTCACCGCGACCAGCCATGGTCCCGGCACCCGGTACTGCCGTGCGGCTCGCCACCAGTCTCGCCAACGCGGCTTGGTGCTGATGGTCGGGTCGTGCGCCATCAAGAACCGCAGTCCCGCAATCCACCAGAATGCGAAAGTCGGCGCAGTTGACAGCATCGTCAACACTCTCAGGGCGTAGTTACCGCACACATTCTGGTAAACGTCGAACACCAGCGAGCGGTGCTCGATCTCCTCGGCCCCGTGCCAGCGCAGCAGGTCAAGCATGGTCTGGTCGGCTCCGGCATTATCGAGACCCCGGTTCTGGATGAACCACTCACCCAACGCAGTGTTGAAGGGTTCCAATGCCGCGGTAACCGCGAGGCGCCGGTAGAGCGACATTCGCCGCAGTACCAGTGGCCATTCCGGGTGCTGCTTCCCCAGCTTGGACAGCCATTTTTGCAGCTTGTCGGTATATGGCGTGGTGTCGATGCCCTGCTCCGCCAGATGCTGGAGGACCATCTGGTGCGCCCACGCATGCCAGGCCTCCTGTTGGATAAAGGGCTTGATGGCCGCTTGCAGGTCCGCGTCGTCGACCAGCGGTTCCGCCTCGGTGATGGCCTGAATGAACCAACGCTCGCTCACCGGCAGCAGCAGATGGAACACATTCAACAAGTGGGTGGCAAACGGGTCGCCCGGAACCCAGTGCAACGGGGTGTTCGACCAGTCGAAGCGCGCCTTCCGGCGGTGTGTCGGGTATCCGTCGTGGTGGACCTCGAGATGAGTCATCCGCACTTTCCCATACCAAGTTGCCCGGATCCGTTGCCAATGGTAGTACCCCTTGGCCGGTCACTTTTCAGCCGAACTGCTGGATTGCCGTGCCAACAGCTTTCGAAACCGTCGTCGTCGAGGATGGACACGCCTCCGCGCGTCAGGATGCCCTCTTTCGCCTCGTCGCGGGAGCAGCCGGCCCGCGAACCGGTGACCACGATCGTAAGGCTTTCCAGCGTGCGCGGCACGCTGGCGTCGCGCTCGTCGGCCATCGGCACCCAGGCCGGCGGCCACCTGTCGACGATGGCGCGATGCCAGTCGACGGTGAACCACGGGGAAAACACCCGCTCCCGCAACTGCGCAGGCAGTACTCGGCATTGGGACAGCGGATATGCGCGTCGCTCTCCTCAGCCGGCGCCACTTCGGTGCCGCACTCGGGACAGCGTCACAAGTGGTATCACTTTCGGCGCCAACAGCCCAGACGTCGACAGCACTATCGTGGGTCCTCATGAATCTCAAACGACGGATACCTCTGCTGCGATGGTCGTTCTGGCGGATGGCCACGGGGGTCCGCAATCTCACCATCACGGGCCAGTTGGGTGACGGGCGCGAAGCAGCTGCGGTCGACTACGTCCTGCGAAACGCGCGGGCGGGCGACATCGACGACGTGCTGGCCACGTTCGACAAGTTCGCCTACGAAAAGTCGATGCTGATCAACGTCGGCGACGAGAAAGGGCGACTCCTCGATGCGGCTGTGCGGCGCGCCGATCCCGCACTCGCATTAGAGCTGGGCACTTACTGCGGCTACGGCGCTCTGCGGATCGCCAGGGCCGCTCCGAACGCCAAGGTGTACTCCGTCGAACTCGCCGAGGCCAACGCCGCCAACGCCCGCCAGATCTGGGCACATGCCGGTGTCGCTGACCGCGTGACCTGTGTCGTCGGCACCATCGGCGACGGCGAGCGCACCCTGGACAGGCTGACCAACGAACATGGATTCACCTCTGGTGCAATTGATTTCGTATTCCTCGACCACGATAAGGACGCCTACCTGGAGGACCTGAAGAGCATCCTTGACCGGGACTGGCTGCATCCGGGCTCGATCGTGGTCGCCGACAACGTCAGGGTGCCGGGCGCACCGAGATACCGCGAATACATGCGTCAGCAGCAAGGCAAGTTGTGGAACACCATCGAGCACAAGGCGCACCTTGAATACCAGTCACTGTTGCCCGACCTGGTGCTGGAGTCCGAACACCGCGGCTAGAAGCAACGGCGCCCGCGGGTGGGCGCGAGCCCACGTGCAGTACAGCCGGATCACCAAACCCGTTGAACCGCAAGGCCTGCATGATTATGTCCTTCGGTGGACTGATGGTTGTCGTTCTAGACGCTGTCACCGCGAGTGCTCCGTTCTATCGCAGGATGCCGTCGAGCGAAGTGATCCGCGCCCTCGATGACCTTGGGTTCGGCGCGATCATCAAGACCGAGCGAGAGCCTGAGCGGAGCCGGCCGGGACCACCGGGGTCGGCGACAGCGAGACGCCCGACGAGACCATGCAGAAGTAGGGTGGACTGAGCGATCTGCGGCACACGTGCGCGAGTCTGGCGGTCAGTTCCGGCGCGAATGTCCTTGTGGTGTCGCGGATGCCGGGCCACAAGGACCCGAGCGTGACGCTGCGGATTTACGCCGACCTGTTCGACAGCGACCTCGATGCGGTTGTCGTCAATCTGGACGCGAAGATCGGGGATAGCGCCCAAAGCGTGTCCAACGAGCCCGCCGACCGTCGCCGCAAGCGCCGCATCACCGCTGTCTCGCTGCGTCGATGCGTTTGGCTGTTGTGTGTCCGAGGGGGGACTTGAACCCCCACGCCCATTAATAGGGCACTAGCACCTCAAGCTAGCGCGTCTGCCATTCCGCCACTCGGACCGAGACCAAATCAAGCAGCTAAGGCTAACGGATGGGGATGCTCGCACCCAAACCTGCCCGGCGCGTGCGTCGACTGGCGAAGTCGACCCGCAAGCGCCCGCGAAGTCGTGCGGGCGTCAGTGGTAGGAAGAGTGACTGTGACGGTGCCCGCTGAGACTCCGATCGATGACGTGGTCGACGTTGTCAGCAGGCTGATCCGATTCGACACCACCAACACCGGCGAGCTCGAAACCACCAACGGCGAGGCCGAATGTGCCCACTGGGTTGCCGCCCAGCTGGCAGACGTCGGCTACCAGGTCGAGTACCTGGAGTCCGGCGCGCCGGGTCGCGGCAATGTGTTCGCCCGCCTGAAGGGCGGCGACAGCTCGCGCGGCGCGCTGCTGATTCACGGGCATCTGGACGTGGTGCCCGCCGAGCCGGCCGAGTGGAGCGTGCACCCGTTCTCCGGCGCGGTCGAGGACGGCTATGTCTGGGGCCGCGGCGCGGTCGACATGAAGGACATGGTCGGCATGATGATCGTCATTGCCCGGCATTTCCGTCGGTCCGGCATCGTCCCGCCGCGCGATCTGGTGTTCGCC
>NZ_JBAPRN010000438.1:0-2999 GCF_049281135.1 Mycobacterium sp. | reverse complement strand
TCTTAGAAAGTGCCATGTTGAAGGGGCCGTTCCAGGGGGCGATGGAGGCCACCACCCCTACCGGCTCCTTGATCACGGCGACGTCGCACAGTTGCGTCGTGCGAACCTCGCTCGGCGCGTCGTCTCGAGCGATCTGGACGAAGTAGCGAGCGGTCGCGACGGCCCCGGGGATTACGTCAGCCGCGAACGTGGCGGGCAGACCCATCTCCGCGGTGACGAGCTGGCAGATTTCGTCGAGCTTGGACTCCAGAATGTCCAGCGCGCGGTCGAGGATGTCGGCCCGTTCGCCCACCGGCAGACCCCGCCACCGTCCGTCGTCGAAAGACTCTCGAGCCGCCCGAACCGCTGCATCGACGTCGTCGGCATTCGCGTCGGGCACCTCGCCGATCACTTCCTCCGAGAAAGGTGACACCACGCTGATCCGCTCGGTCGACATGGCCTTGCGCCACTCTCCGCTGATCAGGAACTCCTCGCGGACACTCATGCGCTGCCTTTCGCTCGTACGGGTGAAGCACGCGGGGATATGTGCCCGGCGTCACTCACGTTAGGCTACAACCATTAGGTGGTTTTCCGTCCTCGGTCAAGGTGCGAGGCAAAATTCGAGCAGATCAGGCGCAAGCACGGGGTTCTCTCGTAGTCGTTCTCTCGTAGTCGAAAACTATTGTTGTAAGGTATGAATTTGGGGCAGCAGGTGCCGATAAATGCAGGTGCCCGGCGCCGAGCCCCTGCCGACGACGTTTGGAGCCGTAAGCATGAGCTCTGAGTTCGGCCGCACCACGATCCTGCGGCCCTCCCCGCTCCACCGGATGATCGATCTCGCCGACCGCGTCGCCATCGTGACCGGCGCGACCCGCGGCATCGGGTTGGCGACATTGATCATTGCCGGGATCACCTGGCGGGCTACAAGATTCGGCGTTTCGTGTTCGTTGAGTCATCCCCGCTCCCGCGGATGGCAAGCGGAAAGATCGCGCGGAGACACATTCAGGCCTCGTACGCCGAGGTTGCCGCGACCCAGCGGCGATTCGGATAGCCCATCACCCCCGGTGGACGCAAGTCGGGTAGCGGATTTCTGAATGGGTCCGCAACGGGGCCGCGAACACGACGCGTTCGTCGAGGCCGCTGATTCTCGATTATCGACGCCGACCAAAGTATGAACGACGCTGAACCGAGACAGGGGGCGACGATGCGGGCGGTCGGGGTGACCAAGTTCGGCAGCTGCGATGAGCTGCGCACGCTCGAGCTCTCGAAGCCGCAGGCTGGCCCCGGGGAACTGAGAATCCGGGTACGCGCGGCTGCAGTCAATCCGGCCGACACCGTTATCCGAAGCGGCGGTGCCAAAAGCGGCCGCAGCGCCGCCAGCAGCCCACCCTGGGTTCCGGGGATGGACGCGGCGGGCGTACTTGATGAGATCGGCGAAGGAGTGCCGCCCCGGCTGCACGTCGGGGACGACGTGATGGCGATCGTGCTACCCGCCGGGCATCACGGCGCGTACGCTGAGTACGTAGTCGTACCCGCTGAGTCGGTCGCGAAGACCCCCGCCGGAACTAGTTACGCCGAAGCGGCATCCCTGCCCATGAACGGCTTAACGGCTCGCCGCGCACTCGACACCCTGGGTCTGTCCCCCGGTGACAGGTTGGCGATCACGGGCGCGGCGGGCACCTTGGGGGGATACGCCATCCAGCTGGCACGCGCCGAAGGCATTTGGGTAATCGCCGACGCGTCAGCGGCTGACGAAGTACTAGTGCGCAGTTCGGGCGCGGACTTAGTGCTCGCCCGCGGCGATGACATCGCCCAACGTATCCGAGACGTCGTGCCTGAGGGCGTCGACGCTCTGCTCGACGCCGCCGTGCTCGACGAGAAGTCGCTGCCCGCGGTCCGCGACGGTGGACAGGTCGCCACCTTCCGCGGGTACCAGCCAAAGGTAGTGCGCAACATCAGGTTTCACCGCATTTGGGTGCACGACTACGCCCGCGAGACCGCGAAGCTCGAAGAACTGCGACGACAGGTCGAGGACGGCACCCTGACCTTGCGGGTCGCCTGTGTCTTCGATGCGGATCAGGCTGCCCAAGCCCATCGTCAGCTGGAAGCCGGTGGCACTCGGGGACGGATCATTCTGGCGTTCTAGGAGCCACAGCGACGCGTGAAGAACTCAGCCTCCACATGGCGAAACATAGCAAGTCTGCCCTGAGAGCGTTCACTTTCGCGGAACTGTGAATGCCGGGCGTTGGCCTTGCTCGGGCGGGTCGCTTCCGCGCTCGACATAGGTCCAAGCCGGGCCCGCCACATAACCGAAGAAGGGTGGACATCCTTTGAGCGAACGGAATGCGGACGCCGATGGAAATTCTCGTGACCGCCGAACCGCCCGGACGCGGAACACCGCCGGTCGACATGGCGTCGCTGAACATCGGGCAGCGCGTCGACGGGATCGCCGAGCAGATCGAAACTCGGGGCCTCAAAAAGGTTGATCCGGTTGGTCATTCGATGGCTAGTGTGACCTTCCCCGGTGTGACTTGACGGTTGGATCGGATCGAGTCTCGCGGATGGTCTTCCTGGCGGCACTCGTTCGGCCCGACGGCAAGTCGATCGCAGATTGTGTGAGCGGGCCCGTGGGTCCGCTAGCCGCCGCTATGCGAACCGGTACGCGCAGGCGGGAAAACCGAACTTCAATCCATGGTTCACCGCTTCGCTCCTCTGCAGTGGAATGACATAGGCGCACTCACGGTTTCAGCCTTCGCGCGGGGAGAACCGCTCTGAGTCGGCCGCCCGGGTGGATCTCAGTGACATACTGTGCAACGTTCCGCTGACCTGAATCCTTGCTACCCGTGATCGTGTCTCCAACGCCGAGAAGCAATACGCCAGCGTGGCGGCGCTCGGCGGCGTGGTCGATGTCATCGAGATCGCTACCCGCCACCACACATTGATCGGTCAACCCGACCGACTTGCGGAATGTTGACGGCGGCTCTTGACGGAGGCGGCCTCGGATGTGTCGCGCCCGCTCG
>NZ_JBAPRN010000437.1:0-3099 GCF_049281135.1 Mycobacterium sp. | reverse complement strand
CTCCACGACACCGACGACGCGCCGCGGCGCGGATTGGTGACAGCGCTACGCGACCACCGGAAGCTGGCGTCGACCCGGGCGCGCTACGCGGGCTGAGCTGTCGACGAGCGTCCGGGCTCGTGGATGTCCGGGCCTGGTTCGCTGGCGTACAACTCCTCGATCTCCGCGGCGTACTTGACCGCGATCGGCCGGCGTTTGAGCTTCATCGTCAGAGTGATCTCGTCGCCGCCCGGCTCCCACAGGTGGGGCAGCACGCGGAAACGTTTGATCTGCTCGACACGAGACAATTTGGCGTTGCCCGCGGCCACCCCTGCCGAAATCCTTGCGAGCATCTCCGGGTGGGACGCCAGCGCCGCCGGCGAGGCGTCGGCCAGTCCGAGATCGGCCGCATAGGGGCCGACCGAATCGGCGTCGAATACCAGCAACGCGGTGTTGTACGGGCGGCCGTCGCCGATTGTCAGCATTGCGCCCACCATCGGACAGGCGGCCAGCACCGTGGTCTCGATGTTGGCCGGCGACATGTTCTTTCCGGCCGCGTTGATGATCAGCTCCTTCTTCCGGTCGACGATCCGCAGATAGCCGTCGGCGTCGACGTCAAGGATGTCGCCGGTGTGCAGCCAGCCGTCGGGATCGATCGCCTCGGCTGTCTTCGCCGGTTCGCCGCGGTAGCCCTTCATCACCAGCGGTCCACGCACCAGATACTCGCCGTCCTCGGCGATCTTGCCCTCCAGCCCGGGCAGCAGCTTGCCCACGCTACCCAGTAGGGCGTCGCGTGGATGACTCACGCTGGCAACACAACTCAACTCGGACATGCCCCACACCTCGGCGATCGGGATGCCGATTCCGGCGAAGAAGGCCAGCGTCTCGTTGGGGATCGGGGCAGCACCCGACACCGCCCACCGCAGCTGGTCCAGTCCCAGCTTGACGCGCAGCTGAGACAACACCAGTTCATCGGCTTGGGCCCATTCCGCGGCGACGTCGTCCGGAAGATCCTGGCCGGCGACCATTGCCGCGGCACGTTTTGCGGCGACCGACATCGCCCATTGCAGAGCCTGCCGCTTCGCCTCGTCCTGCTCTTGCGTGACCGTGAATTCGATTGCCGCTTTCAGCTTTTCCCAGACCCGAGGTACAGCGCCCCAGATGGTCGGGCGCGCGTCGGTCAACCCCGCCGCGATCGCGCGAGCATCGGAGATCACCGTGATCTGCGCCCCGAACACCTCTTGGTTGTACAGCGCCATCGTCCGGTCAGCGATGTGCGCTGTCGGCAAAAATGAGGTGGTCCGATCGCCGAACTCGACGCCAAGAACGGCTTCGAGGGCCTGGGCCTCGAAGAGCAGGTGGGCGTGGGTCATCTCCACCCCTTTGGGATTCCCCGTCGTCCCGGAGGTGTAGATGAGGGTCACCACGTCGTCGGGCCGAACGGCCCGCCAGGTCGACTCGAAATCGAAATCTTCCTTCCCGGCGGCGTAAAGATCATCCAGCGACAGCGTGCCCGCCGGGGAACCGTCGATGCAGATGATGTGGTCCAGCTTCGCGCCGCTGGCCCGGATCCGATCGACGTATTGCTCCTCGCAGATCACCACTTTGGTGCCGGCGTTGTCGAAGACATAGGTGAGTTGTTCGGCCGGCAGCGTGTTGTACACCGAGAACGAGGTGGCGCCGAGGTGCTGCGCCCCCACTTCCAGCGGGTAGAACTCGACGCGGTTGGCCATCATCAGCGAAACCGTGTCACCGTGGCGGATGCCGAGGCCGGCCAAGCCGGCCGCGACCCGGCGCACGTCGGCCACGTACTGCCGCCAGGTCATTGTCTGCTTGTCGCCAGGGGTGCGAAGCGCGACGGCGTCCGGGTCGATCACCGCGTTGCGCTGGAATGCCGCACATAGCGTGCCCGGCTGGTCGGAGGCGGTTTTTGAATCGTTCACGCAGCCGAGGCTAGTCCTGCGCTACGTTGCGCATATGGGAATTGCGATCACCGACTTGACACCCATCGAGGTGACCGCGTTTGTCACCCAGTACGCCCGCGCGCTCGACAGCCGTTGGCCCAGGCCGATACTCGGTGACACGTTGGCCGATGAGATCGTCGCCAACATCGACTTCGACTTCGACGGTTTGGGTGTGCCGGCGAGCGCGGTGCGCCAGACCGCGTTGCGGGCCAAGATGCTCGACGACCGGGTACGCGATTTCGTCGCCGAGCACCCAGACGCCGTCGTGGTCGACCTCGGCGCGGGTCTGGGCACCGCCATGCAGCGCGTCGCGCCGCCGGCCACGGTCGACTGGTACAACGTCGATCTGCCGAACGTCATCGCATTGCGCGATGAGTTGGTGCCGGGCGACGACCGCGCCCATTCGGTGGCGGCATCACTGGCCGACAACGGTTGGACCGATCGGGTTCCGCCCGACCGGCCCACCATGCTGGTCGCCGACGGCCTACTGGCGTTCTTACCGGAATCGGTGATCGTGAACCTGTTCCACCACATTCCCGAGTACTTCCGGTCCGGCGAGCTGGCGATGAACGACTATGGGCACGTCGGCCGGCTCAACATCGCCGCTATGAAGATCGTCTTCAGCGCCGTCGGAACCCAGTGGGCCTACCAAGGTTTCAGCGATGCACATGTCCCGGAGAGCTGGAGCCCACGTCTGCGACTGGTCGAAGAGACCAGCCTGTCGCATGCGCCGGAGGTCGATCTCTATCCGCCTGCGGCCCGAGTCGCGACCCGATTGATGGGCATGACCAAATCCGGCGCCCGCACGGCGCGCATCCTGCGCTATCGCTTCTGAACTTCGAAAGGTGACGACGATGCCGGCGACACTGATCACGGGCGCCACTGTGTGGGACGGGATTTCGGCGCAGCCCGCGCCACACCAGGTGCTGGTCGTCGACGGCCGCATCCAGCGCGTTGCCGACGCGATCGAGGCTCCACCGGATACCCGGGTGGTGGACCTCCCCGGGCACACGTTGACGCCGGGCTTCATCGACTGCCACACCCATGTGACGCTGGCACCTCCGGTGGGGTTGCTGATGGCCCTCGACTCGAGCATCGCGAAAACGTTGAAGTCCTTGCCGGTGCTGCGCGCGCTGCTGATGAACGGATTTACCAC
>NZ_JBAPRN010000436.1:0-8822 GCF_049281135.1 Mycobacterium sp. | reverse complement strand
CACGCGGTGGACATTACCCGGCTTGCTGATAATGGAAACATGAAAACGGCTGGCCGCGACTCTTTCGAGTTGTTAACGTCAAGAACACCCACATCAAGTGCCAAAAGTAGTAATTTGTAGGCGAACTGGGGGCGACATTTCTGAACGGGGATGAATGACACCGCGGATGGCTCGTGGGCTGGGTTTCGGTCTTTTGGCGAGCGCCTGCGCCTGTCTTTTGGACGGTACGTCGATATTCAACGGGGCACACGCTTTCGCCGACGACGCGTCTGACTACACCGCGTTGGTCATGGGCCACGCGTTCCTGCCCCAGCCGGATGCGACCTACATGCAGGAAGTGATCGGCACGTATGTCGACCCCACGACCCCGTACTTCGCCGGGCAGCCCACGTACAACGTGGTCGACCCGGTGAGCGTATACACCCCTGAGACCGACTACGGGTCCGGGCTCACCCAGGGCGTCGGCGACCTTGACCAGGCAATCCAGGACCAGCTGACCGCGAACAACCCCGACCTCGTCGTATTCGGCTACTCGATGAGCACCGCGATCGAGACCCAAGAGATGATCAACCTCGCCGCCGAGGGCAACCCCGACGTCGACGGCCTGAAATTCGTTCTGGCGGAGAACCTGCAAACACCCAACGGCGGATTTTTCACCCGATTCCCGGATTACGCCGGCGCGAATCTTCCCGTGACGCCGGCGGACACTCCGTACACCACCGACATCTACTCCATCGAATACAGTGGGGCGTCCGACTTTCCGCAATATGACGGCAACTTCCTCGCCGACCTCAACGCTGCGGACGGTTACGTCGACTTGCACCCCTACCTGCTGACCGACTGGCCCGCATATTTCACCCCCTCAGAGCTCGCCGGCGCGGTGGCGGAGAACACCTCGGCGGCTGACGTCAACACCGACTACTACATGATTCCCACCCAGGATCTGCCGCTGCTGAACGATCTGCGCGGTGCGCCCGGCGCGGAGTCGACCTTTGCCGACTTGATGCAGCCCGACATGCGGGTGCTGGTGGACTTGGGTTACAACTGGACTGGCGATGCGGATGTCGACACACCCGCGACGATGTCAAACCCGGACGTCGACATGACAGCAGTTGACTCCTACCTCGCCGCGGGTGCCGATCAGGGCGTGATTGCGGCCTTGGTTGATATGGGCATTTTGCCGCAGAGCGATCTGCCGGACCTCTACCCGTACGTGCCGGACGTCGCGGGGCTCGAGGCAGGTGCCCTCACGTCCAGCACCTCAGCGTCGGACGCCTTGGCGGCACTGGACGCGTCGGATTCTGCGAGCGCACTGGCAAGTGACCTCGCCAACTCGTCGAGTCCGTTGGCGTCCGAGCTCAGCGCGTATCTGCCTGGCTTTGCAACCGATCTCGCCGACTACTTCCAGAGTATGGCTAGCTTCCTTTAGTTTGACAGCTAATCCAATCCCTTGAAATCCAATCCGGTCGCACTGGTCACGGGCGCGACGAGCGGCATCGGTGAGGCCACCGCCCATCGTCTACACGATCGCGGCTACACGGTATTCGCCGCCGGCCGCAATCCCGAGGCGCTGAATGCGTTGCGCTCGAAGGGCTTACAAGCCCGTTCCCTCGACGTCACCGATGAGGCCGCCGTGGATCGACTCGTTGAGGAGATCAACGCCGAGCATGGCGGTGCCGATGTTCTCGTCAACAGCGCCGGCTATCCGCTCCCCCGGCCGCTCGAGCAGGTGGAGTTGAGCGAGCTGCGGCAGCTCTTCGAGACCAATGTGGTTGCCACACTTCATTTATCGCGGGCAGTGTTGCCGACGATGCGCGCGCGAGGGTACGGCAGGATCGTCACCATCGGGAGCACCGGCGGACGATTCACCAGCCCGGGCGCCGGCGCCTATCACACGGTGAAATACGCCATTGAGGCTCTCTCGCTGTCGTTGGGCGCCGAGGTGGCGCCGTTCGGTGTTCGCGTCGTGTTGATCGACCCCACTGGGACGCGAACGCCGTTCGTCAGTTCGCAATTCGAAACCGAGCATTCCTATCCCGACGACGATCCCTACGGCGACTTCAAGATTCGCTATTCCGAAACCACCCGCAGGTTGGCCACCGCGAAGGGTTTGACGGTCAGCGCCGACACCGTCGCCCGCGCGGTGGTGCGGGTCGTCAAGGCCAAGAATCCAAAACCCCGCTACATCGTTGGGGTGTCCGGGAAAGCCTCCGTGTTCGCGCGAGCGCTACTGAGCGACCGGATGTGGGACCGCGTGATGACGACGGGTATGCGCGGCTGATACCGCCGTAATTCTCTCTGCGCCAACAACTCCGAAAGCGCCGGACCCACATAGCGGTCGGACCCCCAGCGTTGCGCTGGAGGTCCGACTGCTTCTGGAGTTGAGGGCTTAGAACATGCTCGGTATCAGCGAGGCGAACTCGGCGGCGAATTGCGCGCCCAGTTCACTGAGCGATTGCGACAGCGCATCCGAGCCCGCGGTGGCGCCCAGGCTTGCCAGCAGGCTGCTGAAGTCCGCCGACAACCCGGTGGGGTCGGTGGAGCTTGCCGCCGCAGCCACCGGATCGCCGGCCAGGATGGCCGCCAGGTTCGCCGCATCTCCTGGGAAGCTGAAGTCGTTCGCCAAGGTCGTGAGGTCCGCCGACAGTGTGGGGTCCGTCGGGGTGGTGAGGCTGTCCTGGAACAGCGTCACCAGGTCGGTCCCCAGCAAGTTGGGGTCGTAGCCGCCGTATGCCCCGATGAGCTCTCCGGAGGCGTTGGTGATGCCCGCCGCCGAGGGATCCGTCACATATGTCAAGTAGTTGGGGTCGGTAATTATCCCATCGTTGGTAAACAGCGCCGGCAGTTCGGGATTGATGTTGCCAAGCGCCGTGTCGACCTGTGCGAGTTCCGTCGGGGAGAAGTTGTACGAACCGGTCTGCAGCAGTGCTATCGCATCGTTGATCTCGGGCTGAGTTGCGTTGTTCTGCGCCGCGAAGTCGCCTACATAACTGGCCAGCGACGAGTTGGTCGGATCCCAGGCCAGCACGTCTTTCAGCAGATCGAGTTGGGTCATGCCAGCCGGTAGGTCGGTGCACTGGCCCGGGCAGGCCGGGCTTCCCGCGACATATGGATCGAAGGCGTCGATGAAACCCGCGGTGACGTTCTGGAACGCGTCGAGGATGCTCGTGCCGGTGGGGAGATCGATGCCGGTGCCGTCGATACCGGAGGTGGACGGCGCATCGAACAAGCTGTTGTAGAAGTCCTCGAAAGGCCCGAACAGGTTCAGCTGGAACGTGTCCCCGGCCCACGGCATGGTGTCACCGGGACCGGTGCCGTCAAAGCCCAATGAGCCGGTCACGCCGGGAGCGTTGGGGCCAAGGTCGGGACTGGGGTCAACCAGGCCGGGGTCGTCAGCACTAGTGAAAGTGAACCCGTTCGTCAGATCGGACAACGGAACTTTGAAGAAGTCCGAGAAGAGGTTGAAGTCTCCCCCGGTTGAGTTTTGGGCATTTCCGAAGAGGGCCTCGAAGAAGCCGATGTCGCGGTCGTAACCGGTGTTCCCGGTGATGACCTCCGACGGAGTCATCGGGGCGCAAGTCTGTGCGTCACAAGAGGCACTCGTCGGGAGCTCGGCCGCCGCCAGCAGCCCGATCTGTTGCGCCAGTCCCGCCGTGCCGTCGGCATCGGCGGTGGGGTCGATTTCAGGTTGGTCGAGCCCGGAGATCTGCGGGAACGGGATCGCCATGTCGAGGAGGCCCATGTAGTGCCCGAGGTCCCCGGGGTCGGTACCCCAGATGTTCGTGGCGCTGGGGACCCACCAGTCGCCGCTGAAGAGCAGTGAGTTGCCGAAGACGTCGATGCCCTGGATCTCGTTGTAAGGGATGTTCGCGATGTCGTCGAACAGGTTGATCGGGACGTCGGTGGCATCGACGAGACGGGTCTCGATGTTGCGGACCGGGATGTGCGAGGCTTTCGGCGCGGCCGGTGTCAGCACAACGGCACTCGTTGCTGCAACCGCTGCCGCGGCAAGGACATACGCACGTGAAGCCACCTGCACGGTCGCCCCCTTCACCCCGATCGACAGTTGCCCGCTGAGCCTACACTGAACACAACCTGAGATTGAGGCTACCGGTAAGGGTGCCGTAGAGACTCGGTAATGCGAACTTCTCGTCCGCGACGTCAAGGCCCGTTCACGATCGGCCTATTCGAGCTTTTGGCGGCTCGACCTTTCCGGCGCACGGGAATTCATCTGCGAGGCCCTTTTAATGTGACGCATTGCATTCGCGCATTCACCGCAAATCGGACCCCCAGCATTGCGCTGGGGGTCCGATTACCGTTTGCCGGTGGGTTTAGAACATGCCCAGGATCGACTGCGGCACAAAGGTCGCAAGATCCGCGGAGATCTGGGCCGAGATCTCGGCGAGCGCCGCGCTCAGCGCATCCGAGCCCACGGTGGTGCCGAGGCTCGCCAGCAGGGTGCTCAGATCAGTCGAGTATTGGGAGGGGTCGAAGCTGCCGAGCCCATTGGTTGCGACCGCGGCCGCGCCGTCTGCCACGCCCCCGTTGTACGGGTCGGGGCTGGTGAGCGGGTCGGCGAGGAACCACAGCAATTCAGGGTTGCTCAACTGGCTGAAGTCGGTCGGGTGATTGGCCAGGTTCAGGAGGTCCTGGAAGACCAACATCGGGTTGTAGCCGCCGTACTCCGGGTCAAGCGGCCCGGTGCCGCTGTACGCCTGGTACGCGGGGTCGGTGAAGTACCCGGCGTTCGTGTACAGATATGGCAGCTCAGGGTTGATGCTGGCCAGACCCTTGTCCACGTCGGCCAACTCCTGCGCGTCGAGGTTGTAGATCCCGGTCTGCAGCAACGCGGTGGACGCGTTGACCTCGTCAGCCGTCGGCTCGTTGACCAAGGCCGGGTTGATGGCGTAGTCGGTCACCCACGTAGACAGCGTCGTGTTGCTCGGGTCCATGTTGGCGATGTCCGCGACCAGCGCCGGAACCTGGAACTCGCTCGGGATGTCACAGGCTGCCGGGCACGCCGGGCTGCCGGCGGTGAACGGGTCGAAGTCGATGATGTAGCCGGCCTCGAGGTTCTCGAACGTGTGCATGACGCCCTCGAGCGAGGGAACCTCCACACCGGTGCCACCGATGCCGTCGGTTGCCGGCGTCTGCTCCAAACTGTCGAAGAGGGTCTGGAACGGCTGCAGCAGGTTCAGCTGGTAGTCCACCCCGTCCCACGGCATCGTGTCGCCGGCGCCGGTACCACCCTCAAACGGGTTGCCGCTATTGCCCCAACCGAGAATGGAGGCCCACCCGTCGTTGACCGGTCCGCCGGGATTGACGATGCCCGAGTCGTTGGACCCGAACGTGTAGCCGTTGATCAGGTCCTGAATCGGCACCTGGAAGAAGTTGGTGAACAGCCCGAACGGCTCGCCGTTCGCGTCCGTGGCTTTCCCCATCAGGGCATCGAAGAACCCGATGTCCCGGTCGAATTGGGTGCTGCCGGTGATAACGTCCGGCGGGGTCATCGGGTAGCAACTCACGGCGTCACAGGAGGAGCTCACCGGGAGCTCGGCCGCGAGTAATCCGGCGAACTCGTAGTTCAGACCCGGCTCGTACACACCGGCGGAGTTGGTGAACCCCTCGGTGAATGCGGTGAGCGGCAGGAAGTTGTCGATCAACGCGACGTGGGTGGGATCACCCGGGTCGATACCCCAGAGGTTCGTCGAGCTGGGTACCCACCAGGTCCCCGTGAAGAGGAACGAATTCGCCATGGTGGACAGACCGCCACCCTCGAGCTCGTTGTAGGGAATGTTCAGGATGTCGTCGAACAGGTTCACCGGGATGTTGGAGATGTCAGCGTCGATCAGCTTGGTCTCCATGCTGCGAACAGCGAGCGGGAGCTGTCGAGCCACTACTGGCGTGACGACGACGGCGCTCACAGCGGCAAGTGCCGCGGCGGCGAGGGCGTAGGGACGCGAAGCAGCCTGCACGGCTCCCCCTTCAAGTTCGGCCAACTCAACAGCAGGAACATACAGTAAGAATTTCTAAGTATGTCCAATTTTTGAAGAATTCGCTCGCGGCATTCAGTGACTCCACTCACACGAATTAGGAGCACGCGCAAACGGAAATAAAACGTCCAATTTATTGGACGTTTCGGCCAATGCCGAAAGCATTGTCAAAGCCATTGCAATTGGCGTCGATTAGTTGGTCGGACGTCTCAGATTTCGGGCGATCGGCGTGATCGCCATCGGCTAGCAGCGTCAGCGCCTAAAACACGCTCAGTGCCGAAGTCGCCAGATCGGGCACCCATGCCGAGGTCAGATCTTCGATCAGCGTGGCGAAATCTTCCGACATTCCGGGGAGGTCAAATCCGCTGAACAATTCGCCCAGATCCAACGACATCGCCGCAGGATCGAGGCCACCAAGCAATGCGCTCAGGTCGAACGACGCCGGATCGACCAACTCGCTGAGGCCCGATGAACCGGTGTCGATGCCGAACAGATCCAGAATCCCCGGCAGGACCAGGGCGGGGTTCCAGCCGCCGTAGACCGGCTCGAACGCGGAACCGGGTTCGTTGACGAAGGTCAGGTAACCCGGGTCGGTCAGGAATCCGGCGTTGACGGCCAGCGCCGGCAACGCGGGGTTGATCTCCTCCAGTTGTGCGAGGGCCCCATCGAGCTGCTCGGGTGTCAGGTTGAAAATTCCGGCCTGCAAGAGCGCGATGGATGCCGCGACCTGATCGGGAGTCGCGTTGTTGTTCGGGAACTCCGCACCGGAGTCGAACCCGCCCAGCCACGCCTGGACCATCGGGTTGGAATCGTTCGGGTCCAACATGTCCACCAGCGCGCGGGTGGTCAGGCTCTCGGGAATGTCGCACATCGCCGGGCATGCCGGGCTGCCCGCCGTGTAGGGGTTGAACGCCGCGATCAGTGATGCCGTGACGGACTGCAGCGACCGACCGATCTCGTCCAGGGTCGGAATCTGAATGCCGGTCCCCGAGATGTCGCCGTCAGCCGCCGGATCCTGCAGCAGGTGTTCCCAGTAATTCTGGAACGGCTGAAAGAAGTTCAGGTAGAAGGTGTGACCATTCCACGGCATCGCATCGTTGTCGCCGACTGTGCCGCCCACGAACGGATTGTTGTCACCATTGAGGAAGCCGAATGCAGGATCGGCGTAGGCCGGACCGCTGGGGCTGGTCGCGTCGTCGAAGGTGTGCCCGTTGATCAGGTCCTCGATCGGCACCTTGAACCAGTTCTGGAACAGCCCGAAGTTCTCCCCACTGCCTTGGCCGGTGAGGGCATTGAGGAAGCCGATGGTCCGGTCGATTGACGTGCTACCGGTGATGACTTCCGGCGGCGTCATCGGGAAGCACGTCTCGGCGTCACAGGAGTCGCTCACCGGCAGCTCGGCGGCGAGCAGGCCGTCGAGCTGGTACTGCAGTCCGCCGAGCCCTTGGCTGAAGTCCGGGAACGGCGCGAAGACATTTGTGACCAGCGCGACGTGGGTTGGGTCGCCGGTGTCGACGCCCCAGAGATTCGTGGCGCTCGGCACCCACCAGTTCCCGCCGAAGAACAGCGAGCCGGCCACCGAGTTGAGGGCTTGCACCTCGTTGTAGGGAATGTTCGCGATGTCGGTGAGCAGGTTCATCGGAATGTTGAGCAGGGACTCGTCCACCAGCTGGGTCTCGATGCTGAGCGTCGGTAGACGAATGGCCCGCTGCGCTATCGGAGTGACGCCGACCAGACCCGCCGTAGCCAAGACTGCGCCGGCCATGACGTACGGACGCGCAGCAACCTGCATGGCGCGCTCCCCCTTCGATTGAATTAGCTGAATGGCACCTGAAGCTAAACTCAGAGGGCCTCAGCGGTCGCTATCGAAGGGGCAGTCTCTTGTGAATCTCATATCTATCTGGCCAACGTCATATGTAAAGGCATGTCCAATTACATTGCGCCGGCGTTAATCCTTTAGCCAGGCCCGGTTGCCGTAGGCGTCCAGATGCGTCACCTGCTCAACCGGTATCCGCGTAGTCGGTCCGTATCGTCCGCGCGGCCAGCCCAGGGCCACGACGCAGCATGGGGTGACCGAGCGTGGCAGGCCCAGGATCTTGCGGGCCCGTCCCACTCCCCACAGCGGCAAGGTGATCAACGAGGCGCCCAGACCCACGGCCCGCGCGGCCAGCAGCAGATTCTGCACGCTCGGATAGATCGAGCCCCAGTAGCCGGATACCGCGGCGTGCGGCATGAGTGAATAGGGCGCACGGCCCTCGCGGACGGTGAGCCGCAGGCAGGCCACCACCAGGACCGGGATCTCGGTGAAGTGGTCGACCTGCCATTGCGCCGCACGGATGACCTTGGCCAACGACTCGTCGTTGTCACCGGCACTGCTCAGCAGCCCGCCGTAGGAGAATTTCCAGCCCTTGCGGTATCGCCCGGCCAGCTTCTTGATCAGTCGCCGGTCCTTGACGACGATGAACTCCCAGTTCTGGCCGTTGGCGCCAGTCGGTGCCCGCAGCGCCAACTCGATGCATTTCAGCACTACCGCGTCGTCGACCGGGTCGGGGTGGACGCGGCGCACCGCCCGCTGGGTCAGCATCGCGTCCTGGAGCGGCATGTTGAGGCCGGCGAGCGCGTCGGACGTGGCCGGCGCCACCAGAAATGCATCGGCGTAGGGGGATTCGGTGTTCGGCGTGTCAGTCATTTCAGGCGTGCTCGGTGACCCACTTGGCGGTGAAGTCCTGGACATCCGGTATCCCGTGGGCGAATTCACGCGCGATGAAGCTCTCGACCGTGCCGCCGACCAGCGGAACTTTGAATTCCACCGTGCCGTTCAGCGTCAGC
>NZ_JBAPRN010000435.1:0-2878 GCF_049281135.1 Mycobacterium sp. | reverse complement strand
AGAAACTTCACACCGGCCGCCTCGAATGGATGCGTCCGGCGCGCCAGGCATGCCTCGACGACCGACTGCGCGGTCAACTCCGCGACATCGAGGATCGCGCCCGGCCCATTGTTGGCCGCCATCGCCTTGCGCAACACGTCATTTGCCAGCCTGGCCACCACGCGTAGGGACGGATTGGCTTTCCTTGCCAGCAAGGCGATTTCGAGATTGACGGCGTCGTCGTCGCCAGCGCAGATTACCGCGAGCGCGTCAGCGACATCGGCAGCGTCCAAATCGTCGGCGACTGAGGTGAACTCGCTAGTGTTGAGCCGGACAACTTCCGCGCCAGCGGTTTCCAGCTCGTCGATGATTGTGGTGGCCAGCGGATCGTCACCGCTGACAATGATGTGATGCTGCATTCTCTCATCCGCCACTGGGGTGTACCTGATTGCCATCGAGCCGGAGACTTCGCGCGGGCGCACACCCGCTTTGCTGACACCGCTACCAAACCAGGCTACACCACGGTCTTACCGCATCCCGCGCCACCGCTTAATATTGCTGGCACGCAATACGACTCGCCGCGGGGCTATTTAACTGCATGGTGAACCCGTTCTTGCGCAACGGATCAAGCCTCGAAGCGATAACCCATTCCCGCCTCGGTCAGCAAATGGGCGGGATGCGACGGATCGTCCTCGAGCTTGCGTCGCAACTGCGCCAGAAAGACCCGCAGATAATGGGTTTCCTTGGCGTACTTGGGCCCCCATACCTCTCTGAGCAACTCTTCGCGGCCGACCAGCTTGCCGCGATTGCGCACCAGCATTTCCAGCATGCCCCATTCGGTCGGGGTCAGGTGGACTTCCTCGCCGTTCTTGATGACTCTTTTCGCCGAGAGGTCGACAAGGAACGACTTGGTCTCCACGACGGGATTGTCCGCGCCGGTGGCCACTGCCGCCCGTCGGACCGCAGCCCGCAACCGGGCCAGCAGTTCGTCCATGCCGAAGGGCTTCGTCATGTAGTCGTCGGCGCCCGCGTCGAGTGCGCCCACCTTGTCGGACGAATCGGTGCGTGCGGACAGCACGATCACCGGCGCCGACAGCCAGCCGCGCAGGCCGGCGAGCACCTCGATACCGGAGATGTCGGGCATGCCCAGGTCCAAGATCACCACTTGGGGCGGGTGTTCGGCGGCCAAGGTCAGCGCGCGCGACCCGGTCGGGGCGATGATCACCTCGTAGCCGCGCACTGACAGGTTGATCCGCAGTGCGCGCAGAAGCTGGGGGTCGTCGTCGACCACCAGCACCCTAGTCATCTGTGCCGCTCCTTGTCATCGCCGCATCGCTCCCGTGCCGGTCCTGCAGCGGCGCGGCCAGATCGACCAGAATGGTCAGGCCGCCACCGGGAGTATCGCTCGCGGTAATAGTGCCGCCCATTGCTTCGACGAATCCCTTGGCCACCGACAGACCGAGACCCAGACCGGCGGTTGTATCGAAATCGCCGAGCCGCTGGAACGGTTGAAACATCTCGTCCGCGGCACCTTTTGACACTCCCGGTCCTTCGTCGATGATGTTGATCAACACCCGCGGTCCGACCTGTCCGGCATTGACCCGCACCATGCTTTCCGGCGCGTAGCGAAGGGCGTTGTCGATCACGTTGGACAACACTCGTTCCAGCAGGCCCGCGTCACCCATGGCGACCGTGCCGCCGACCTCCACCTTGACCCGATCGATGCCGGCCCGCCCGTAAATCGCGGTGCGCCCGCCGATGCCGACGAGCGCGCGCTGTACGACCTCTTCGAGGTAGACCTCGGTCAGCTCGGGCCGCACCACGCCGGCAGCCAGCCGAGACGAGTCCAGCAGGTTGGCCACCAGCAGGCTCAGCTGGTCCACCGACTCTTCAACGGTGGCAAGCAACTCGCTGGTGTCCTCTGCTGAGAACCAGACATCCTCGGCGCGCAGGCTGGACACCGCGGCCTTGGCGGCGGTCAGGGGAGTCCGCAGGTCGTGGCCGAGGGCGGACAGCAGCAGGCGGCGCAGCTCGTCGGCTTCGGCGAGCGATTGGACTTTGCCGGCCTCTTGGGCGAGCTCGCCCTGCTTGACCAGACCGGCGGCCTGTGTCGCAACGACCGACAGCACCCGGCGGTCGCGACCGGTCAGTCGGCGCCCGGACATCAGCATCCAGAATTCGTCATCGCCGACTTTCACCGCGGTGTCAGCGGCATCCACGGTCAGGCACGCCTCGGACCCCACCCCCGCGACCGGGATCACCTGACCATCCACCTCACGCACTAGGCATACCGCGCGCTGGGAGTACGCCTCGCGCACACGCTCCAGGAGCGTACTGAGGTCGGCGCCGCGCAGCACCGACGCGGCGAATAGCGAAAGCAGCTCGGCCTCCTGGCCCGCTCGCCTGGCTTCGCGCGCCCGGCTGGCGGCGGCGTCGACCAGCACGCCGATCGCCATCGCGACCCCGAGCAGAAGCACAATGGTCAACACGTTGCTCGTGTTGGCGACGGTGAACGAGTAACGCGGTTCGGTATAGAAGTAGTCCAAAAGCGCCCCGGACAACACCCCCGACAACACCGCTGGTGCCACACCGCCGAACAACGCGACGGCAATCACCCCGGCAAAGAAGAGGGTGGATTTTGCGCCGAGGTCGAGCACTGGACCCAGGCGGATGGTGACCGCCAAGATCGCCCACGGCACACTGATCGCGGCCAGCCAGGACACGAGCTGGCGGGTGCGCGGCGAGATCGCCGAGAGCTCCAAGCCACGGTTGGCCTGCTCATGGGTGACCATGTGCACGTCGATCTTGCCCGAGTCATTGATGGTGGCCGCACCGATTCCCTCGCTGAAGAAGCTCGCCCACCGTGACCGCCGAGAGCTACCGAGCACCAGCTGAGTGG
>NZ_JBAPRN010000434.1:0-3061 GCF_049281135.1 Mycobacterium sp. | reverse complement strand
CCGGTAATGAGCGCGACCTTGCCCTCTACCCGTCCCATCGTTGCGTCCTTTCGGCTTCATCGAGCGCCAGGTGCGTTGATGAAAGTCTGCTGAACCGTTGAGGTTTCGCCATCTTGACCACACGCAGCAGAGATGTCTAGTGCTTCTATAGTTAACTCTATACGTATCTCTAGGTAATACTCAACCACTCAAGGCACCGAAGGAAAGAACGCGATGGTTGATGCGCCGAACAACGCACAGGCAACTGACCTTTCGGGGCGTGTCGCCATCGTCACCGGAGCAGCGAACGGGTTAGGCCGTAGCGAGGTGATCAGGCTGGCTCGCTCGGGTGCGATGTCCGTGAACTTGATCGGTGGGCGAAACCAATCAAGATCGAGCTCGATGGCGTCGCTCGGGTGCGCGACCTCTGTGCTGACGCGGTGTCGGACCTATTGTCTAGGAAGTCCTCTGCTGATAGCTTAGAGTTATGTCTAGAGGATACTCTATTCGCGCCAGGACCAGCTCGGTCCTCACTGCGTTTCCACCCAGCCACCCATCGTGAGGACACCAGCATGCCGCTAGTGCAGAAAGGCGACATACTGTCGGCATCGACAGAGATTCGAGCCTCGGCGGCGGATGTGTACGCCGTCGTTTCGGATGTCACGCGGATTCCGGAGTGGAGCCCGGAGACTTACCGCGCGGAATGGCTGACGCCGAACCGATTTCGCGCATGGAACCGCCGCCGCTTGGGCCGATGGAAGACCGACGCCAACGTCGTCACCGCCGAGCCCGATCGTGAATTCTCATTCATCGTCCAGGTCGAGGCACTCGGGGGTGACTGGACTCAGTGGACCTATCTCGTCGAACCGGGTTCGACCGCGGGAACGGTACGGCTCACGGAGACCTTCCGTATGTGCGTTCCGCTGCCCATAGGCGCAATCATCTTCGAGTACGTCTGCCTATTCATGCGAGACCGCCCATCGGATCTGCAGGCAAACCTCCAAACCTCGGTTAACAAGATCCGCAAAATCGTCGAAACCGTGGCGACCACACATGACGCGCGGTGATCACCGGAGGGCAGGCAAATACGAGGGTCGCCTGGCCGTCGTGACAGGCGCTGGCTCGGGCATCGGTCGCGCGCTCACGGCTGCGCTCGTGCGCGCCGGCGCACACGTCGCCGCCTGGGACGTCAACCCGCAAGGCCTGGTCGAAACGCAAGCCGCCTGCGGCGCGGAGCACGTCACGACTTACCCAGTCGACGTCGCAGACCGGGACGCCGTAGAGACATGCGCTCAGGAGGTGCGAACCCAACACGGGCCAGCATCGCTGCTGTTCAACAACGCCGGCGTCGACCTCTACGCCAGCGTCGCAGACATGTCCTGGAAAGATTTCGACTGGCTTATCGGCATAAATCTGGGAGGCGTGGTCAACGGAACCAAAGCGTTCCTACCCCAGCTGATCGAGTCCGGATCTACGCACAACCCTGCTCGACTGGTTAACCTGTCCAGCGCGTTCGGTCTGATCGCCGTGCCGTTCCAAAGCGCCTACTGCACATCAAAGTTCGCTGTCCGAGGCTTCACCGAGGCGCTAAGACAGGAAATGATCATCGAACGTCACCCCGTCACGGTTCACTGCGTACACCCCGGTGTGGTGAAAACGAACTTCGGAGCCAACATGCGAGCGGCGAACGCACCCGACAAGGAGATCGCGGAAAAACACTTCGAACGCTCCGCCCTAACTACCGCCGAAAAGGCTGCCCACCTCATCCTTCGTGGCGCCGACAACAATCGCGCCAGGATTCTGATCGGCGCCGACGGGCGAGCGGCGGCAGCGATGTCCCGCCTACTCGGTGCGGGTTACATCGGGCCTCTGGCCCGCCTGGCGAGGCGGTCGGGCAGTTCGTCTCGATAAGGCGAGGTTGGGCAAGTGTCGTCTTTGGCCGCGCCGGTCGACCCGGCTGCATCTGGGATGGGCTCGCCGGGGCTGCGTCATCGCTGGCATGCATTAAAACGGTTGTTGCACAATCCGAATGGAGTTGTCGATGGGCACTCAATCGCTCACCGCGGACGGGAATCTTCCCCGCGTGTGTCCGGATGACGCTGCGCCTGCCAAGTGCAGGCTCCCGAGGTACCAGCTCAATGTCATCGCCGCCGACGTCGCCGACGTTGTTCAGTCCATCGGCGGATGGTTGTTCGACCGCAGCATGGCGGGCTGGGACGTCAATGTCTTGCTGGCCAGCCATAACGACACCCGACCGCTGCGGATTCTCGGGGTCCGGACGTTTGAACCGCACCCCACGGTGTTATCCATCGGCAGCGCTGCGGAACGAGCCGCCAGCCTCGCGATTGCCGCGGATCAGCTAGGCACCGACGAGTGCATTGACGCGGAGATTCATGACGCACTGCAAAGCGGTGAGGTCGAAGTCACGCTATGGGGTGACAACCCGTTCGGTGAACGCGCCACTGTTGTCCAATACCGGCTGAGTGCGGCGGCGCGAATTTTCAAGGGCTGCGCTCTTGCCGCCGCGGCGCTTTCCGATGTGCCTGTCGCTCCGGTTGAAACGCTCCTTTGTAGCGGCTACCGTCCCGTGGATCACATCTGAGACATGGTCGTTCCAATTTTGGGACTGCGGTGTTCAGCTTTATCACCATCAACTCGCGCGGCGCGCTGCAAAGCGGTGAGGTCGAATTCACGCTTGGGGTGAGAATCCGCTTGCTGAACGGGCCAGCAGCGCGCTACCTCAACCAAGAATCAATGGTTGGGAGCCGAGGCATGTTTCACGCGGGCTTGGTTGGTACCGCCGTCACCAGGCCGCCGTCGACGATGAACTCGCTGCCGGTCGCATAAGCCGATTCGTCGCTGGCGAGAAACAGCACGAAGGTCGCAACCTCGTGGGCGTCGCCTCCGCGGCCGAGCGGAACGCCGACCAAGTCCTCGGGCACGCCCGCGGTCATCGGGGTCCGGATGAATCCCGGATGCACCGAGTTGACTCTGATGTTGAGCGGGGCCAATTCAAGAGCGGCTGATTTCGTCAGACCGCGAACTGCCCATTTGGAAGCCACGTATGGGTGCGCCAGCGGGG
>NZ_JBAPRN010000433.1:0-3648 GCF_049281135.1 Mycobacterium sp. | reverse complement strand
CCTCGGGGTGTTGCTCGCGCGCCCGAGCCACTGCCGCGGTGAGGTCGCCGGGCCCGTTCTCGGCGCTGACACCGACCGTGATGCCCTTGCCCTGCTCTCCTCGAGTGGGTTTGACGACAACCTCGCCCACCTCTTTCAAAAACGCATAGTCGTCGTCGTCGAAGGTTGCCAGGCGAGCGCGCGGCACGATAATGCCCGCGTCCGAAACCAGCCGGCGCGTCAGCCTTTTGTCGTCGCAACGGCCAGCCGCCACTGCGGAGGTGAACTCCGACAGCGATTCTCGGGTGATTACGCTGCGACCACCGTGGCTGAGGCGCATCTCGCCGGTTTCGGCATCGAGAACCTCCACCCAGATGCCGCGACGCAACGCCTCATCGGCGATGATTCGCGCATACGGATTGAGGTCGTCGACGGTCTCCGGCGGCGGGCTGAACAACGGCTGGTTGATCGCATTCTTCCGCTTGATCACCAACACCGGGACGCGGCGGAATCCCAGCTTCTCGTACAGCCGGATCGCGGCGGAATTGTCGTGGGTAACCGACAGATCCATATAGGCACGGCCCGCACGACGGAAGTGCGAGGCCAACTTCTTGGTCAGCGCGATACCGATTCCGGGGATCCCCGCGGCCGGATCGACCGCCAGTGTCCATAAACTCGAGCCCCGCTCGGGATCAGAAAACAGCAGTTCGTGGTCGACACCGGTCACCGTGCCGACCACGGCACCGTCCTCGCGCACCGCGAGCAGGTACGTGACGGCGGGCTGATGCAGGTTGTTCTCCCAGATCGTCTCGACCGGCGCGGGAACCATTCCGCAGCGAACGAAGACCCGGTTCATCGCGTCTGCGTCGGACGAGTCGTTGAGCGGGCGCACCATGACACCCATCGGAGACGGCGCGGTTTGATCCTCGTCAGAGGTGTCGGAGAAGCGGAGCCGATAAGTATGGCTGGGGTCGATGAAAAGTTCGGAAGGCGCTCCGGCCACGACGACTTGGGACTCGCGGGCATAGATGCAGATGTCACGCCGTCCCGGAGCTTCCCGCCGGAGTGCCTCGGCCAGAGTGCCGGCATCGGCGAAGGTCTGACCGAAAATGAGTCGACCCCAACCTAGTTCGAGTTCGACGTCTTTGGCCATCGCGTCGACCATGTGCGGCGGTGACGCATCGTGCAACCCGAGCGTGATGGCCTCGGGATGGTCCGCTGAAGGACCGATGGCGGTCATGCTGCCGGCCCGGTCACACCATGACGTTGTAACCACAACTCGAGCAGGGCGATCTGCCAGAGCTCGTTACCGCGTAGTGGGGTCAGCCGCCCATTGGGGTCGGCCAACAGGGCGTCGACCGCCTCGGTGTCGAACAGGCCCCGCTCCTTGGCGACCGGCGCGTACAGAGCATCGCGGACCATATCGAGGTAGGGCCCCTCGAGGTGGGTCAGTGCGGGAACCGGGAAATAGCCTTTGGGACGGTCGATGACTTCGGACGGAATGACCCGTCGCGCAGCCTCTTTGAGCACGCCCTTGCCGCCATGCGCGACCTTCAGCTCCGGCGGGCAGGTGGCGGCGAGCTCGACCAGTTCATGGTCGAGGAACGGAACGCGGCCCTCCAACCCCCAGGCCATGGTCATGTTGTCGACCCGCTTGACCGGGTCGTCGACCAGCATCACCATCGTGTCGAGCCGCAGCGCACGGTCGATGCCGGTTTCGGCTCCGGCGTGGGCGAAGTGCTCGGTGACGAAACGCTGGCTGGGATCGCCCGGCGCGAGGTAGCCCTCGGCGAGAAGTGCGGAAAGGCCGGCCTCGTCGCGGTCGAAGAAGGCGGCCCGGTATTCGGCGACCGAACCCTCGACAGTGGCCGCGGCCGGTGCGCCCATCGGCGGATACCAGTGGTAGCCCGCGAACACCTCGTCGGCGCCCTGGCCCGATTGCACGACCTTGACGTGGCGCGCGACTTCCTGGCTGAGCAGATAAAAGGCGACGCAGTCGTGGCTGACCATCGGTTCGCTCATCGCCCCGATCGCGCCGTCCAGCGCGGGCAGCATGCGCTCGGTGCCGATGCGGATCTGGTGATGATCGGTCTCGAAGCGTTTGGCCACGATGTCGGAGTACTGGAACTCGTCGCCTTGCACTCCGCCGGCCGCCTCGAAGCCGATGGAGAACGTCGACAGCCCGTGCTGGCCGGCCTCGGCGAGCAGGCCGACGATCAGGCTGGAATCCACACCGCCGGAAAGCAGGCACCCGACCGGAACGTCGGCGACCAGCCGGCGCTCGACGGCCGTGCGCAGCGAAGACAACACGGCGTCTTCCCAGTCGCGCTCGGACCAGTCCGAGCGGTCGTCGCGTCGGCTGAAGTCCGGCGACCAATAGGTGGTGGCAA
The DNA here is from genome assembly GCF_049281135.1 of Mycobacterium sp. Classification (GTDB taxonomy): domain Bacteria; phylum Actinomycetota; class Actinomycetes; order Mycobacteriales; family Mycobacteriaceae; genus Mycobacterium. The sequence continues at coordinate 1,279 of NZ_JBAPRN010000433.1, read as the reverse complement.
CCCGGCGGCCATCGGGCTCGATGGCGAGCAGTGATGCCGGCGGGATCTTGCGCACGCCGCGCAGGATGGTGGCGGGCGCGGGGACGACCGAATGGAACGTCATGTAGTGGTGCAGCGCGACGTGATCGATGCGGGTGTCGACGCCACCGCCGGCGAGCAGGGCCGGCAGCGTCGAGGCGAACCGGATCCGGTGGTTGTCTTCGGTCACGTAGAGCGGTTTGATGCCGAGCCGGTCGCGACCGAGCAACACCCGACCGCTGTCGCGTTCGACGATGGCGAAAGCGAACATGCCTTTGAAGTGGCTGACGAAGTCGTCGCCCCAGCGGTGATAGGCCTTGAGCAGAACCTCGCTGTCGCTGTGCGAGAAGAAGCGGTAGCCGTAGCCCTGAAGCTCGCTCCGCAGTTCCTTGTAGTTGTAAATGCAACCGTTCCAGACGATGGTCAGACCCAGTTCGGAATCGACCATCGGTTGGGCGCCGGCTTCAGTCAGGTCAATGATTTTGAGACGGCGGTGACCGAGGGCGACTCGACCTTGCGACCAGACGCCCGCTCCATCGGGTCCTCGCGGCGTCATCACGGCGGTCATCGCTGCCACGGCCGCTACGTCAGGCGGTCGACCGTCGAGTCGCACCTCACCGGTGGCTCCACACACCTGAATAACCCTACAGAGGTGAATTCTGGCGCGCCCACCGCTGACCCGCCCCTGCAACGTTGATGAGTCTTGAATTGTCCGTTCGTTCCACGTCGGGGCTCACTTTCGGTCCGTCTCGTTGTCTTGACCACAGCACCGCGGGATCCGGCGCAATTTGTCGGCGTCCTCGTTTTCCACCTGCAAATAACGGCGTCCGTCCGCGGCGGTCGCAACACTGATCGCCGAGCCTTCACCGCTGACACTGTCCGGTTCCATGAGAAGCTGGAGTTCGCCGGAGTCGACGTACAACATCGCGTCATCGTTGGACAGCTTCCAGGGCTGCCCATCGGTGGGCCAGTGACCGCCAACGAGCCCGATTTCGGATTCGCGGTGCTCGTCCTCTTCGTCTTCAAGCGATACGCAACCGATCCATAACTTCGCCGGCAGCGGACGGAAGTACACCGCAAGACGCTGCCGGTTGAAATCCACCTCGATCGGTATTCCGATCGGCGGCAGCGACGTCCCTTCCGGACGATCGTTCAGCGACTGCTTGACTTGCCGGGATCCGAGCCCGACGCCAAACCAGTCGATGGTCAGCACGGTGGTGAGGTATTGCACGATCGCCAGGGTCAGCAGACCGCCCGCGCC
>NZ_JBAPRN010000432.1:0-8762 GCF_049281135.1 Mycobacterium sp. | reverse complement strand
AGCGGCGACAACCCAAGGAGCGTCTGCATGACCCGCCCGATCATCAGCCACGACATCCGACTCACCGACACCACATTGCGCGACGGCAGCCACGCGATGTCCCACCAATTCACCGTCGAGCAGGTACGTGACACGGTGAGCGCCTTGGACGCTGCCGGGATTGAGGTGATCGAGGTTGCCCACGGTGACGGGCTGGGCGGCTCATCGTTCAACTACGGATTCTCCCGCACCAATGAGATCGAGCTCATCGCCACTGCGCGCGCGGCCGCCGGCCGGGCACGCATCGCCGCACTTCTGGTGCCCGGCATCGGGACGGTTAAAGACTTACGGCGCGCCCGTGACGCCGGAGCCGACATCGTGCGCATCGCCACCCACTGCACAGAGGCCGACGTTTCGGTGCAGCACTTCACCGTTGCCCGAGAGCTTGGCATGGAAACGGTCGGGTTCCTCATGATGGCCCACCGGACCTCCCCGCAAGAGCTGGCCAGGCAAGCCCGCATCATGGTCGACGCCGGCTGCCAGTGCGCTTACGTGACCGATTCGGCCGGCGCGCTGTTGATGCACGAGGCCAGTGCGCGATTTAGGGCGTTGATCGACGAGCTCGGCGATGATGCCTGGGTCGGGTATCACGGACATCAGAACTTGTCGCTAGGGATCGCGAACTCGGCGCTGGCCGTTGAGGCGGGTGTCAAGCAGATCGACGGTTCGCTGTGCGCGCTGGGTGCCGGGTCAGGCAACTCCCCTACTGAGGTCTTGGCCGCGTTGTTCGATCGCATGGGCGTCGAGACGGGGGTGAATGTGGCGGCCTTGCTCGATGCCGCCGAGGAGATCGTGCGGCCATATCTGCCGCGCTGGCCGAAAATGGACCGCAACGCCATCGTTCAGGGCTGGGCCGGTGTCTACTCAAGTTTCCTGCTTCACGCCGAACACGCGGCACAGCGTTATGGTGTTGCGGCCCATGACATCCTGCGTCGCTGCGGCGAACTGGAACTCGTCGGCGGTCAGGAAGACATGATCATCGACATCGCCATCGAGATGGCACGCCAGCCTGCGACGGTGTGAGGCCGTTGCCAATCTCCGTTACAGGTCAATGGTCAGTCGATCGGATAACGCCCGACTTACGCACAGCATCATTACGTCGTTGGCAGCGCGTTCCTCGTCGCTTAGGACGTCATCGCGGTGATCGACTTTGCCGCTGAGCACCGACACTTCGCACGATCCGCACATGCCTTCGTGACATGAATAGGGATGGTTGCGGACGACTTCACGCACCACATCGAGCGCATTGTCGTCGGGGCCGACCTGCAGGACAATTCCGCGACGCCGCAGTTCGATCTCAAACGCGGCCTCCCCGCCGGCCGGCGGTGCCGAGAACTTCCCCGACGGCGAGAACCGCTCGATGTGGAGCGTCATCGACGGAGTGGCGGCACAAACCTGTTCCACCGCACGCAGCATCGGTTCGGGTCCACAGCAATAGACAGCGGTACCGGCGGGCTGGGTGGCGATCAAGGAGGCGAAGTCCGGAATCCCGTCGACGTCATCGGTCATCACGCTCACGTTTTCGGGCAGAGCAGACAGCTCGCCGGTGAACACCATCGCCGCTGCAGACCGCGCGCCGTACACCATGCGCCACGCCGCGCCGCGCCGCTGCAGTTCGCGCGCCATCGCGATGATCGGGGTGATGCCGATGCCACCCGCGAGCAGGAGGTAGGAATTGGCGTCCATCAGCCTGAAATTGTTGATGGGGCCGCGGATTTCGAGGGTGCGCCCCACCAGGCCGGTGTCGTGTATCTCAATGGATCCGCCACGGCCGTCATCGACGCGCAGCACCGCCACCGTATAGGAGTGCGTGTCGGCCGGGTCGCCACACAGTGAGTACTGTCGCCGAAGCGTCGACGGGAGGTGTACTTCCAGGTGCGCGCCGGCGTCCCACCCGGGTAACGCCGCCCCATCCGGATCGACCAGAGTCAGGAAAAGGACCTTGTCCGCCGCGCGCTCGATGCGTTCGACACGAAGCTGCATCGTGTGCTGAGGATCAACGTCGAGGCCCGCGTCGGTGTTGGCGAGGACGGGTTGCACGTCACCAATTCCTTCCATCTGGTCGTGGTTCCAATCGGTCGTGGTCGTCATGGCGCCTTGACTCCGCGACTGTTCTCGGCGACCAGCAACCGGTAGGCCAGTGGGAATGCATCCGACGAGGAGAATTTTTCCTGCGGCTCGTTGTAGCTGAGCTGCTCGACGACTTTCTTGTCCTGGCCGGAAAAATTGTGGTTCTGTTTCCAGTTGTAATACACGGCGTAATTCAGGCGCCGGTACCATCTGGCCAGCCGAGTCTTCGGGTAGGAGGTGTTGTAGTAGAACACCCAGCTTTCCTCGGCATTGCGCGGGGTTACCGCCCGGGAATACACGTGCGTCTGATAGTCAAAGCGAAACGTGGTGGGCAGGTGCACGCCCAACGACCATTCTTCGTCGTTGACCAACCAGTCGCGCTCGGGCCGCAGGTGTCGTCGCAAGAAGCCCATCACCCGCGCCAAATGCAGCCTGGCCTTGGTCTTCGGGAACTTGGCGTTGCCCAACTCGGGATAGGTCTCCTGGAACTCGGCGCGTTCAATCGATGTCTTGCGCCCCTGTTGTGAGTCCTGAAAGTCGAAAAATCGGGTGTTCTCGAAGACCAAGGCGCGGCCGTTCACGATCTTGGTCGGCGGACGCTCCGGTCCCATGTGCAAAAGCAAATTCAACCCCGCGGTGTCCTGACTGAGCACCTCTAACGAGTTTTTGTGCACATAAAAGGCATGGGAATCCTGAAGATTTTCCAACGCGGGGCGCCAATTAGCTTTCCACTTTTGCTGCGAATGCAACACGAGGGCCTTGTCGTCGAAGAATTCTGGTGGCACGTCCTCCTCGATCGGCGCTGGGCTGCCATCGCCCATCCACACAAACACCAGTCCCTTGAGTGTTCTCGTCGGGTAGACGCGGGCGTTTGCCCCGCGTCTACCGATATAGCGCGACCGGGCGCCCTCACCGAGGAACGCCTTCGCCGTGCCGTGCTCGTCGAACGTCAGGCCGTGATACGGGCAGGTAATGGTGCCCGCGAACAGGCACTTGCCGTGAGCCAGTGAGGCGTTGCGGTGCGGACACCAGTTGCTCAGGGCGACCACATCGCCGCGTGACCCTCGGAAGAAGACGAGTTCGGAGCCAAGGATGGTGCGTCGAACTCCCTTGCGGGAAGGTACTTTCCAGCTGGCGATGGCCGGGTACCAGTACTCCGTCAGACCAAGTTCGGGAATGCGGTCGCGTAACCCCAGGCCGCCGGGGCGCCGCGCGCCGGCGCTCCCGGTCGGCGGGTTTTGCTGGCTTGGCGCCGCGGCCTCGGCGTCCCGGGTGCTACGCGGGGGAGCCTGCTCATTGATCGCCATCACGCCTCCTAGCACTTTCCGATATTATATCGTGCGTTCGCGCTCTCGACAAACCTCAGCACCGCGTCTGTCCAGGTCCCTGGCTGTTCGTAATAGACCGAATGGCTGGCGTCCGGGAGCACGTCGACCACCGAGCCGGGGATACGGGCGGCTGCAGATTTCATCACCGACGGCGGGCAAAGCTGGTCGTTGGCCGCAGCGAGAAACAGCGTCGGTAGCGCCAGTGCGGCCAGCTCCTCGTCGCCGAACCGGTGACTGGCCATGGCCTCGAGCATCTCGGCCACCGGCGGTTTGGTGCCGAAGCTGGAGATGAGGTTGTACAGCACAACCAGATCGGGTTCCGAGCGGCTGAAGTCGGCCGACACGACCGGGTGGCGGTCGCGGCGTGGACGATCGGGTACCGCGGCCCGCAATGCGCGGGTGTGGCTCGGATCGGCACCGGCCAGGGTCGTCGACAGCACCAGAGAGATGGCCCTGTCGGAGTGGTTCAGGGCGGCTCGCAACGCGACGAACGCACCCATCGACTGACCGACCAAATGGGCCCGGCGTATCTGCAGGTCGTCCAGGACTGCGATGAGGTCGCCGGCGGCCTCATCGATCCCGGTGCGTCCACTGTGCGCCGTCGAGTTGCCAAAGCCGCGCTGATCCCAGGTAATCACGTAGTACCGCTCGGCGAACGCCCCGACCTGCCGCCACCAGATCGCGTGATTGCCGCCAAGCCCGTGGCAGAGCACGATCGGCTCGCCATCTCCGGTGGCCTCGGCGTAGATCTTCTCGCCGTCGCGGGCGACGATAGTCGCGCGGCGCTCAAATTCCTGCGTCATCCCCGCAATATCCGATCAGCGTGCAATGTGTCGCCGTATTCCCACGCGGCGCAGATGCGGCCAGCATCAATCTCGAAAAGAAAGTGGTAGGCGTTGTCGAACTCGCGGCCGGTCACTGTTTTGCCGGATGCTTCCGCGCGCAACGCGATCCGCGGCCCCTCGACCGTCGTACCGACGACTTTGAACTGAAGTCCCTCGGGAAACAGGTTGGCAAGCCCGGAGAACCAGATTGCCGGGTCCACGTATCCGCGCTTATGCAGCACCCACCAGCTGGCCTGCGGACGCAGCAGTGCCTGCGCGTCGTCGTAGCGTCCGTCCGACAATGCGGCAAAGAACGCCAAAATCAGGTTCAAATTCTCCGATTGCTGCGCGTCTCCACCGTCAGAGACCGCCACCGATGTGGACACATCTACTCCGTAGCTTGGCAGGGTCGAGGCTTTTACGATATCATATCGCTTGGTCAGGCACGAGGGTCGTGCCCTCGCGCAGTCGGCCACGACATGCCAGGTGAAGGAGCGCTGAGCTAGCGATGGTCCTCACAAGTCCGGGCGCTGCGCAGGTCGGCGGCGCGCTGACGCAAGCCGAGCACACACTGGCCGCTGACGCCCTCTATATCGCCGAGCTCGATCGCCGGCCGATTTCACCGCTCAGACACCAGTTTCCCGAGATATCGTCGGCTGACGCCTATCAGATCCAGTTGCTCAACGTAGCGCGTCGCGTCAGCGACGGCGCAGTCGTGCGCGGGCACAAGGTCGGCCTGTCGTCGCGGGTGATGCAGCAGATGATGCAGACCCACGAACCCGACTACGGGCACCTGTTGTCGGATATGTTCGTCGCCGAGAACACGCCGATCAAGACGTCGGCGTTGTGCGCGCCGCGAGTCGAAGTCGAAATCGCGTTTGTGCTTGCCGAGGCGCTGCCGGCGCCCGGCTGTACGGTGGCCGACGTCCTGCGCTGCACGGCGTTCGTCTGCCCCGCGCTGGAGGTCATCGACAGTCGGATATTGAACTGGGACATCCGATTGCCCGACACCATCGCCGATAACGCGTCGTCGGGCCGCGTCGTACTGGGCGGTCAGCGCACGTCGCTGGACGGACTGGACCTGCGGACCGTCGGGGCCTGCTTGCGCCAGAACGGGCGCGTGGTGGCGACCGGTGCCTCCGGTGCCGTTCTGGGCAATCCGGCCACCGCGGTGTCGTGGCTGGCCAACACGGTGCACCGATTCGGCGTGACGCTTGACGCTGGTCACGTCATCCTGCCGGGGTCTTGCACCCGCGCCTGCGACGTCACCGCGCAACAGACGATTCGTGCCGACTTTGACGTACTCGGCTCTGTGACAACCCGTTTCGAATAAGGACACGCACACCGATGACGATGCTCGCGACATACACGCAGGCGGCTGAAGCGCGCCGACAACTGATCGCGCGCTACCTGCACGATGGTATTCGGGTGGTCGGCATCAAGATCGCGCTCACCTCCTCCGATGCGCAAGCCCGGATGGGCACCGATCGACCCGTCTGGGGATGGCTGACCGACACAATGGAGATCCGGGACGGCGCGGTCATCGACGCCGCGCGGGGCTCGGTCTTACGTGCGGAAGCCGAATTGGTCTTCGAGCTCGGCCAAGATCTTGCCGGGCCCGGGATCACCAGACGCGATGTCCTGGACGCGACCGCGGCGATCCGCCCCGGCATCGAACTGCCCGCACGTAGCGAACGCCCGCCCGCCTCGGCCGCCGACATGATCGCGGACAACGCCATGGCCACACACTTCGTGGTGGGTGACGCGCTGGCGGATTGGCGCCGACTGGATCTGTCGCTGCTGGGCGTGGTGATGGAGGTCAACGGCGAGGCGGCATCGTCGGGGTGTCCGGCCAACGTATTGGGCCACCCCGCCGATGCGATCGCGTCCGTGGCCAACGACTTCGCCCGCCAGGAGGGCGGAATACTGCGCGCCGGCCACCTGGTCTTCACCGGCGGTATCACTCCCGCGGTTGCGCTTGGGCCGGCGATGACCGTTGACGCGAATTTTTCCCGCCTCGGCCGCGTCGGTATCTCAGTGGCCGCCGATCGACTGGGCGAGGTCGTATCATGACGCGCCCGCTTGATTTGCTGAGCTGGCGGGTCATCGAAACCGCCTGCGGCACAACGGGTGAATCTATGATCGCCAACGACCAGCGCCACGACCTTGTCACCCTCGCCAGCGGACGTGGGCTCAGCCAGCTGTGGAAAACCGACCGGCTCCTCGGAACCTTTGACGGCAGCGATCCCGGAAGCGGTCTCTTCCCGGGATTCAACGGCCTTCGCTTGTGGATATTGGTCATCCCGCCCGATGGCGACCGAATCACCCCGATGCACGCGACCCCCACCATCGATTGCGGCTTCGTGCTGCACGGCACCGTCACATTGGAGATGGAGGACGGCAGCTCATCGGTTCTGCAGCCCGGTGACGCGTTCGTCCAGACCGGAACCACACATCGATGGCAAAACTCGGGCGCCGAATCCGCCGTGCTCGGTGTCGTGGTGGTCGGCACGGCACCGACCGCCCCGGCCGACAACAACGATTCCTCACACACACCATCGGGAAAGGGCTGACGATGACGCTGGAAACGTCTAATGCTTCAACCACATTGGCCGGCGACGCCACCCGCTACCTCACCGACCCCACGTTCCGGCGGGATCCGTATCGTTTTTTTGCAGAGGTACGCGCCGTGTCCCCGGTTATCCAGGCCGACAACGGCGTGTGGCTCATCACCGGCTATGAAACCGCCAGCGAGGCGCTGCGCAACGACGAATTGCTGAGTCGGCGTGAGGCCGGACTCAAGCACCTTGTTGTCGATGATCCGGCGGCACGACAGATCATCACCTCCAAGATGCTCTACAACGATCGGCCCCAACACACCAGGCTCAGGCGACTGGTATCGCATGCCTTCACCAGAGGCGGCATCGCGGGCTGGCGCGATCGCATCGCCGAGGTCGCCAATCACACCCTCGATCAGATCGTGCCGACCGGGCACATGGACCTGGTCAGCCAATACGCCTACCCTGTTGTCGCGCAGGTCATCACCGAGATGCTCGGCATCCGGCAGGGCGATTTGCCGAAGTTCCTGGCTTGGTCCGAAGCGATGGTCGAACCACCGCCCGGCGCCAATGTCGAGCACGCCCGAGCGGCGGCCAACGAGGCGACCCGCGCCACCACTGCCTACATTCGCGAGCGGATCGCCGAGCGACGTTCCGCTCCGGCCGAGGACCTGCTGACCAAGCTGATCAGGGCCGAAGAACCCGAAGACGGCGTGCTGGCCGAGCACGAACTCGTGGCGATGAGCATCGAACTCCTCCATGCCGGGTTCGAAACCACGTCAAACTTTGTCAGCAACGCCGTGCATGTCCTGCTGCAGCACCCCGATCAGCTCGATGAGTTGATCGCTGACCTCTCACTGCTGCCGGCGGCGATATGCGAGTTGCTGCGTTACGAAAGCCCAGCCCCGATGCCGCTCCCGCGGGTGGCAACAGGGGACCTGGAAATCGGCGGCCAGACGATCAAGAAGGGTGACACCGTGGCGGTTGCCCTCGCGGCGGCCAACCGAGACCCGGCCTACTTTTCCGACCCCGAGCGATTCGACATTCACCGCAGCGACAACAACTACATCTCATTTGGTTTCGGTGCCCACTACTGCCTGGGACATGCACTGGCACGGCTGGAATCCACAGAATTACTCACCGCGTTGCTGGTCCGCGTTCCCAGCATCCGATCATCAGGAGAGGCAAAATGGAGCGACCATCAGTTCTTCCGGACACTGACCACACTGCCGGTGGCATGGTGAATGTGCCCACCGCGTGGTGCAACCTCATGGGCACGGGAATAGCCGAAAAGTACTACAACGTCAACGGTATTCGCACTCGCGCCCTGGAGGCCGGGAGCGGCCATCCGTTGATCCTGCTGCACGGCACCGGCGGGCACGCTGAAACATACCTGCGCAACATCGGTCCGTTGTCCCGGCACTTCCGCGTGCTGGCCATCGACATGGCCGGACACGGTTACACCGACAAGATCGACGGCGACTACACGATGGACGTCTTCGCCGACCACGTCGCCGCGCTGATCGACACCATCGGCGCCGAGAAGGCATTCTTGTCCGGAGAGTCGCTCGGCGGCGGGGTGGCCTGTTGGACGGCACTGAAATACCCCGATAAAGTGCGTGCGCTGTCGCTGAATACGGGCATCCTTGCGCGCCCTGACGAAAAGGGCCTCGCCGACCTCGCCGATATCGAAGCACGAACCGAACAGCTCGCGCAGAACTTCACCGCGGAGACCGTACGGCGCCGCCTCGAGTGGCTGGTCTACGACCCGGCCAGCATCACCGACGAGATGGTGCAGATCCGGTTGAAGGTGTACTCCCAGCCCGGCATGACCCAAACCATGGTCAAGGTCATGAAGACCGTGCTGCAGATGAACCGCGCCGCCTTCGGCGACACCGACTACTACGACCACACGCTGGCCCAGATCAAATGCCCGACGCTGG
>NZ_JBAPRN010000431.1:0-6804 GCF_049281135.1 Mycobacterium sp. | reverse complement strand
GGCTCAGGATGACGACGACGAAATCGACAGCGACATCGAGGACTTCGAGCCCGAGCCCGCTGCCGACGACGCCGGTAGCAAGCCAACCCCGCCGTCCCAAAAGCCGACGGCAGCATCGCGGCGCGCGTGGCTGTTCAGCGTGGCCATGGTCGTTGTGTTGGCGGGACTGGTCGGGTGGTTGGGCTTTCGCGCTCACCAGTCGCAGCAGGCGCAGGCCCAGCGAAGTCAGTTTCTGCAGGTGGCCAGGCAGGGCGCGCTGAATTTGACGACGATCGACTGGCAGCATGCCGAAGCCGATGTGCATCGCATTCTGGACGGGGCCACTGGGGAGTTCTACGACGACTTCGCCAAGCGGTCACAGCCGTTCATCGAGGTGCTCAAGAAAGCTCAGGCGAAGACGGTCGGCACGATCACGGAGGCCGGCTTGGAGTCGCAGACGGCCGACTCAGCCCAGGCGTTGGTGGCCGTGTCGGTGCAGACCTCGAATGCCGGTGAGGCAGAGCAGGTTCCGCGGGCATGGCGGATGCGTATCGACGTGCAGAAGGTAGGTGACCAGGTGAAGGTTTCTAATGTCGGGTTCGTGCCATGAGGTGGTTCGCGTCGCGCGGCGCAGGCGATCTAAGTGCGGCCGACTCGGTGGAGGAAACACCGGCTGAGTCGGTGCAGACACTGACCATTTCCGACGATACCGAGGCGAGCGAAGCTGCCACGGAGGTCGATGAACCAGATCGTGATGAGCAGCCAACGGCGCGTCACATCCGCTGGCCGCGGGCGATCGTGTTTGTGGTGCTGCCCGTGCTGGCGCTGTTGCTGGCTTCCGCCGCGGGCTTTTTGAAGTGGCAGGACGGCTCGGCTCGCGAAGCCGGCGTGGCTCGCACCGAATCCGTGCGGGCCGCTACCGACAGCACCATCGCGCTGCTTTCCTATAAGCCCGACACGGTCGAGAAGGACCTTGACGCGGCGCGGGGCCGGCTGACCGGTTCGTTTCTGAACGCCTACACATCGCTGACCCACGACGTGGTCATCCCGGGAGCAAAGCAGAAGCAGATCTCCGCCATCGCAACCGTTCCGGCCGCCGCGTCGACGTCGGCGACCGAAAACCGTGCCGTGGCGCTGCTTTTCGTGAATCAGACCGTCATCATCGGTCAGGACGCGCCGACAAGCACGGCATCTAGCGTTCGAGTCACCCTCGACAAGGTCGGCGGCCGGTGGCTGATTTCCCAATTCGACCCCGTATAAACCGAGATGCGTTGAACCGGTGAAGATTTGGACTCTGGCCATCACAGCAGCCGCGGGTGTCGTCGGCTCGCTCCCGCTGGGGTCAGTACCGCGGGCGTGCGCCGCACCGGCACCTGAGATTGAGTACGTCTATGACGTGATGGTGCGGCGGCACTACGACAACTTTGCGAACTCTGCCGGCGCCGTCAACTACGGCTACGGGATCTGCGACAAGATCGGCCGCGGTGAAGGCTATACCCAAGTCATGGGTGACGTGAAAAACGACATCAGGCCCAATGACGAGTTCACAGCCAATTACCTTGTCTCGTATGCGGTTAACCTTTTATGCCCAGCGCAGATTTGGCAACTGCGCGACTCGGCAGCTTACTACCAGCCACCAACCGGCGGCTAAGAAAATGAAGGAGACCAACATGCGGTATTGGCCCCTTACTCTGCCTGGCTTGGTCGTCGCGGGCGCCCTGGTGGCCACGCCCGGCGCGCATGCGGATGGTGACAACAACACGCTCATACCGAACAACAAGCGGCTCAACGACAGTGTGGTTTCCAACGTCTTTACCATTGAGCATCAGGCCGGCTGCACCAACGACGTCAGGATCAACCCACAATTGCAACTCGCCGCCCAGTGGTACACCAGGGATGTGCTGAACAACCGCAACCTTGACGGTGATATCGGCTCAGACGGGTCGACACCACAAGATCGCGCCAACGCGGCAGGCTTCCATGGTCAGGTGGCGGAAACCGTGGCGATCAACCAGTCCATCGCTATCAGCGGCAACGATTTGCTAAACCGGTGGTACTACAATCCCGCCTACAAGGCCATCATGTCCAATTGCGCCAACAGCCAAATGGGAGTGTGGTCGGAAAACAGTCCGGATCGCACCGTCGTGGTGGCCGTGTACGGGCAGCCGCCGCCATCAGCCAACCAACAAGTCGTCGCGGAACTTCCTCCGGGCTCCCAGGCGAACAACATCCCGCTCGATCCCAGCCCCGACTACGACGCCAGCGACGAGCTCGAAACCGGCAACAACTGGTGGGCGTGGATCCTGCGAGGCGTGTACCCACCGCCGGGTATTCCGCCGCAATAGCGCAGCCTTAGCGCGCCGCGGGCATCCGGCCCTACCTCACAAGAGCGTTGTAATCTCTGCGACGGCAACATTCTTCGTCGGGATCGCACCACCCACATAGGTAGAGGCGTCGAGCCGGAACAAGCGAGAATGTCGCGAGCTAGCCAGTGTGACGTGCTGCGTCAACCCGACCAAAGTCGATGTGGAATATATTGCGATACTGTCGGATTCGATGCCTGCGTGAAGAGTACGTGCACTCCCGATGCGGCCTCCTACGCCGGGGATGGTGCCGCCTGGACTCCCGACCGGTCACTGAACACCGAGACCGTTCTGGGAAGCGTCGTGGTCCTACGCCACTTGGCGATACGGCCGAATCTGTTGGAGCAAAAAGGGATCACGGTGACGGTTAGTGGAATCACCAGCGGGGATACGACTAACAGCAGCATCCCGACAAGGGTCAGATAGGTGGTCATTATTTCACTCTCGTTTAGGTAGGACTTGAATTTCGCAGCGGACCATTCGCGGAGATCGCCGAGGCACGGCTGTAACGCGCAGCACGCGCCCTTCGTGTGATCCTGCTGTCCTCCAAGTGTCTCCGGGCTCAGCCCGGTGCGCGTCACCTCATCGGGTGGTTCTCGTCTCCCCGTCGGAGGCAAACCCGGCGTCGTCCCGGCGCAGCGGTGTCGAATCGAGCGAACCGCATTGGTGGCTGGCCGGCGAGAGCTAGGGTAAATAGCTGCACCGAAGGAATCTGCGATGGGAACGCTGGCACCGAGTCGTTTGGATTGTTTGCCCTACCGGTCGGATCAAATCCGCCCCGCCAGTGGGGCTCGGTTGCGGGTGGTCTAGCTGTGGCCAATCCAGACGCCACTCAAACCAGCCCTGCTTCGGGAATCGTCGCCGAGCTTGAGGCAGAGGGCTACCACGACGCGGAGCCGGTGGGGCGCGGCGGGTTCGGAGTGGTGTATCGCTGTAACGAACCGTCGCTTGACCGCGTCGTTGCGGTGAAGGTGCTCAGTTCCGATCCGGACGATGTCGACCTCGAACACTTCAAGCATGAGCAGCGAGCGATGGGGCGGGTCTCCGGCCACCCGAACATCGTGCCCGTACTGCACAGCGGCGTAACCTTCGCCGGGCGACCGTACATTGTGATGCAGTATCACCGTCGAGACAGCCTCGGTGCCTGGATCCGGGGTCACGGACCACTTGGGGTCCGTGAGGCGTTGGAGATAGGGGTACGCCTGGCGGGTGCTCTGGAAACCGCGCACCGGGCGGGCGTACTTCATCGCGATGTCAAGCCTTCCAACGTCTTACTCACTGCTTACGGGGAACCGCAACTTTGCGACTTCGGCATTGCGCGCATCGTGGGTAGCCGTGAGACCTCCGCGCAGCGAGTGGTCGGATCCCTCGCCTACATCGCGCCTGAGGTCTTCGAGGGCGCCGCCGCCTCGGTCCCTGCGGACGTTTATGGCTTGGCGGCCACGGTCTTTACCGTGCTCAGCGGCAACCCGCCATTCACGGTCCGATCAGGCGAACATCCTATTGCGTTTGTTCGTCGCGTGATGGCAGGTCCGATCCCCGATCTCTGCGCGAAAGGCACCCCAGACTCGATCTGCTCGGCAATAGAACTCGGGTTGAATATCGATCCAGCACGCCGGCCGAGCACTGCGGCAGCATTCGGCGAAATTCTGCGAGCAGCCGCCAAGCATGTCGGACTCGGCATCGCCGACGTTCCACTGGAGTTACCGGCACCGCCAACCGACGCTGACGAATCGGCCTCCGGCACCGGAACTCCCGGATCAGCGGGGCATTCCGCCGCTATCGGATTGCGGTCAGACGGATCGGCCTCGATCCAGCGAGCGCAGTACCCGCCGAGCGCGCCGACACGATTTCGACCGCCGACATTCACTCGCCCGACGGTGCCGAGGCGACGAATCCTCGACCGCCTCGGGTCGGGGCCAAGACCAAAGCTGGTCCTGATTCACGCTCCCGCCGGCTACGGCAAAAGCACTCTGGCCGCGCAGTGGGCCCAAACGCTCACCCGACAGGGTTTGAACAGCGCATGGTTGGCTATCGACAACGACGACAACAACATGGTCTGGTTTCTTGCCCACCTGATTGAGGCGATCCGGCGCACCCTGCCAGATCTCGCCGACACCCTGCAGCAAGAATTCGAAGGGCATGTGGAAAATACGAAACACTATGTCCTGAATGCCTTGATCAACAGCCTGCATTGCGACAAACAAACCCTCGCGCTGGTGATGGAAGACTGGCATCGCGTAGACCACAACGAGACTACGGACGCTTTAGCTTACCTGCTTGAGAATAGTTGCCATCACTTGCATTTGATTGTCACTAGTCGTACGCGCGCGGGACTTCCGCTCTCCACGATGGCGGTCCAGGGGGAGCTGGTAGAAATCGACTCGTCGCTTCTCAAGTTCGATGTGGCCGAATCCCAGGCGCTGCTGGTCGATCAATGCGGCCTCGACCTCACGCCCGCCAACATCGCCGAACTCGAAGACTCCACCGACGGATGGGCTGCCGCTTTGCAGCTGGCATCATTATCCCTTCGCGGCCACCCCGACCCGACCGCACTTATCGAGAATCTGTCCGGGCGACACCAAGCGATAGGCGACTATTTGGCTTCCAACGTCCTAGACAGCCTCGAGTCGGATCTCCTCGATTTCTTGTTATCGACCTGCGTCACCAAGCAGGTCTCCAGCGGATTGGCGACTGCGCTCACCGACAACCGGCACAGCCAAAGCGTCCTCGAAGAGATCGAAAAGCGTGACCTGTTTCTGCGCAGAACCGACGCTGAAGGATCGTGGTTCCAATACCATCACCTGTTCGCCGACTACCTGCTGCACCGTCTCGAGCGCGACGCAGCAGATCGCGTACCAGAGCTACACCGCAAGGCCGCGCAGTGGTTTACCGAACACCAGATGCTCAGTCAGGCCGTCGATCACCTGATTCTCGCCGGGGACGCGCGGCAGGCGGTCGACGTAGTCGAGCAAGCGGCTCCGGATCTGAACGAACATTCCCAGATGAGCACGTTGATAGGGCTTGCCGCCAAACTCCCGGCGCAACTTGTGGATGCCCGCCCGCGGCTACAGGTCGACCTTGCGTGGGCAAACGTCGTACTTCACCGTCTGGCGGCGACCGAGGACGCACTTCGGCTGGCCGAGTTCGGCATCGATTCGCTTCCGGACGACCAAGTCGCCGACCTCCGCGCCGAGATGGACCTGGTGCTCCCCGTAATTGGCGCATTCCAGGATCGCCTCGATCCCGCGGCCGCCGATGCCGTTCAGGCTTGTGTCGACAGAGTTGACACGCTTCGACCCTGGATTCTCAGCCGGGCAGCCGACGTCGGCTCGTTTCGTGCGATTCGGGTGTTCGACTTCGATGATGCGCTGCGTTGGCAGAGGTGGGGACGCCAATACCATCAGCGGACGTCCGGTGCGCTCAGCGGTAGCTACGGATACTGCTTCGCGGCGATCGCCGCGAACGAGCAGCTCGACGTCGCTGGCGCCGAAGCGCACCTGCGACACGCGATCCGAATCGCGCTGCTGCCGTCCGGACGCCCAACCTATGTAGCAAAGCTGGCCGGATCTCTGTTGGGAGAGCTTCTCTACGAGCGCGACCGCCTCGACAAAGCGGAGACGTTGCTCGATGACGCCTACGAACTCGGTGCCGAGGGTGGCCTGGTTGATTTCATGGTTGCTGCTTTCGGAACCGGGGCGCGGCTGAAATTCGCCTGCGGGGACAGGACCGCCGCAGACCTGCGACTAGCAGAAGGTTTGGACATCGCGAAAGCGCTACATCTACCGCGACTCGAGGCTGCCTTGATGTATGAGCAAGTCCGATTAGCCGCAATGTTGGGTCAAGATATCGACGTATCGCTGGCGCAGCGAGTCCGCAGCCAAGGTGCACAAGTCTTCGACGGAATCGGTGACGTGACAGCGGAATTCAGAGAGGACTCGCAAATCAGGTTACTGCTCGTTGACGGAGAATCGTCAGCCCTTGCCGATGCGTGCAGTCGTGCGCGAATTCGCCGGGACCACATTGACCAACGGAAGCGCCCGCGCGCGCATCTTCGGGCCTCGCTGCAGTTGGCTTATTGCCTGGCGGTAGTTGGGAATAGTGCAGAGGCCTCGCGGGTTTTGGCGCCGGTGCTGACGACCTGCGCCGCGCTTGGACTGAGTCGTTTGCTTCTCGACGAGGGGCCGATGATGGTGCGCCTTGCGAAGGAAACAGCGGCAGAAGACGAGTTCAGCTCCGCCGATCCGGCGATGGCAGAGAACGTTCGAGATTTCGTCCTGGGACTGGCTGAGACGCCTGCCCTGTAGTTTCGGTCAGGCCGCGTAGGTACTCAATTCTCCCGTGCGAGCGTGCTTGTCGAGAAAGCGCTCCCGAGTAACGAGATACACCGGGAACGCCATCGATACACCAATATAGGACAACCCCACGAAGATCCAACCCCATTTGTATCCCAGCCCAATCC
>NZ_JBAPRN010000430.1:0-3706 GCF_049281135.1 Mycobacterium sp. | reverse complement strand
GCTGCCCGTCGCTCGGCTCAATTCGCGGCGAGCCACACCGGTGCTGTACGGCGACCCGGCGGTGTCGCCAGAGTTGGCGGAGTATGCCCAGTCGTCGCTGACCGCGGACGGTGTTCCGGCCGAGCACATCGCCGTGACCGCCGGGGCCCTCGACGGCATCGAGCGGGTGCTCACCGCCCAGCTGCGTCCTGGCGACCGCGTGGCGGTCGAAGATCCCGGTTGGGCCAACCTGCTGGATCTGCTGGCCGCGCTGGGCTTTCCGGCAGAGCCGATCAGAGTCGACGACGACGGGCCGCTGACCGCCGATGTTGCCCGCGCGCTGAGCCGCGGGGTGCGGGCAATCGTGGTGACGACGCGTGCCCAGAATCCGACCGGCGGCGCCGTCTCCGCCGCACGGGCAAAAGAGTTGCGCGCGTTACTCGTTGACCACGACGACGTGTTGCTCGTCGAAGACGATCATTGCGCAGGCATCGCCGGCGCACCGTTGCACACCCTGGCCGGCGCCACCCGGCAGTGGGCGTTCGTGCGGTCGGCCGCCAAGGCATACGGGCCTGACCTGAGACTGGCTCTGCTGGCCGGCGATCGACGCACGGTTGAGCGCGTTCACGGGCGGCTGCGGTTGGGACCGGGCTGGATCAGCCACTTGCTGCAAGACCTCGCGGTCAACTTGTGGCGCGACAAGGCCGTCACCCGCAGAGTGCAGGAGGCCGAAATCGCCTACACCCGCAACCGGGAGCTGCTGCACGCGGCGCTGGCCGATCGCGATGTGGCATCTCGCGGCCGGTCCGGCCTCAATGTCTGGATTCCGGTGCCGGACGAAACGGTGGCGATCACCCGGCTGCTGAGCGCGGGCTGGGCCGCGGCGCCGGGAACACGATTCCGGATCGCAACTCCGCCGGGGATACGGATCACCGTCTCCAGCATCGACATCGACGACATCGGCCCGCTGGCCGACGCGCTCGCCGAGGCGGTGCATGCGATCGGCCGCGCCAGCGTCTGAGTCACGTCGGCTAATAATTGTGCTGCAACTTCACCCAAAGGACGCGGATATGCGAGTGAGACTTCGACAGGTGGCTTTGGTCGCTGCTGAGCTGGCGCCGGCGGAGGCCGGCATCATCGAAGAACTCGGCGTAGAGCTGTGCTACCGAGATCCCGACGTCGGCGTGTTCGGTCTCAAGAACGCGCTCTTCCCTGTTGGAGAGAAGCTGCTCGAGGTGGTCTCACCGGTGCGGGCAGGCACAACCGCGGGCCGCCAGCTCGACAAACGCAAGGGCGATGGCGGGTACATGGTGATTCTCCAGGTCGACGATCTCGACGAGATGAGGCGGCGTATTGAAACCCACAATGTACGAGTCGTTTTCACCGCGGCCCGGCCGGACATCACCGGAATACACCTGCACCCAAAGGACGTCGGCGCGGCGATTCTGTCGGTCGACCAATCCGACCAATGGGATGACTGGGGCTGGGCTGGACCCGACTGGCGCAATCACATCGCAACGCGCGTGGTCACCGACATGGTCGGCGTGGCGATGCAGTCCGAGCACCCAGCCAGTACGGCCGAGAGGTGGGCGGCGTTGGTCGGGGGTGCGGTGACCGCAATCGGGGACGAGTACCACATACCCCTCGAGGAAGGTGTGCTGCGCTTCGTTCCACCCGGTGACGATCGCGGCGACGGGGTATGCGCTGTGGATCTGCGTGCCGCGGACGCACATACTCGCAGTACGACGCTCTGCGGGGTAACCATCAACTTCGTCGCCTGAAGAGGCGTGACCTGTCCACAACGAACCCCCGGAGTGTTCCCCGGGGGTTCGTTGTGCAGCTGACTAGAGCGCTGGAGGTCAGAGGAACTGGTAACTAAACAGGTCGATGAAGGCATTGTTCAAGAAGTCGGCGAAGGCGTTCAGGGCGAATCCGGTGCCCAACGCTTCGTTGATGATGCTCTCCGATCCGAATAGGTCGCCGAGTGGAATCGAGCTGATCGCGGCGTCGGGGTTCGCCATCGAGTACAGGGCGACGTTGTAGGCGTCGTCGAGCTCGGCCAACGAGCCATTGAACACGTCGTAGGCACCGGGGTCAGGGGAGGCATTGGAGATCGGGTTGAGCCCGTACAGCTCGTAGTCGAGAAGAGTGGGGGTACCACTGTCTGGTGCGTACAGCAGCGTGGTGGTGTCGAATGTGTTGGCACCGTTCGTGATGATCTCGCCGCTGGCTGGGCCACCCGAGATGGCGACCTCGCTCACGAAGATGGAGTTCAGCGTCGAAATCTCACTGTCGACAGTGTCGGTGAGCGTGTCCGCGGACGCGAGAGGTGCCAATGTCAGTGCCGCTCCGACCGCGAAGCCGCCGACCGCACCGATTTTACGAACGTCCATAGTTGAGCCTTTCAATGATCTCCGCCGACGACCCGGCCGTACCGTCAGAGGCCCCTGGCAGAAACCTGAGAGGAGCCTAACAAACAACTGTGGTCGCGGTAAGCCCTTTTACTTAGAAGACTTAAATTGCGCATCTACCTTCGGGAAGCCTTCGCGCATCGGTAAGCCACCCCCGCCAGGTTCACCATTCACCGCACCGGGCTGGCGACGGCAGCGCCAACGCGGACAAGGCGTTCTTCGCGTGCGGACCAGACCATGACATGGCGAGCCACGCTGAACTGCACACAGTGGTTACTGCGGGCCCGACGAACTCCTTCGCGGAGACTCGACCCGCCTGACGACTAGCCTGAATTTCGATGATAGGCGATCGTTGGAATGTGACGGACGACGAAGTCGCCCAGCACTACCCGTGCGATGACTTCGTGCCCAAACCGACCTTGCAGGCATGGCGTGGGGTCACCGTGCAGTCCACCCCGGAGACGCTGTGGCGCTGGGTAAGTCAGATCAGGATCGCGCCCTACTCCTACGACTGGATCGACAACCTGGGCCGTCGATCACCCCAACAGCTCGTCGGCCTACCCGAGCCCGTCGTCGGCGAATCGTTTTCCACTGCCGCGACCCGACCGTTCGGACGCATCCTTGCCGTCGAGCCGCGGGAGCACCTTACCGGCGAGATCATGGGAGCATGCATCTCTTACGTGTTGGTACCCGATGGGCAGTCAACCCGCCTGCTGATGAAACTTGTTACGGCCATGAGCCGTTGGCTGACTGCGGGGCTATCGGTCGGCGATCTTGTCATGGCCCGAAGGCAACTGCTCAATCTGAAACGCCTCGCCGAACGGCACTAGCCGGTGGCACACTAGCCAGGTGCCGCCGTATCGGGACGTCGCCGAGTTCAACGATCGGGCCGCGAGCTACGACCATGGCTGGCGGGGTCGCCTCCATCACCAGATCTCCCAGCGCACCGCCAGTCTCGCTGTGGCGACCGTCGCGGCGCCCGACCGCGTGCTCGATGTGGGCTGCGGCACCGGTTATCTGCTGCGCGAACTGGCAAGCCGCTATCCCGACGCCCAACAGCTTGTCGGCCTCGATGCCGCACCCGCGATGGTGAAGACGGCCAATGCCATTGCGCAAGACGACCGGTTGGCGTTCGTTGCCGGTGTCGCCGAACAGATCGGCTATCCCGACGGCACGTTCAACCTGATCGTCAGCACGACCTCATTCGATCACTGGTCTGATCAGCAAGCGGGGCTGCGCGAATGCGCACGGGTGCTGTGTCCCGGCGGCCGGCTGGTGCTCGTCGACCAGTTCTCCCCGATGCTGCTGCCGACGAT
>NZ_JBAPRN010000429.1:0-3899 GCF_049281135.1 Mycobacterium sp. | reverse complement strand
CATTCTGCTGCGCCACGGCAGGTCGACGTCCAACACCGCACACGTGTTGGCCGGCCGTTCCGAAGGCATCGAGCTCGACGACAAGGGGCGCCAGCAGGCCGCGGAATTGGTCGATCGGATCGGCGATCTGCCGGTCAAGGCGGTGGTGACATCACCGCTGGTGCGTTGTCGAAGCACCGTCGAGCCGCTCGCTGCCGCACTGGGTGTCGAGCCGAGCTTCGACGAGCGGTTCGCTGAGGTCGACTACGGCGAATGGACCGGTCGCAAGCTCGGCGATCTGGTCAAGGAGCCGCTGTGGTCGGTGGTCCAGGCCCATCCCAGCGCAGCGGTGTTTCCCGGTGGCGAAGGGTTGGCCGAGGTGCAGACCCGTGCCGTCGCCGCGGTTCGGGAGCACGACGCGCGGCTGGCAGAGGAGTCCGGCGGCGACGTGCTCTGGCTGGCTTGCACTCATGGCGATGTGATCAAGGCGGTTCTGGCCGACGCGCTCGGCTTGCATCTGGATGGTTTTCAGCGCATTTCCGCTGACCCCGCGTCGCTCAGCGTGATCCGTTACACGAAGCTTCGCCCGTTCGTGCTGCATGCCAACCACACCGGCGCGCGGCTGACGTCCGCGTTGACGGCTGCTCCGGCGCCCGCAGGCGATACAGCGGCCGACGATGCTGTCGTCGGCGGCTCCACCGACTGAGTCGTTGTCCGAGCGCGTTGCGCCAGGATTTACGACTCCGCTGCAACTGCCGGTATTTTGGAGTTGCTATGTCTCGTGCGATCCACGTCTTCCGCTCACCCGACCGATTCGTCGCCGGGACCGTTGGCCAGCCCGGAAATCGCACGTTCTACCTGCAGGCCGTCCATGACGCCCGGGTGGTGTCGGTGGTGCTGGAAAAGCAGCAAGTGGCAGTGCTCGCCGAGCGGATCGACGCGCTGCTGGTCGAGGTCAATCGGCGGTTCGGCACGCCGGTTCCGCCGGAGACCGGCGAAGTTGAAGACCTCAGCCCGCTGATCACACCGGTCGATGCCGAATTCCGGGTCGGGACCATGGGTCTGGGCTGGGATTCCGAGGCACAAACCGTGGTTGTCGAACTGCTGGCCGTCAGCGATACCGAGTTCGACGCGTCGGTGGTGCTCGACGACACCGACGAGGGTCCAGACGCCGTGCGGGTGTTCCTGACACCGGAGTCGGCGCGCGAATTCGCCACCCGGTCCAATGCCGTCATTTCCGCGGGCCGTCCGCCGTGCCCGCTGTGCGATGAACCGCTGGACCCCGAGGGCCACATCTGCGCGCGAACCAACGGCTACCGGCGCAGCGCGCTGCTCGGGCCGGACGATGACGCAGAGGCCTGACGATCGCGAGGTACTGCGCAGCGGTGAGCTGACGGTCCTGGGACGGATTCGCTCGGCGAGCAACGCCACATTTCTGTGCGAGGCGACGCTGGACGACCACACCGTGCACTGCGTGTACAAGCCGATATCCGGCGAACAGCCGCTATGGGATTTTCCCGACGGCACCCTGGCCGGCCGCGAGCTTGGCGCCTATCTGGTCTCGGCGCATCTTGGTTGGAACATCGTGCCCTACACCATCATTCGGCACGGTCCGGCCGGCCCGGGAATGCTGCAGCGGTGGGTAGACCAGCCCGGAGATACGCCTGATTCAGATCCCGGGCCCGAGCTGGGTCTGGTCGACCTGGTTCCGGCCGACCGGTGCCCGCGCGGCTACCTTCCGGTGCTGCGCGCCTATGACTATGCCGGCGACCCGGTCGAGTTGGTGCACGCCGACGACATTCGGCTCTGGCGCATGGCGGTATTCGACGTATTGGTCAACAACGCTGACCGCAAGGGCGGTCACGTGCTGCGTGGCGTCGACGGCGACGTCTACGGCGTCGACCACGGAGTGTGCCTGCACGTCGAGGACAAGCTGCGCACGGTGCTGTGGGGGTGGGCCGGCAAGAAGGTCGACGACGACACGTTGGAGAAGGTGTCCTGCCTGGTCGACGGCCTGGCCGGCTCGCTCGGGGATGCGCTGGCCGACCACATCACCAGCGCCGAGATCGCGGCGTTGCGGCTGCGCGCCCGCATCCTGCTCTCGCACCCGGTGATGCCCGGCCCGGACCGGCACCGCCCGATTCCCTGGCCCGCTTTCTAAGGCGCTCGATGCCACGATCTTTGGCGCTTTGGCTGGACGCCCCCGTCCGCGTTGAGGAAATCCTCGCGGCGTTCGGCGACGAGCAGTACTGGCAGGCCAGGCTGGCCGCCTTCGACGGCGGCACGGCCACATTGAACGGGCTGACCCTCGGCGACGACGGGTCGGTAACCGCGGCCCTCACGGTCAGCCTGTTCGCCAATCGGCTACCGAAGGTGGTCACCGCGTTGGCGCCCGGCGATTTGGAGATGGCCCGCACCGAGACGTGGCACCCGACCGGCGACGGCCAGGCGCGCGGCACGATCGAGGTGGTGGTTCCCGGCGCGCCGGTGTCCGCGATCGGGACGGTGATGTTGGTCTCACTGGCGATCGGTGCTCGGCTGGACTTCAGCACGACCGTGCGAGTGAACATCCCACTGGTGGGCGGTCAGGTCGAAAACTTCATCGTCAGCCGGCTCGGCGACGAGATCAGCGCGGTGCAACGCTTCACCAACCAGTGGATCGTGGCGCACCGCTGACCCCGCCTTGCGTCGTGGATGGCATGACGGACCGCGCCCGTCGGTGATACTGGACCGGTGACCCCTGAGCCCCTCAGCGACGCGGCGCTGGCCGCCAGCCTTGCCGAAGAGGCAGGCAAGCTGTTGCTGACGGTGCGCAATCGGGTCGGTTTCGACCACCAGTGGCTGCTGGGGGATGAGGGCGACAGCCAGGCCAACGCGCTGTTGCTCAGGCGACTGCACGCCGAGCGCCCGGCCGACGCGGTGCTCAGCGAAGAGGCCTACGACGACTTGAACCGATTGCGGGCCGACCGGGTCTGGATCGTCGACCCGCTGGACGGAACACGCGAATTCTCCTGGGAAGGGCGTGAAGACTGGGCCGTGCACGTGGCGCTGTGGCAGCGCCACGGCGGGCCCAACGGAGCGATCACCGACGCAGCCGTTGCGTTGCCCGCGATGGGGGAGCTGCATCGCAGCGACACCGTCAGCGCGCCGGAGACAACGCATTCCGGGCCGATCCGGATCACCGCGAGCTCCAACCGGCCGCCCGCCGTGCTGTACCACCTGGCCCGCCAGCTCGACGTCGAATTCGTCCGAATCGGTTCAGCCGGAGCGAAAGCCATGTCGGTGGTGCGCGGCGACGCCGACGCCTACATCCATGCCGGCGGCCAGTGGGAGTGGGATTCGGCTGCTCCGGCCGGCGTGATCCTGGCGGCGGGCATGCATGCTTCGCGGTTGGACGGCTCGGAGATGATCTACAACCGTCCCGACCCGTATCTGCCCGACTTCCTGATGTGTCGCGCCGAACTCGCGGACCTGTTGCTGGGTGCCATCCGGTTGGCGAGCTAGCGACTGAGGAATTTCCAGCCAGCCCTAAACGGTTGCCGGTGACATGTTGTCTCTTGCGCAGCCTGGGGTGTTCTCGGACCGTCGTACGGCCCGCATGGGTGGCGGGCTTAAAGTCGACGGCATGCAATCCTGGCCCGCCGCACCGATACCGGTGCTGCCGGGGCGAGGCCCGGAGCTGCGGCTGTACGACACCTCTGACCGCCAGGTGCGCCCGGTTGCGGCCGGGCCGACGGCCACCATGTACGTCTGCGGGATCACGCCTTACGACGCCACCCATCTCGGCCACGCCGCGACCTATCTGGCGTTCGATCTGATCCACCGGCTGTGGCTGGACCTCGGACACGACGTGCACTACGTGCAGAACGTCACCGACGTCGACGATCCACTGTTCGAGCGGGCCAATCGTGACGGCATCG
>NZ_JBAPRN010000428.1:0-4242 GCF_049281135.1 Mycobacterium sp. | reverse complement strand
GCGCCGGTCAACGGCGCCAGCCCCGGCACAAACCCGCGGCCACATCGTGGCGACGATACCTACCTTTCAGCGGTGGCCCGCTTTGCGTGGGCGTCCCGCACATGCGGATCGGGTGAATCACGCCAGGGCGAGTCCGTGCTGACCGTGAGCGCGACACCCTGGGTGGCCAGCCCGCACAACACAAATGTGAGCGCCGCGACTACGGTCGCCATCGGTCCGGTCATGTCCGAGTTGATTGCGATGTACCACGGCCACGCCGTGATCAGCGCTCCGCCCAGGTATGCGGTGATCGGGACAAGCACGAGAAGCGCTCTGCTCGCCCCGGTGAGGCGTGGGGCGAGCGCCCAGACAAGCAGGCCGATCAACAGATACGCGGTCGCGTTCTTGAACGACCCCATGAGAGGTAGGTGCAAGATGCTGATCGGCTGGCTGCCGAAGTAGACGTACGCCTTCAGGTTGACGGCGATCAACTGGAAGATCATGTCGGTCGCGATGAGAATGGCCCAGAATGTCCAGACTCCGCGAATGGTCAGTCCACGCTGAAACAGTCGGCTCCCCAGATAACCGCCCATGCCGAGGTAGAAGGCATAGACCGGGGGCACAAAGAACGGGATGTTGGCACCGAATGCGCTGAACGTGGGTCCTGGGTAACCCTCGCCCCAGGCCAGCAGGTCGAGGTGACCGAGCAACGGTTCCGCGACCAGGGCGGCCAGCGCTCCCCCGAGGCAGAGTAGCAGCGGTGTGAAATCCTTTGTGCGGGAGAGTATTACCGCTGCAAAAATGAAAGCGAGTAGCCCCAACCCTACCGACATGGCCGTGAGTAGCCATGGCGTGAGCGACCATACGGCATCGGCCGGGAAAGCCGGCGGCAGCGCCGTCAAACCCATGTCGATCATCTGGACGCGCATTGGTCAACGTCCCGGATGCACGCCGGGCACCGAGTCGATTCCCGTTGTGTGGGGGCCGACGAACGGCGCGGACGGATCGGGGCAGAGCCGCACCTGCGGCGTTCCGCACATGTGATTGGTCATGTAACTCGGGAAGCCGCTCGGCATTTCGTCGGCGTAGACCGCGATCGGGATGGTGATGGCGTTATAGGTCAGCCATGACGCGTTCGTGAAGCCGATCACGGCGAGCAGGCTGACGAGGGTCTTCATGGCGCTGGCGCGTGGGCCGGAAAACGCCAGGCGATCGAGTCCGCGTTCCGCCCAGGAAATTCCCCGGTCGTCCTTGAAGTAGCGCAGCGCGCCCATTGCGCCGACGAGGCAGAACCCGGTGATGACCATCTCCGTGAGCGGCATCTGGTGGATCGTTCCGGCATTGAGCGACAACGCGTGGATCGTGCCCGGCCAGGCCAGCCAACCGGTCCAGATCATGTACTCCTCCATCAGCAAGAAGAAGGCCATGGCCGTACCGACACCGACGAAAAAAGTCCTGAAATTGCTGAGATTCCAGCGTTTTTGCGCACGGCGCATCACGGCACACGACAGCACACAGCCCAAGATGTTGGTGAAGAAGGCACTGCACTCCAACAGAAGCGAATTCGGCAGGTTGCTGCCGGTCGGGCCGAACCATCCCGGAATGTGCTCAACCCACGAGCCCATGTTGACGTAGTACGAATTGAAAAACACCTGTGGACGAATCCAGTTGGGAACCGGATCCAGCCAGAAGCATGACACCCATCCGATCAGAAGCTTGGCGTCGAAGGTCAGCTTCCGTTCGCGCAGGCATTGGCGCGTAACCCATACCACGCATCCGATGGCTAGCAGCGTCACCGAGATCTGCGAGAACCACGCCCACACTTTGACTGAGCTGGGTACCGGGTCGGCGCCGGTCGACACGCGCCGGAAGTCTTCCGACGTCATCCACGAGACGTAGACGTAGATCTGAAGCGCCAGAGCCGCCGCCCCCACCGTCGCGAACCAGACGACCGGCCTGCCTCCGCGCCCGCGCACAGGATCGGCCCTTCGACGTGAATCAACCACCACCGATGGGCTCGGGTCGTGCACTGTCGACATCGTCATCCTCCAGACCTGGCTGCGACTGACTACTCCGCATCACTGTTTGCTGAGATGCAGATCCTTGAAAGTGAGACTTCGCTTACTTCCTGGTGAGGATAGAGCGTTGAGTCACTCGTGTCAACGATCGTTCTCAAACGAACGGCGGGACGGCCCACGAAGCGTCTGTATCTTCGAGATCACGATAGATACAGCTAAACGACATATATCTACCGATGTTCCGTCGGTCTCCTAGCGACAAGTCGCGCCTCAAAGAAGTTCTCGTTGACACCTAACGTCGAGCAGGTATACGTTTCCGGTCATCCGAGCGGGCGCCAGACGCATCGACCAGACCGCGAGGTAGTGTTTGCTAAACCCTCAGTTCTCGCGACGTGCTCGGCGCCGGGCGAGCCCGCGACCGAGTGCACTCGTCGCCAATCAGAGAGCAGGTTGTTGACATGAAAGCCATCGGTTTCACCGAGTTCGGCGGTCCCGAGATGCTCGCAACGCTGGACCTTCCCGAGCCTCATGCCGGACGGGGTCAGGTCCGCATCCGAGTCCACGCAGCCGCGGTGAATCCGTCCGACTGCATGACCCGGGCAGGCGCGATCCTTGACCACCAGGACCGGATGGGAGAGGTACCGCAGCCGCCCTACGTGGTGGGCTGGGAAGTCTCCGGCGTAGTGGACGAGATCGGGCTCGATGTCAGCGGCGATTTCACGATTGGTGACCACGTCATTGCCATCACCCTCCCGGTAGGCGCCGGCGGCGCTTACGTGGAGAGTCTGGTTGTCCCCGAAGAATCCGTGGCGAAGGCGCCCGCCGGAGTGGGACACGTTGCCGCCGCGACACTTCCGATGAACGGTCTGACCGCCCGGCTGGCGCTGGATCTGCTCGCGCTACCACCGGGGTCCACGGTCGCGGTCATCGGCGCTGTTGGCGCGCTCGGCGGATTCGCCGTGCAACTGGCCAAAGCCGACGGTTTGACCGTGATCGCCGACGCGTCTCCCGCCGACGCGGCGACAGTGGCCTTGCTCGGAGCCGACACCATACTGCGCCGTTGCCCCGACATCGCAGATCGGATCAGGGAAGTCGTGCGGGACGGCGTGGACGGCCTGATCGACTGCGCGCTGCTCGACGACGCCGTGCTGCCCGCGGTGAGCGACGGCGGCGGCATCTGCACGGCGAGGTTCTATACCGGTCCACGCGAACGCGGAATTACGTGGCACCCGGTTTTCGTCGGCGAGTATCTCAGGCAACAGCGGAAACTGGACCAGCTGGCCAGGCAAGTCGAGTCCGGCGCACTCACCCTGCGGGTGGCTGGGACCTACCCGGCCGAAGATGCCGCGCAGGCACACCACGAGGTGGAGAAGGGTGGCCTGCGGGGCAGATTGGTGCTGGTCTTTTGAGCACCACCGCGAGCCATTGGTGGCGAAAGACATTGCGCCACTGCGCCGCAAATGCCCGGTCGGACAACCGGTCGACAACCGTTTACGCGCGCGACGTTTGCCGGGATCACGACGATCGGTGAAGTCACTGACCGATTCCACCCAGCCTAACTTCGACAAAACTCATACGGAGGAGTGCCATGCAGCCCGATAGACCCGTCGACGAACACGCACTGATCTTGTGCGCCCGCTGCGGGCCGGCGTTCGTGACGATCTTTTTCGGCGGATTGATCTTCGCCGGGCAGTTTCCGGTCTTCTCACCCAGCATCACTGCCGAGCAGCTGGCGCACTACTACCAGACCGATACCAACGTGATACGGATCGGTTTGTGCATCGCGTTCGTCGGGACCGCACTGTATTTGCCCTTCACCGCGGCCATTAGCAGCCAGCTGCGCCGCATGGAAGGGTCGACGCCGGTGCTCACCTACGCCCAGCTTGCCGGCGGCTTGGGCGGGCTGGTGAATTTCCTGATCCCAACGCTGCTGTTGATCCTTGCGGCGTTTCGGCCGGAACGTTCACCCGAGGTAACCCAGACGCTGCACGATCTCGCATGGATGATCATGGTGATCGTCCTCAACACCAACTGCGTCCAGTATTTCGCGATTGCCCGAGCGGTCATCAAAGACAACGAGCTCAACCCGGAGCCGATTTTTCCGCGTTGGATCGTCTACGTGAACTACATCACCGGGCTCAGCTTCTTCATCGACGTCCTCGTCGCCTTCTACAAGGGCGGGCCGTTCGCGTGGAACGGCCTGATGTGCCTCTACGTTCCGGCCATCATCTGGATTGGGTGGATC
>NZ_JBAPRN010000427.1:0-9132 GCF_049281135.1 Mycobacterium sp. | reverse complement strand
CGTCGAGGAGATCGTCAGCACCCCGGACGTAGACAGCGCCGTGTCGGACGCCGCCGCGGCCGAGCTGGCCGAACCGGTCGAAGAAGAAGAGCTCGAGACCCCCGACGAGCCCGAGACGCCTGACGAGGAAGCCGAGACCGCGGCGCAGGACGACGCGCCGACCCGGGCCACCGGCGACGACGTGGTGCTCGGCGCCGACCAGGACTTCTGGGTGAAGGTCGGCATCGACCCGATCCGGATCATGACCAGTGCCGGCACGTTCTACTCGCTGCGCTGCTACCTCGACGATCGGCCAATCTTCTTGGGCCGCAACGGACGAATCAGTGTGTTCAGCTCGGAGCGGGCCCTGGCCCGATACCTCGCCGATGAACACGACCACGATTTGTCCGACCTGAGCACGTATGCCGACATCCGCACGGCGGCCACCGATGGCTCGCTGCACGTCGATATCACCGACGACAACGTCTACGTGCTGACCGGGTTGGCCGACGATCTCGCGCACGGGCCGGACGAGGTGGATCGTGAACAGCTGGATCTGGCCGTCGAGTTCCTTCGCGATGTCGGGGACTACGCCGAGGAGAACACCGTCGACGAGGCGCTCGAGACCGACCAGGCGTTAGGCCGGCTGGTGGCCTACGTCGTGGACCCCGACTCGGTGAGCAGGCCGAAGCCGCCGTACGCCAAAGCCGTGCAGGCCTACGAGGAACTGGAGCGGTTCGTGGAGTCGCGGCTGAGGCGCGAATAGCCTCAGCCGGCTAATCCGGGAAGTTCACATCCTTGGTGACGGCTTTCCACTCTTCGATCGACGCCGACATCGCCGCGATCTTGTCGCGCATCGCCTTGAGCACGTCGCGGCCCAGCAGCAACCGCAGCGGCGGCTCGTCGAGCTTGGTCACCATCAGCACCGCCTCGGCCACCTTGCGCGGGTCGCCCGGCAGGTGGTCGGCGAACTGCTTGATCAGGTCCTTGCGCGCCGCCACGTCCGTGTAGTCGGCGATCGGCTGGCCGGACTCTTTCATCGATCGCGTCGCCCAGTCGGTACGGAAAGCGCCCGGTTCGACGGCGGTGACCTTGATGCCCAGCGGCCGCACCTCGGTGGCCAGCGCCTCGGTCACCGCCTCCAGCGCGAATTTCGTCGACGAGTAGTACGCGTTCGGCGGGTTGGCCACCAGGCCGGTCATCGACGAGATGTTGACGATGTGCCCCGAACCCCGGGCCCGCATCGAAGGCAGCACCGCCTTGATCATGTCGACCGAACCGAAGTAGTTGACATCGAACAGCTTTCGAACCTCGGCGTCCTCGCCTTCCTCGACCGCGGATAAGTAGCCGTGACCGGCGTTGTTGACCAGCACGTCGATTCCGCCGAACGCCTGCTCCGCGGCCGCGACCGCCGCCGCGATCTGGCCGGCGTCGGTCACGTCGAGCGCGACGGCGACGGCGCGGTCGCCGAACTCTTCGACGAAGTCCTGCACCGCCTCGCCCCGTCGCGCAGTCACCACCACGCGGTGGCCGTCCTGAAGCGCCGCGTGGGCGATCTCTCGCCCAAAGCCGGTGGAGCATCCGGTGATCAACCAGCGGGCCATCTCAGGCCGTCCCTTCAGGCAGGCGCCGCAGATAGGCCTTACGCCGGTCGGCCAGCTGAATGGTCCGCTCCTGGGCGCTCACTCGCGGCAGATGTGGCACCTCGGCATCTAACCGATCCAGCTTGATCACCCGTCCACGAGCGCCGAGATCCTCACGCGGGCCTGACTTTCCGAACTCGGCCATCCGCAGCGTCAGGATGCCTTCTCGCAGCCCATCGGAGTCGATCCAGTTCGCCACACCGGGATCGTCGGCCGAGATGACGTAGGTGTAGCTGCCGTCCTCGTTGGCGACCGACTGAGCCTTGTTCAGGCTGCCGGTCCGGTCGACGAGATCGAGCGTGGTGCCCCAGATGTTGCTCAATGGAACGGTGAAGTATTCGGCGCCGCCGTCGCTCACATCGATCACGAACGCCTCGTCCGCCGCGAGATCGAAGCGGCCCATCACATAGACCTGGTTGCGCATCGCGCCGACCTTGTCCGCCGACCACGCCAGGTTGAAATGGTTGGGCGGCATCTTGTACACACCGTGGCTGAGCTTTCCAGTGAAGTCCGCGAAGTGCGCCATCATCGCCGCAGTCGCCTCGGCCTGCTCGTCGAGGGTTCGCGCGGGCGTTCCCGGTGAGCCGCCCAGACGTTGAACCTCAAAGTGATTCGGGTCGTCACGGCCCCAATCCAGCAGTACATCGCGGATGTAGAACTCGTGCGCCTCAGCGGTGCTGCGTACATGGTTGGGCCGCCCGTTGGCGGGGTCG
The DNA here is from genome assembly GCF_049281135.1 of Mycobacterium sp. Lineage (GTDB taxonomy): Bacteria > Actinomycetota > Actinomycetes > Mycobacteriales > Mycobacteriaceae > Mycobacterium. The sequence continues at coordinate 6,797 of NZ_JBAPRN010000427.1, read as the reverse complement.
GCGTCGACGGTGATGGTGAAGTTGCCGTCGGAGTCCACCTGCATGGTGCGGCCGTTGAGCACGTCGACGGTGCCCATGTGGGCGTCCCACAGCGTGAAGTAGTTCTCGGTCATGCGATGGTCGCCGACCCGGCCGTGAATCTCGTAGCGTTCGTCACCCGATATCGGGATCACCCGATAGACGCTGTCGGGATTGTCAATGCCCCAACGTGATCCGGGGATTCGACGCCCGTCCACCGGATGTGCCAGCCGGGTGATGCAACTGACTTTGGGTCGCAACTTGTCCTGGTTGGACGACCATACGGCTGCCGAGAACATCACCTCGGCGAACGCGTCGTCGAACCTCTCGCGCATCGCTTCGGATGCCTTCGCCCGACCCAACCAGGTCTCGGCGACAGTCTGATAGGCCGCCTTCACGACTGGATGCTCGATCAGATCGAGCGCCGCCAGTTCCTGTTCGTGCTGAGCTGCCGTTGCAACCGGGTCGGTTACCATAAGCTCTCCTCACTTCCCGATGTACTCTTCAAAACGTTTGTTGTACAACGCAAAACGCTCGTCGACCTGTTCTGGAAGCAGGCCGTAATCGCGCAAGGTGTAGGGTGGCCGCGCCGCCTCGCGAGGACGTTCCTTCAGCCAGAGCCGCATCGCCGTTTCCGCCTCGGCCGTCAGCGGCAGGTCGATGGCGTCGTACACCCGGGCCACTTGTCCGATCGGGTCCGCGACCGCATCGTCGAAGCCGATGTCGGTGACCCGGGCAGGCGCACTTCCTTCTTCGGAGGCCCAGTTGTCGCGTACCGCCATCGCGCGATCGTTGGTCCAGCCCATCCGCTGCAACCACTGCGCGCCCACCCGGTTCAGGTCGACGGTGTCGGCGTGCATCGCGTGCAGGGTTGCGTTCAGGCTGGCCCCCGAACCGATCGTGGTACGGGGGTCGCGGTGCATGTGCACGATGTGCAGGTCTGGGAACCGCGCCCGCAGCAGGTCCAGATAGCCGAGGTGGGCAGGTGACTTGAGCACCCAGCGCGCCGCGGCCTCGCCTCGTTGCCGTTTTTGCCACTGCAGAAACTGCAGCATCCGGTGCAGATAGTCGTAGGCCGGTGTGAAGTCCTGCTCGTCGAGCCAGGACCGGTAATGCGGAAGATCTGTGCCGGATTCGGGCACATGTGACAAGAACGCGTCGGCCAGGAAGACGATCTCCTCTTCGGCCTCCCGCGCATACATCGGGTGAATGACGAACAAGTCCGGCGCCAGTTCGCGGGACTTGGCTTCGCGCGCTTCGCTGATCGCGATGCGCGGGTCGACGCCGGAGAACTGGTGGTCGAGACGGGGCGCGGCCTCGACCACCTCCCAGCCGTGCGCACAGTTGAACCGCGGGTCAGCGGCCAGCAGTCGCTGCAACAGCGTGGTGCCGCTGCGCATCATCCCGACAACGACGGTCGGTGCCGCGATGCGTTCCTGCAGAATCTCCGGGTGACGGCGAATCCACTCCTGGGTACGCAACCGCATCCGCAGGCTGTGCACGATGCCCGAACGCAGGATGAGCACGCCGATCGCGTTCAGGTCCGCGGCGGCGTAGTCATCCAGCAGCACACCCAACGAATGCTCGAAATCCCCGGGCCCCCAGTCGGTCAGCGACTCCTTGCGCTGCGCATCGGCCAGCACGGCGGCAGGGTCGAAGGGCTCCACGCGGTCAGAACTTCAGATGCTGGCTGACATCGCCAACCTGGTCGACGAACATGATGCGACTGTCGAACCGCCACACACCGTCCAGCCGGCGGAACGTGTCCTTGTAGTGCCCTGTCACGATCACCTGCAACGGCAGGTCGGGCGTGGCCTGGGTGACGGTGTAGTAGGACCGGCTGCGCGCGGTGCCCTCGGCCTCGTCGATCCAGAGCTGCACATTGCTGGTGTTGTGTCTGGTCTTCGGAGTGCCGTCCTCGTAGATCCGGGTGGCCATCTCGTACATCTTCCGCACGCCGGCAGCCCCCTCGAACACCGTCTCCGGTGGTCCGTTTTCGACGCCGCAGATCCGCCCGTGCGCGAACAGTTCGGCCACCCCGTCCAAGTCGCCGCCGTCGAGGATCTCGGCGTAGTGGTAGATCAGGTTGGTGATTTCCCGGTCGCTGTCACTCATGTCGTACTCACCCCGAAATCCTGGCAGAACCGCCCCGAGTCTCCGTCGTTTTGGGACGAATCGCCAGGTACGTTTCCGGTCATGGGTGAACTGGACAACACCGTCGCCGTCATCACCGGCGCGGCGCGCGGACAGGGCCGCAGCCACGCCGTCGCACTGGCCGAGCAGGGCGCCGACATCATCGCGGTCGACATCTGCGCCGATATCGACGCGATCCCCTACCCGCTGTCGACCAAATCCGATCTCGACAAAACCGCGCGGCTGGTGCAGGCCACTGGGCGCAAGGTGGTGCCCGTCGTCGCCGATGTCCGCGACCTCGCCGCGTTGGAGGCGGGCGTGCAGGCCGGCATCGACGACCTCGGCGACATCGACATCGTCATCGCCAATGCCGGAGTGGTGGCGATCGGTGACTCGGCGACGCGCGCCGAACCGGTGTTCACCACGATCGTCGACACCAACCTCACGGGTGTCTGGCACACGATGTTGGCGACGGTGCCCTCCATCATCCGCAAGGGACGCGGCGGGTCGGTCGTCTTGGTCAGCTCATCGCAAGGCCTGACCGGTCGGGGCGGTGACGGCAGCGCCGCGATGTTCGCTTACGCCGCGTCCAAGCACGGCGTGGTGGGCCTGATGCGATCGGCGGCGAACGCGTATGCGCCACACAAGATTCGGGTCAACTCGGTCAACCCCAGTGGTGTCGCGACACCGATGATCATCAACGACTTCGTGATAAATGGCATGACCGAGAATCCGAATCCGGCGGTCTCGCAGATGTTGCTGCCCGACGTGCCGCTGGTCGAGTCGCGAGACGTCACCGAGGCCGTGTTGTGGCTCGTCAGCCCACGGGCTCGCTACGTCACCGGCGTAGCGGTTCCCGTCGACGCCGGCCACCTCGTCATGTGACTAGCCGACCAGCACCGCGTATCGCGGCTTGATCACCTCGTCGATGATCGCCAGCCGCTCGTCGAACGGGATGAATGCGGACTTCATCGCGTTGACGGTGAACCGCAGCAGGTCGCTCCAGCCGTAGCCGAACGCGTCGACGAGAAGAGCCATCTCACGAGTCATCGTGGTATCGCTCATCAGCCGGTTGTCGGTGTTGACCGTGACCCGGAATCGGGTGCGGGCCAGCAGATCGAACGGATGCTCGGCGATGCTGGCGACCGCGCCGGTCTGCACGTTGGAACTCGGACACATCTCGAGCGGAACTCGCTTGTCCCGCAAGATCGATGCGAGCAAGCCGAGTCGTACCTCGCCGTCGTCGGCGACGTCGATGTCGTCGACGATGCGGACTCCGTGACCCAGCCGGTCGGCGCCGCAGAACGCGATGGCCTCCTGAATGGACGGCAGGCCGAACGCCTCGCCCGCGTGAATCGTGAAGCGGGCATTGTTGTTTCGCATGTACTCGAAAGCGTCCAAGTGCCGGGTCGGGGGGTAGCCGGCCTCCGCGCCGGCGATGTCGAACCCGACCACGCCCTTGTCGCGGAACCGGATTGCCAGCTCGGCGATCTCGCGGGACACCGCCGCGTGCCGCATCGCAGTGACCAGGCACCGCACCACGATCGGATGCCCTGCCGCGGCGGCCGCCTTCTCACCGTCGACGAAACCGGCAAGCACCGCGTCGGTGACGGCGTCGAACGACAACCCGCGGTTGATGTGCAATTCGGGAGCGAACCGCACCTCGGCATAGACCACCGAGTCGGCGGCCAGATCTTCCACGCATTCGAAGGCCACCCGGTGCAACGCCTCCGGGGTCTGCATCACCGCGACGGTGTGCGAGAACGGTTCGAGGTAGCGCTCCAACGAGCCACTGTGTGACGCGGTGCGAAACCACTGCGCGAGTCCATCGGCGTCGGTGGACGGCAGGCCGTCGTAGCCGGTCTTGCCGGCGATATCGATGACGGTGGCCGGGCGCAGGCCGCCGTCGAGATGATCGTGCAGCAACGCCTTCGGCGCCCGCATGATCGTCTCCAGATTCAGCGGCGTCGTCATCAGGTGATCCGATCGATGATCAGTGGCCGTGCGAGCGGCGGCGTATCGGTCACTGTGAAACCCGCGTCCAGTTCGGCCATCGCCTGCGCGAACCGGTGCGGGGTATCGGTGTAGAGCGTGAAGAGCGGCTCGCCGGCAGCCACCGGACTTCCGGGGCGCCGGTGGATCTGAATCCCGGCGCCGGGCTGGACTTTCTCACCCGGACGGGACCTGCCCGCTCCGAGCCGCCACACCGCCAGCCCCACTGCCATTGCGTCGATATCGCCCATTGTGCCGCTTCTCGCGGCGGTAACGGTTTCGGAGTACTTACCAACCGGCAACGGTACGGACAAGTCCCCGCCCTGTGCGGCGATCAGTGCGCGGAATCGGTCCATCGCGGTCCCGTCGCGCAATGTCTGCTCCGGGTCCCGCCGGTCGATCCCGGCGATCTCCAGCATCTCGCGGGCCAGGCCCACGGTCAGCTCGATCACGTCGGGCGGGCCGCCGCCGGCCAGTACCTCCAGCGCTTCGGCAACCTCGACCGCGTTGCCGATAGCCGCGCCGAGCGGGCGATTCATGTCGGTCAGCACCGCACAGGTCGGCAGCCCGTGTTCTGCGCCCACCGCCACCATCGTTTCAGCGAGCTCGCGAGCCAGCGATTCGGATTGCACGAAGGCGCCGGAGCCCACCTTCACGTCGAGCACCAAAGCGCCGGCGCCCTCGGCGATCTTCTTGCTCATCACCGAACTCGTGATCAGCGGCAACGACTCGACGGTCGCCGTGATGTCGCGCAGCGCATAGAGTTTCGCGTCGGCCGGCGCCAGCTGACCGGCCGCGAAGATGGCCGCGCCGATATCGCACAGCTGTTGTCGCACGTGCGCATTCGTCAACACCCCGGTGAAACCCGCGATCGACTCCAGCTTGTCCAGGGTGCCGCCAGTGTGGCCGAGTCCGCGACCGGAGGCCTGTGGCACCGCGCCCCCGCACGCGGCGATCACCGACACCAGCGGGAGCGTGATCTTGTCCCCCACCCCACCGGTGGAATGTTTGTCAACGGTCTTCAGTGGACTGCCGACGCGGCGCAAGTCAGTGAAGTCCAACTGCTCACCGGACGCCACCATGGCCGCCGTCCAGCGCGCGGTCTCGCCGTAGTCCATACCGCGCAGGAACACCGCCATCAGCAGCGCCGACATCTGCTCGTCGGCGACCTGACCCTCGGTGTAAGCCCCGATGACCCAGTCGATCGCGGCGTCTGACAGCCGGCCCCCGTCGCGTTTGGTTCTGATCACCGTCGGGGCATCGAAGTGATTCACGCGCGGCCCGGTCGGTAAGCGGCGATGTCGTCCGGACCGAAGGCGTCCGGCAGCAAGACCTCGAGCCGTCGCGGCCCCTCTGGGTGGTCGATGAGCAGATCCGGCCCGCCGTGCTCCAAGAGCACCTGACGGCACCGGCCGCACGGCATCAGCAGCGCGCCCCCGCCGTCAACGCAGACCAGCGCGCGCAGTCTGCCGCCGCCCGTCGAATGCAGGGCGCACACCACCGCGCACTCGGCGCAGAGACCTAGCCCATATGAGACATTCTCCACATTGCAGCCGGTGATGATCCGGCCGTCGTCGACCACCGCCGCTGCGCCCACCGGGAACCCCGAATACGGCGCGTATGCCCCGCGAGCTGCGTGGATTGCCTTGTCCCGCAGCGATTTCCAATCAATCGCGTCGGCCACGATCGCCGTACCACGCATAGCTGCAACGCATCCGACTACCCCACTCACTGTTGGCTAGTTCACAAGGCCAGCCTAGATTCTGCGCGTGCAAAAGCGTGGGCGGACACGAAGTGCTCGATTCGGCCGCAAGAATGGGGCTAATCGGCCGGGAGAATGGGGCTAGATTGAGTAGCCCACTGCAGTCGCTACGAGAGTGGAGACGCTGATGACGACGACGACATCTGCGAATCCGGCTACGCCGGAGGGATCATCGCGCCTACGGCGGCTACGCCGCACCCTGTACCGGGGCGATCCGGGAATGTGGTCATGGGTGCTGCACCGCATCACCGGAGCGACCGTCTTCTTCTTCCTGTTCATCCACGTGCTGGACACCGCGCTGGTCAGGATCAGCCCGCAGGCCTACAACGAAGTCATCTCGACGTACAAGACACCGATCGTGGGCTTGATGGAACTGGGGCTGGTGGCCGCGGTGCTTTACCACGCACTCAACGGCATCCGCGTCATTCTGATCGACTTCTGGGCACAGGGCCCGCGCTACCAGCGGCTGATGTTGTGGACGATCGGCATCGTCTGGCTGTTGGTGATGGTCCCGGCGGGAGTCGTCGTGGCGATGCACATGATCGGGCACTTCCGATGAGCTCACCGGACCTTCAACTCGGCCGCGGGCAGATCGCCCCGGTGCGGCAGCGCAGCCACGACCGGCCGGCCAGTCTGGACAACCCGCGATCCCCACGCCGGCGCGCGGGCATGCCCAACTTCGAGAAGTACGCCTGGCTGTTCATGCGAATGTCTGGTGTCGTCCTTGTATTTCTTGCACTCGGGCATCTGTTCGTGATGCTGATGTGGCAGGACGGCGTCTATCGCATCGACTTCAACTACGTTGCGCAGCGCTGGCACTCGCCGTTCTGGCAGACCTGGGATCTGCTGCTGCTCTGGCTGGCACAGCTGCACGGCGGCAACGGCCTTCGCA
>NZ_JBAPRN010000426.1:0-14972 GCF_049281135.1 Mycobacterium sp. | reverse complement strand
GATGTAGACGGCAAATGTCGTCAACCGCAATGTGAACGACAGTGGACCATTCCAGGCGAGTGGGCCCGTTTTGTAGAGGATCGAGAATGCGCTCGGGGCCAGCAGCGCAACGGTCGCGACGTTGAAGTGCGCGACCCAGCGCGGAAAGATCGGATCTGGACGCTCATCCAGGTAGACGCTCAGTGCCAAGCACAGGTTCTGCACCATGATCGTGCCAACCGGCGCGATGAAGAAGAACCACGCCATGTCATTGAGCAGGCTGGTGAGCTGCGGATCCCGTTCGGGCCTGAAAGCGGCCATCCCCCAGCAGTAGTCGGCGAGAATGAACGCCGTGGTACCGACGCCGACGCAGATGATATAGGCGTACGTCAGCACAGTGCTCGACGTTGCGGCACGAGAGATCTGCACGGCTGTCACCGCGAACAGTGGCACCAAAGCGCACGCAATGAGGTTGCAGAGGATCGCCACACCGAGGATTCCCGTGACGTTGCCCCGGAAGAACGCTGCCACCTGATCGGGCGTCAAGGTCGGGGACAGCGGTGGTGAAAACACCGGGAACACAAGATAAGCAAGCGCAAACAAAGCCACCGCCGGCGGTGCCGTCCACAAGAGGATGCGTTGACCTCTGGTATTCATCGATTCCGTCCTGCCTCACCTGATGCGAAATCGCGCGCCGTCGCACGACGTCGACGGGCCACTCAGTTGGCTCGCTACGACCCCGTGCCGTCTTAGATCTAGCACGTTCACTGACAAATGACAACGAAATCCACGACATCATGCCTCCGCTCGAAGTCGGCGGGCCGATGTCTTGCTTGCAAAATGGCCTGTAGTTGGCGGAAAGCCAGAGGAGTGCATCCACGCTCGGCTCCGTTGAACGGCAATTTCAAGTGATATCTGTCAGCGAGTTGACCGGATGCTGCAGAATAGGTGCGTGCCGGACACTGCGACGGGTCGCGAAGCCCAGCGCCGCAAGACGCGGGCGCGGGTACTGGACGCCGCGATCGTGGAGTTCCAGCGTGCCGGCGCAAATTCGGCGGACATCAACGCGATCGTGGAGGCGGCGGGAGTTGCCCGCAGTACCTTCTACTTCCATTTCCCCACCAAGGAACATGTCCTGCTGGAGTTGATCCGACGCGATGAGGACTATCTCGCTGAGGAGCTGAGCCGATTTCTCGAAACCCGCCGCGACTTGCCGGCTGTTCTGAACGAGATCATCAGGCTCGTCGTCGCACTTGAGACCCGTTGGGGTGCTGCACTATTCCGCGATGTGATCAGCCTGTACTTTTCGCCGGCGCGCCCCGTGGACGATCACTGGATCAAACACCCGACCTTCGTGTTGCTCGCTGCCGAGATCGAGCGCGCGCGAAACCGCGGCGAACTGTACGACGATGTCGGCGCCTACGACAGCGCCGCGTTCTTCCTCATCGGCGTGCACGCACAACTCATCAGCGCCGGAGTGCCGGGGGCGGACCGCGATGAGGTGCTCAGCAAATTTGTGACGAGCACCCTGCGCAGCCTGCAGCGCTGAGCTATCGCTACCCGACGCCCCCGCCGAGCCGCACGCGCCCATACACTGATCGATCGTGGGCATTCTGTTTGGCTTCGCGCCGTGGATCGTCTATTGGGTCCTGGTCGGCAATGCATCATTCCTGGTTGCGGCTTCGGTCGCCTTCGTGATCGCGATCGCCGGACTGGTCGCCGGCTATCTCACCCGCACACCTAGGCGTGCGCTCGAAATCGGTTCTGGTGCAACGTTCTTGGTGCTAACTGGGGTGACACTGCTGGCCAGCCAGTTGTTTCTGCAGCGGTGGGCGCTGCCACTGAGCATCGCGGGAATCCTGCTGGTCACCCTGGTCGCCGCTCAGTCGGGCACGTCGTTCGTGCACGAATACGCCGCGGCGAATCAACCTCCGGCGGTGGTCAACAGCGATGTTTTCGGCCAGATCACCTCGCGGCTCACCTGGATCTGGGTCGGCGTGTTCGCGGGGATGACGGTGTCGTCCGCGATTCCACCGATCGTGGCGGCTAACGCATCGGTACGCGACACCACCACGCCGCTGACCTACATCGGCTACTGGGTGGTTCCGTTCTCGCTGTTGGGTCTGGGCACGCTCGCCACCAGATTCCTGCCCGACTGGATGATCGCCGCGGCCGGCGACATCGTCCGTAAGACCACGTTCGTCGCCTACCACGAGGCCACCATCGACGAGCTGTACTACCTGGCCCAGGAACATGCCAATCGCGAGGTCGGCGCGGGCGAGGAAGCGTACGCCGTCAAAGTCGGCAGTATGGGGACGCCCCTGGTGGGTGACGACAGCCGGCACTCGTGGCCGTCCACCTACAAGGTGCGCCAGTCGCGGCGCTAGCCGGAAGGGGACGGCGCGCAATGTCCGCTGCGCTTCTGGCACCATGGCGACGTGATCAGCGGGTATTCAAGACGCCCGGTCGCAACGGTGCACGGTGATCGACTGACACCGCCGCGAGCCGCGCTGGACCCTGTGATCGTTGCAGTGTTGGCCTCCGTCGTGAGCCTGGCCGGCGCGGGCCGCCCGTCTTTCTGGTACGACGAGGCCGCCACGATTTCGGCCGCCTACAGTCGTTCGCTGAGCCAGCTGTGGCACATGCTGGGAAACGTCGACGCGGTCGAGGGTCTGTACTACGTGCTCATGCACGGCTGGTTCAAAATCGTCCCGCCCACCGAATTCTGGTCCCGCGTGCCAAGCGGTCTCGCGGTGGGGGCCGCCGCGGCCGGAGTCGTGGTGCTAGGCAAGCAGTTCTCATCTCGCACTGTCGCGGTGGCCTCCGGAGTTGTGTGCGCGATCTTGCCCCGGGCGACGTGGGCGGGCATCGAAGCTCGCCCGTATGCGCTCTCGATGATGGCCGCCGTGTGGCTGACGGTGCTGTTCATCCGCGCCACGCGCCGCGACGACGCGTGGATGTGGCTGTGTTATGGCCTCGTCCTGGCGATGTCGGTTTTGCTCGACGTGTATCTGCTGCTTTTGTCGCCCGTGTACGTCGCTTTCATCTGCGCCTTTCCGCGCAGCCGAACCGTCGTACTACGGTTCGCGCTTGCATCCGTTCTGGCCGGCTGCGCGCTGACGCCGTTTTTGATTGCGGCCATCGGCCAAACGCATCAGATCAGTTGGGTCGCGCCGATTGCGCACCGGACGATCGAGGATGTGGCAGTGCAACAGTATTTCGAGCGGAGCCCTCCGTTCGCAATTCTGTCCGCGCTGATAGTCGCGACGGCAATGGTGTTGTGGCTCTTTACATCCGCGCCCCTTGTGGAGGCGGACCGTCAGCTATTGACGTTGGCGATTGGCTGGCTTGTCATACCGACCGCCGTGATCGTCGCCTGGTCGGCGGTAATTCACCCCGTGTACACGCCGCGCTATTTGTGCTTCACCGCACCGGCGATGGCCGTGATATTGGGCGTGTGCATCGGCGCATTGGCTGTCACGCGATGGGCGGCGCCAGCCGTCGTCTGCCTCCTCGCGGTTGCCGCGGCACCGAATTATGTTTCGGCGCAACGTAATCCGTACGCGAAATACGGTATGGACTACAGCCAAGTCGCGGACCTGATCACGGCCAAGGCAGCGCCCGGCGATTGCTTGCTGGTCAATGACACGGTGACGTTCATGCCAGCACCTATGCGCCCATTGCTGGCGGCCCGCCCGGACGCTTACCGGAAGCTGGTCGACCTGACCCTCTGGCAGCGAGCAACCGATCGCAACGACGTCTTCGATACCAACCTCATCCCCCAAGTTGTGGCGAAACCACTCGGCCAGTGCCGCGTCGTGTGGATCATCACCCAAGCTGACACGGCGATGCACGCGCACGGGCAGGGCTCGGCGCTCCCGCCCGGGCCTCTTTACGGAGTGACCCCGGCTTTCGCGGTTCCGCACGATCTAGGCTTTCGCCTCGTCGAGCGGTGGCAGTTCAACCTGGTTCAGGTGATCAAGGCCGTGCGGTGAACCGCTACCAGACGCGGATGTAGTCGACCAGCATTTGGGCCGGGAACGTCCCCGCGGCGGGATCGCCGGCGCCCACCCCGCCGACCGCAAGTGTGAACATGGGCGTCATCCAATAGCCGGGATTGCTGAACGGCCACCGCTTATCTTCGGGCGGTGCTCCGAAAACGTGGATCGGCTTCGGCGGAACGCTGAAGTACGGTTTGGATCCGTCGACGTAGTCGCGCCAGAATTTGAAGCCTTCCTCATCCCAACGCATGCGCCAGGTGTGCCAGGCGTCGTCCACCATCCCGGGAATTGATTTTCCTTCCCAGGTCTTTCCGTTGGATGCCGCGTGGACGGTCGTGCCGGGAGCCCATTCGCCGTTGCCGTACCACTCGAACAAGTCGACCTCGCCGTCCGGCTGCGGATCCTCGTTGACGGTCCAGAACGACGGCCACATGCCGGGGAACAAACAGTTGAGTTTGATCCGCGCTTCCCAGGTGGTACCGATGCTGCCACGCCAATTGCCGCGCAGTTTCCCGGTGAAATATTGGTCGCCTTGGCGGGTGGCCTGGAGGACCAGGTTGGAATTTCCGTCGAGAAAAACGTTGCCGGCACTGTATGTCCCGTCGACCGGCGGGTACACGTCGTCCTGCCAGGTCTGCGGCGTCCACTTGGCCAGATCAACGCCTTGGCCAGCGGGTCCGTCGAACTCGTCGTGGAAGATGTACGGTCCGGCGGGACCAGCTGATGGCGCCGCCGGGGGAGATGGGTGAGCCCAGGCTTCCGGGAGAGACATCGCGGCCCCCAGTGCGCCCAGCCCCATTGTGATCATCATGTTCCGTCGGTTGATCTCAGGCACGCTAGCCAATATATAGAGGACATTAAGAGCCGGCATGCCGGCCCGTGGGCATGTCGCGCGCCGCGGGCGACCCAACCCCGGCCCCACGCCGGCCTCTCGGCCTTGGCAGACTGTGCGCATGGCACAGATAACTATGCGTGGAAACCCGATCAACACCGTCGGCGATCTGCCGGCCGTCGGATCTTCGGCCCCGGCCTTCACACTGACCGGGTCCGATCTGGCACCGGTGAGCAACGACCAGTTCGGCGGTAAGCCCGTGCTGCTGAACATCTTTCCGTCGGTGGACACACCGGTGTGCGCGACCAGCGTGCGCACCTTCAACGAGCGCGCCGCAGCAGGCGGTGTGTCTGTGCTGTGTGTGTCCAACGACCTGCCGTTCGCGCAAGCCCGCTTCTGTGGTGCCGAGGGCATCGAGAACGTGCAGACCGCATCGGCGTTTCGTGACACCTTCGGTCAGGACTACGGCGTGACCATCGCCGATGGCCCCTTCGCCGGCCTCCTTGCCCGGGCCGTCGTGGTGATCGGCGCCGACGGCAACGTCGCCTACGAGGAGCTGGTTCCGGAGATCGCGCAAGAGCCTAATTACGATGCAGCGCTGGCCGCGCTGAGCGCATCGTCGTAGCTCCGGCACGCTATTTGGTGTGCCTACCCGCGGGCGCGATCCCGTGGGCACAGCGCCACCAGGAGCACGCCGACGGCGAACATCGCTGTGGTCAGCCGGGGGAAATGCCCGTGGGGCGCGAAGCCTTCCGCGGCAAAGAACGCCAGCCCGTAGGCAGTCATCGAGGCGCCGGCCAGCATGATCGGCGCAGCCCAGCGACCGCCGAGCACGTTGAGCGCGGGCAGTGGCGCGGCGAATAATCGGCGGCCCCACCACAGCAGTGCCAGCTCCACCGCGGTCACCAGGCTGAGGATGATCACCCATTCCAATCGGCCGAGCCACCATGCTGCGTGGCCCTCGGCCGGTTGTGGCAGCAGCCCGGCCGGGTAGCCGATGATCGCCACGATCACCACGGGAATCATGTGCCACAGATACAAGGCCATCACATTGGTGTTGGCTCGCGACAACACTCGCTGAACGGAAGCGGACCGCAGCGCGCGGTTGAGCCCGGGCGCGACGCTGATCGCCAGCCCGGCCTGCGCACACCCGAACGCCAGCATCGCCAGCGACGGCGGCTCGGTATTCTGCACGGCCTGGCCCGGAACGCCGATCATGCTGACCGGGTAGGGGCCCAGCCAGATCAACAGCCACAGCGCGCACGCCGATCCGGCGGCAAGCATTACCGGTCGCAACCCCGCCAAAGATCCTTTCTGCCAGGCTATTCCGAGTTGGTAGAGCACCGCCCAGCACAGCAGATAATTCAGCCAACCCAGATACGGCACGTGACCGGCCAGTGAGGCAACGTCGACGGCCACGACGCCCGCCGCCAGCAACGCCGGAACTACAAGTCCCCAACGGCGTTGTGCCGCAATCGCGATCGGCGTGAGCACGACCAGTACCAGATAGACGGCGAGGAACCATAGGTGCATCGCCACCGCCCAGCCCGCATATTCCAGCGTCGACCCGGCCACCCCAGATGCGTCAACGGCGGCGACAACGACCGACACCAGCGCGACATACACCGCCGAGGGCCCGAGCACACGAGCGAGTCGATGACGCACCCAGGTCTGGCGCGCCACCCCCTCGGTGATGCATCGATGGCTCCACGAAACCGCAGCTGCGTAACCAGCGACCAGGAAGAAGGCGGGAACGGCTTGGAAGGGCCACGTCAGCCACTGTGTCCAGGGTTGATCTACGAGCGGATTCTGCCGACCGAAGACTCCGTCGCGGTAGGTCACCGCTCCGGCCAGCCAGTGGCCCAGCACGATGAGAACCACCCCCGACACGCGGTAGAAATCCACCGCCGGGTTGCGGACCGGGCTCTCAGCCATACCCGAAAAGTACCTGTGACACGGCGTTGCGGGGCTGAGCACGGGATGCGTCGGCCGAGGTGGCGCGATCTTCGGCAAGGCCGCCCCCCGAATCCTTCCGGTAAACTCGTGTTCTCGGCGTCGAGGTTCGGCGCTTTATTATTTGGAAGGTGTCCCATATATGGTCACGCGTTCGTTGAGCAAACTGGCTGCCGTAGCCGGGGGTCTGGCATTGTCGGTGCTCGCTGGCGCGGGAATCGCGTCCGCAGACCCGGATATGGGTGCGGCGATCAACACGACCTGCAGTTATCCGCAGGTGGTCGCGGCGTTGAATGCGACGTCGCCGGCCGCCGCAGCAAAGTTCCAGAACTCGCACATGGCGCAGGGCTGGTTGCAGCAATTCCTGGCGTCGCCGCCGCCACAGCGCGAGGCGATGGCACAGCAGGCGCAGGGCTTCCCGGGGGCTGCGCAGTATTTCCCGCTGATCAACCAGGTCGCCGGCAGCTGCAACAGCTACTGACATTTCGTAGTTACGGGGTGAACCTGCATCGCGGGTTCACCCCGTTATTTGTCACGAGCCAGGGGAGCGGCGCATGCGGGGTCCTACCAGACCCGGATCCAGTCGACCAGCATCTGCGATGGGTAGGTGCCCGGGCCAGGGTCGCCGCCGCCGGAACCGGCAACCGCGAGGTTGAACACCGGGTAGACGGTGTAGCCGGGGCCGTTGAACGGCCAATCGGGCAGCGAGTCCGACGGAACGTCGAAATACGGTTGCGCGCCGTCGACCCAGTCCTTCCAGAAGCGGATACCGGCCGCGTCCCACTGGCATCGCCAGGTGTGCCAGCCGCTGTCCACCGCGATGTTGTGGGTCTTCCATTCACCGCCGTTGGCTTTCGCGTGAACCGTGGTGGCCGACGGCCAGCTGCCGTTGCCGTACCACTCGACGACGTCGATCTCGCCCTGGTCCTCATTTCCCAGCCAGTAGGCGGGCCAGCTGCCGGCAGTGAGGCAATCGAGCTTGATCCGCGCCTCCCAGGTGTGGCCGACGCCGCCTCTCCAGAGACTCTGGACCTTGCCGCTGTAGAAGGTGGGGCCATCTTTCGCGGCCTTGAGAACCAGGTTCGACTTGCCATCGACAAAGACGTTGCGGCGATCGTCGCGGTATTGACCGATGTTCTCGGGCAACTCCCAGTGGGTTGGGTCTTTGATTACCTCGCGCGCTTTGGCCACCGCCCATTTCGCCCCATCAGGCGCTGACCCGGCGGGGCCGTCGAATTCGTCTTGGAAGATGTATCCGCCCTGCGGCGCTGCTGGTGGGCGTGGGTAGGCCTGGGCCTGTGGGAGAGGAGCCACGGCTGCCAACACGCCGAAGCCCGTCATCAACATCAAGGTGCGACGATCCATTTCGGGCATAGGCCCTGCACGATATCAGCCACGCACGGCGGCCGGCCAAATCGCGGTTCGGCCGGATCACAGGTGAGCGAGCAGTCGCTCCGCGAATGCGTCGGGGTGTTCCCGGTGCATGAAATGCCCGCCGTCGACCTCTTCGACGATGTAGTCACCGGAGAACATCCGGGCGGCACCCCGATAGTCGGCAGGCTTCGCGATCGGATCATCGAGCCCCGCAAACACGATCGTGGGCACGGTAATTCGCGCCTTCAGCGACGCGCTGGGTAGCGGCGAAAGCTTTCGGTAATAGCCAAACGCGGCGTTCAAACTCGCGCGATGCGAAAAGCTCGCCCGCACCGGGTCGAATTCGTTCAGGTCGGGCCGCCAACTCGGCGACCATCGGCGGCAGATCGCGGGAAGCGCCGCGAAGTCATTGCGCGCGAAGCGTTTTGACGCCCCCGGTAGCTTATACACCGCGAAATGCCGCGCCCCCCAGAGCTGTTTCAGCGTCGGCTTGAGCGTAGCCGGATGCGGGATGGCGAGGACGAACAGTTTCTTGACCCGTTCGGGGCCTAGCGCCGCCGCGCCGTACGCGGCCGCGGCTCCCCAGTCGTGTCCGATGACGACGGCCTCCCTGGCGCCGAGCGCGTCAATCAGCGCAAGGGCGTCGCGCGCCAGCGTTTCTTGGTCGGCGTCGCGATCCGGGATCGCGGTGGGGTAGTACCCGCGCATGAAGGGGCTGACCGCGCGATATCCCTTCGCCGCGATGCGAGAGCGCAGGTGGTCCCAGGTGTGTGCGGTGTCGGGGAAGCCGTGCAGCATCAGTACCAGTGGCCCGGTTCCTTCTTCGAGATAAGCGAACCTCAGTCCGTTCGCGTCGACGAACTGGAGTGCATCGGCCATGACTACCCCTCACGTTTTCTGATATACGAGCCAGCGCAACTCGATTGGAGATTCTGCACGCTCGACGTCGAACAGGTCGAGGCCGCTGGCCCACCCCTCGAACCACTCGGTGGGTGGCCAGGCGCCGTCGGGCAGATGCGTCTTCTCGTACTCGTAAGCCGAGTCATCGGCGAGGAGCTCAACGGGCAGCTGAGACGATGCGACGTTCAGTTCGTCACGCGTGAAAATCATCGTGTTGCACTGTTGCCCCAGTTCGCGCGTCGCATCATCGGGGATGTAACCCTCACGCGCGAGGAAGGCATTGAAGACCAGCCGACCACCGGGCGCCAGACAATCGGAGGCGAGTTCGAATATGCCGCGTAACTCATCGGTGCTGCGGAAGTCGGGGACCACCTCGGCAAGAATGATCAGCCGATAGTCGCGACGAACACCGTCCATCGTCTCGAAGACGTCGCCATCCATGACGCGGACCTGAAGCGATTCGCTGTCGGCCTCCGCACGAATGATGTCGGCGAACTTCGGGCTCATCTCCACCGCATCCACTGGGTGGCCACGCCGCGCCAGAGCCAACGCATTGCGGCCCGTTCCCGCACCGACGTCGAGAACGGCATGAGTCTGAGGGTCGGCCACTTCGCCGGACAGCGCCCACACCCGGGCGTCCGGCTCAGTACCGAATAGCGGTCCCTCGCGGGTGGTGAGCCAGCCGTCGTAGGCGCCTCCGAGTGTCACGGACTCGGTTGTGACCCGGTAATTCATCGAGATACCGAACGGCGCGTGAAACGAGATCACGATGTTCGAACGGGAGGACGCCGTGTAGGCCTTGGCCAACTCGGCCTGCAGCACCGTCTTCAGCTGGGCAGCTTGCTCGGCGGTGTACTGGACGCCGGCGACGGCAAACACGTTGTGGCACATCTTGAGGTACTCGTCGATCATGCTCGGAACGGCGGGCACCGTGATCTGCGTCGTCACCACCGCCCGGCGATACAACCGCCTGACCACCGCCTCGCCCAACGTGGACGGACTGAACGACCTGACGGCCGGATCCTCCATCAGACCCTTGTACACGACCCATTCGTGTTTCACCAGCGCCCGAGTGCTATACAGCAACGTATGTCGGACGCCGGGCATTTGATCACCCACGTTTCGGATACGGCCCGGTGGACGGCGCTGTACCGGGCAACCGAATCAACGCGGGCCGATGCGCTGTTCAGAGATCCACTGGCCGAGAGTCTCGCGGGCGAGCAAGGCCGCGCGATCGTCGCCAAGACTCCGCTGACCAGCCGCAGCGGCTGGTGGCTCGTGGCGCGCACCAAGATCATCGACGACGCCATCACCGAAGCTATTGCCGGCGGTTGCGACCGGGTGCTGAACCTGGCCGCCGGCTTGGACACCCGGCCGTACCGGCTGAACCTTCCGTATGACTTTCCATGGATTGAGGCGGACCTTCCGGAGTTAGTTGCGGAGAAGACGCAACTCCTGGCCGACCAGACGCCGCGGTGCCGGTTGACTCGGTCGGCGGTCGACCTTGCCGACCCGGCGGCCCGTAACGCGTTCTTCGACCAGGCTCTTGACGGCGCCACCAAAGCGCTGGTCTTGACCGAGGGCCTGCTGATGTACCTGGAAGACGGTGATGTCACAGCACTTTCGGATGCGCTCAACCGGTCCGAGGTGGGTTGGTGGATGCTGGACTTTACCGGCCCTGGCCAGAAGCGGCTGATGAACAAGAGGATGGCCGGCATGTTCGAGAATGCCCCGTTCATCTTCGCGCCCGACAACGGGCTGGCCTATTTCGAGGACCTCGGCTGGCGAGTCCTCGAATCCGAGTATCTGATGGCAGCTGCCAAGCGATTTCGCAGGTTGCCGCTTTTCATGTGGCCGGCGCTGTGGGGCCCGCAGCCGAATCCGCGCCACCCGGGCAGACGACCCTGGAGCGCCACGGCCCTCCTCACCCGTGGAGCCTGAATTATGGTCAACTCATCCGAACTGCGAACCGTCTCACGGCGCGAACTCGTTAAACGTGGCGCGGCCGCGGTGGCGCTGACCCTGGGACCGTTAGGCTCGATGCTGCAGGGCCGCACAGCATCTGCCGACAACATCAGGCTGATCGATTTCGCCGAGCGCCGAATCGCGCCGGCCGAAATCAAATCGGCCGGCTACGCCGGAGTGGTGAACTACGTGTCCGAGTCGCGACCGGGGGCGAACTTCGAGGCCAAGCCCATCACCCGCGAGTACGCGGACGCGTTACGCGCCGCGGGATTGCATATCGTCAGCAACTTCCAATACGGCAAACCGGGCGGAACCGCACCCCCGGATTTCATTCGTGGGTTCGACGGTGGAGTAGCGGACGCCCACACCGCGTTGCGACTCCACTCCGCTGCCGGAGGCAGCGACTCCGCCCCGATCTTCTTCAGCGTCGACGACGACATCAACGTCGACACCTGGAACAGTCTGGCCGTCAACTGGTTTCGCGGTATCAATTCGGTATTGGGCACTGCGCGAACCGGGATCTATGGACATTTTCAGGCTTGCCAGTGGGCGAACAACGACGGCGTCATCGGCCGCTCCACCACGGCAGGGCACAAATGGGCCTGGCAAACCAAGTCCTGGTCCCATGGGCAACGCGACTCCACCGCAGTGTTGTACCAAGAGGTGGTCAACACCCCGTCGAATCCCGGCCCGCTTCTCGGTGGCATCAACATCGACGTCGATGAGGTGCTCGCTCCCGACTTCGGCCAATGGGACCTCGGCCGGTGATCTAGTCCGTGCTGGCGGAGGCTTCTACGAAATCAGCAGCACTGGAAGCGCTTTCGTGCGGCGATATCATTTGTTCGGCAATCTTGCCAGCCCGATCAAGGTAGTCCAGGGTGAGAATCGACCTCAACCCGGCGGCCAGCGATTGCTGGTTGACGTCCGAGAAGCGTTGTCCCGTACCAATCTTGTGCTGCTGCACACCGGCCGCCCACACCGGCTGATCGAGCCAGAGCCACAAAATCAGCGACGGCACACCGGCGCGCATCACCGCTGCGGTGGTGCCCGCGCCGCCGTGGTGGACGGCCGCCTGGCAGCGGGGAAGGATCGCGGCGTGACCGACCACGTCGACAAACTTGACGTGGTCGTAGTGATCGAATTCGGACAAGTCGTTGGGACCCGTGCAGATCAGCAACCGCTGGTTCAATTGCGCGCACGCCGCCGCGATCATCTCGACGATCTCGGCCGGGGGAGAAATCGGCGTGCTGCCCATGCCGAAATAAACGGGCGCAGTTCCCTCGCCAATCCACGACAGCACCTCATCGTCGGCATCGGCCGGCGATTCGAGGGTGAGCGCGCCGACAAACGGCTTGCCCGGTTCCGCCCATTCCTCAGGCGTCCCGGGCAAGCACCGTTCGTCGTAGGCCTGGATCTCGATCACCGCCGGCGCGGGCTCGGACTCCTCGGGCAGGCCCAGCGCCCGACGCAGGGGTTCCTCGGACATCTTGACAAGCTGTGAGTTGAGCTGCCCGGACGGCTGAAACCGCGACGGAAAGAAGTGCAGCGCAACCAACGGAATACCCTCATGTTCAGCGATGTTGGCGGCGAGCCGCTGCTCGTTCATGCCTGTCACAAGCAGGTCGGCGTCTTCAACGAGCGATGCGAGCGCCGTGCCCTTGTCCACCCAGACCTTGGTGATACGTTCCAGGGCGTCGGGCAGCGCGGCGTAGGGGTTTTTCATGTTGGCGACGAAAAAATCCGCCGCCGTGTTCAGCTCCGCCTCGGAGTCGGGCCCATAGGCCATCGCGTCGAGACCGACCGACTCGGCGAACCCGACCATGTTGGGCGGAACCGCTATGCGCACGTCGTGACCTCGGCGCTGCAACTCCCGTCCGACCACGGCGCATGGCTCGACATCGCCCCGGCTCCCATACGCGGCCAGTACGAATTTCATCGGCGAAACCTCACTCGGGGGACTTCGGCGGGACTGGCTACATCTTTACAGGTACGCCCAGCGCCAACACCGCGACATCATCCTCCACACCTGAGCCGAAGCCGTCCAGCAGCGACTGAATCGCTGCGACAATCCCCGACGCGGTAGTCGGCGCTTGTGCGGCAGCGAATTCCAGCAACGCTCCGGAATCATCGTAGCGCTGCGCGCCGTCGCCTATTCGCGCTTCGGTCAACCCATCCGTGTAGAGAACCAGCGTGTCGCCCGGCGTAAGCCGAATGCGGGCAGCAGCGAATTTCGGCTCCATGGGGATGCCGACGGGCTGGCCACCGATTGTGTCCACGTAACGTGCCCCGCCGTCGGCACCGAGCACTAATGGCGGAAGATGCCCCGCGCTGGCGAGGTCGATGCCGAACTCGCCGTCGTGTGGCGTGAGAATTCCGAAAATGACTGTGGCAAATTGGTTTACGGTGTCGCGAAACTCCTGGGTCAGGACAGCATGCAGGTTCTCCAACACCGCGACGGGGTCGGCATCGAAGACCGCCGCCGCCCTCAAGGTGTAGCGGGTCAGTGAAGTCACCGCGGCGGCGCCGGCGCCTTTACCGCTCACGTCACCGATGAAGAAAGCCCACTTGTCATGCGTGAGCGGGAACAAGTCGTAGAAATCTCCACCGACATCGTCCGCGGAAGCGGGGTGGTAGTGAGCAGATGCATCCAAGCCTTCGGGGGGTGAAAGCGACGGCGGCAGCAAAGACCGTTGCAGAGTCCGTGCGAACAGCTGAACGCGCGCGCGTTCCTGTTCGACCCGTCGTCGCTCATTGAGGAGTTCGCGCTCGTACGACCGCCGATCGCCTGCGTCGTGAATCGCGATGCGCAGCAGAACCGGTCGGCCGTTGACATCGGATTTGATGTTAGCGGTGAGGAACGCGGGAAGCCGTGTGCCCTCTGCGGTGATCAAATCCACGGTAATGCCTGTGAGCTCACCATGCAGTTGCAGCAGTGGCGCAAAATGGGTTTCGTAGTGTATGCGGCTACCTACTGCCAACAAGTCGGTAAAGGGTTTGTCGATCAACGTTTTTCGCTCGTGGCCGAGCCACGCCAAAAGCGTGGCGTTCACGCTGACGATGCTCCGGTCAGGCTTAGCCACTATGTAGCCGCACGGCGCGTTCTCGTACAGGTCCTCAGTGCTGAGGCCATCGGGTAATGCGTCTTCCAGCTCTGGTGTCACGTCGCCCCGGCGAACTCAGCGATCGCCTGTGCGGTGATGTCCGGCGCGCTGAGCTGGGGGCAATGGCCAATGGCGTCGAGCGTGACCAGCTCACTGCCGTCGATTCGTTGCTGGACATAGGCACCCACCTCGCGCGGCGCCAATGTGTCATGTGCGCACTCGATTACCAGAGTGGGAATCGATACTCGGGCAAGATCACCGCGGTTGTCGGACAGGAAAGTGGTGCGCGCGAATACCCGGGCACATGCCGGGTCGGTGCGGCAGAAGCTGTCAGTGAGCTCGTCGGAGAGTTCAGGTTGATCCGGGGCTCCCATAATCACCGGCGCCATCGCTCGCGACCACCCGAGGTAGTTGCTCTCGAGTGAGTCCAACAATTCATCGATGTCGGCGCGCGAGAAGCCACCGCGATAGTCGCCACTGTCGATGTAGCACGGTGAGGGAGTAAGCAGGACCAACCTGGCGAAGCGGCTCGGATCGGTCGCGACCGCCAGCACTCCCATCATGGCAGCTACCGAGTGGCCCACGTATGTCACGTCGCGCAGATCCAACTCATGAACGATGCCGAGGATATCGTCGGCATATCCCTGCAGCGACTCGTACCGCTCGGGATCCCATGCCGCGGGGTCCGAAGCACCGCAGCCCACGTGATCGAACAGAACCAACCTGAAGCTCGCTGCAAGTCGGGCTTCAACCAGTCGCCACAGATTCTGATCACACCCAAAGCCGTGAGCGAGCATGATCGTCGGACCGTTGTCGGCTCCGGCGATCCTCACGTTGTTCCGCGCCCGCAGATCCACGCATTCATAC
>NZ_JBAPRN010000425.1:0-1924 GCF_049281135.1 Mycobacterium sp. | reverse complement strand
CTCCTTGGTCGGGTGCTGGCGGTGATCCAGACCGTTACCGTCACCCATCCATTGCGTGTTGCGGTCGATGGGCGCAAGGCGGAACCCAGGCAAGCGAAGGATGAGCCTGGGCGCCTCACCCCGATGGTCGGAATGGCCCAGGGCGTGTGAGCCGAAGAGCGGCACCTCGCGTCGCCGCCAATATCAGAACCCTGACGGGTTCTCTACGGCTTCGCCTTCTCAGGTCCCGCGATCGATTTCTTGTAATCGGGTGCGTAAGGCCCAAGGCGATGGCACCTGATGCGCCACTTGGTCCACCGGATTGGGTGGCGGAACCCCGAGTAGTCGACCGTCGTGGTGCGGTACCAACTCCGGGGTATCCCGAGTACGCGTTGCTCCGTCGGATCGACTCGGGGGAAGGCGTGCCCTGGCTCGATCTGCATTCCAAACAGATGCTGGGGCTCCTCGGTTGGCGTGTCGTCCACAACGCGCTCCTCGCCGTTCCTCGATTCGCTCATCACGATACTGCTCGAGTAGCCGGTTAAGCGCGGCGCCAAGGACACGTCGTTTTGACATCTGGGCCGAGCACTCCCTCCGCACTCGCGTGTCAGCGTGGAGTAGATGTGGAGCAAATGACTCCGAACTGGGTAGCACCAGCCAAGTCCCGTCGCTCACCCCATCCAAACCCGCAGGTCAACGACCTGCGGCAGAGGCGGCGACTCCTTGGTAACGGTCGCAAAACGAATCCGCAGCGCGTCCAGTCGCGCCGGTACCGTGCACCTCGTCCGGTAGCGACGGCCGTCTTCGCAGGAGAGACCCGTGCTGAGGTTGGTAGTGGTGGGGATCTGCGCCGTGGGCCTGTCGCTGGGTGCGGTGGCGTGCGGCTCGCCCGGACAAGCCTCGCTGCGCGTTCATGCCGCGCGGGCAGACTCTGCTGAGCCATCGCACCGGCGGTGGCCGCTCTCGATGTGCACGAGGCAGCCCGGCCACAGATTCACGACGACCACCGTCGGCGGCGGCGATCACGGTCTGTCGGAGGGCTATCTCGGCGAGCCCGCTGCAGCCCACGTGCGCCCGACGATCAGCGCGCGTCGAGCAATGCACAACTTCCGGCATGTGTACGGGCCGATCACAACCACGGAGGCCCGTCACACCCAGATCCGATTCGGGTTGACCAGCGATCTGCAGGAGGGCCCAGTCAGCGGGAACGTGATCGGGTTCGTCCCGTTTGTCCGGCGGACCCGGGCATGGCTTGTGAGCAACTGCGTGGACGCGCCGTCACCGAAGGACTACGGCGCTCATTTCGGGGGCGGCACGCTGATCGCAATCATCGCGGACACCCGCGCGCCGAAGGCTCTGTCGTATGCCTTCTTTCCAAGGCATCCAACGAGCGCCAACCCGGGCGAAACGACTGGCGAGCTCAGCCAGCATCCGGCACCGGGCTCGACACCGTTCTACTCGACGCCGTGGCGGGTCGCCGAGCGCGGCAAGCACGGGAACATCCTGCTGCGCTACCAGCCTCGTCGCTGCTACACCTTCGACCACATCAACCTCGACGGTGCACCGCCCGGCCCAACGTCGGTTTCGGTGATCTTGTCCAGTGGGCCGAAAGGTGACTGCCCGAAGCCCTCGGCCACGTCGCCCTACGCCGAGATCAAACCGTCGCGGTTTGACGGACCCTTCACCAAACTGCTGCACGAGCGAACCGGGAAAGCCCGCTTCGAACCGGAATCGTCCTGATCACGGTAAAAATCGAACTCCACCGGTAGTCCGCGCCAGTCTCTCGATGCCGCCGTCCTGCGACATGCGGCAGACTGCGGAACGTGGACCCGTGGGGTGAGCAGGTTGCTGACGCGGAGACCGGCTCCCGCAGTGACCTCCTTGGTCGGGTGCTGGCGGTGATCCAGACCGTTACCGTCACTCATCCATTGCGTGTTGCGGTCGA
>NZ_JBAPRN010000424.1:0-18730 GCF_049281135.1 Mycobacterium sp. | reverse complement strand
GCTTGACACCGAGACGGCTCGCGATTACCTACGCAGGCTGGCCGGCGCGGAGGCCGACGCCTACTTCGGCGAACCCATCACGCGCGCGCTGTTGCTTGCCAACTCAGACAAGGTCAGCCGCGTCGAGCTGATGTCGGGTCTGATCAATGCGGTCGCCGGCCGGCTGTCCACACTAGCGGGTGGACAGGCTGCAATCATCGACGCACTGCTGTCACGGGTACACACAGTGCACTTGCGCTCCCCCGTGCTCTCGCTGACCGGCACCGCCGGCGGCGTCCATCTGAGTTATCGCGGTCCCGACGGCGAGACGAAGAGCGTCGAAGCCGACGCCTGCGTCGTCGCCACCCCGTTGCCGATAGCGGCCGCCATCTGCGAGCCGGCCAGAACACAGCTCGGCCCGCTCAACGAAAAGCTGCGCTTCACCCAGGCGATCAACGTCGCCATCGGAACGACACGACCGGCGAATACGCCGGCGTTCCTGGTCCAGCTGCCGGCCGCCGAGGACCGCGAGATCTGCATGATCATCATCGAAAACAACAAGGCGTCCGACCGCGCACCGACCGGCCACGGCCTAGTTTCGGTGTGCTGGGAGATGTCGGCAGCCGCGGCGTGGATGCACCGTTCCGATGACGAACTCATCGCGCGCTCGCTGCAAACAGTCCTGCGGTTGTTCCCCGAATTGCGGGGCACCGTCGATTTCACCTATGTGCGCCGCTGGCCAGTGGCATTGCCGCAGACGTCTGTTGGCGTCTATCAGCGCATCGCCGAGTTCACCTCGAGCATCGATCCGGCATCGCGCATCCAATTCGCCGGTGACTATCTGTCGCAGACCGGCCAGAACACGGCCGTCGCCTGGGGCAACCGCGCCGCGGCCAATTTGCATAGGCACCACGGTAATTGGCGCCACACGAAAGACGAGGAGTTCGCTCATGGCTGATGTGCAGTCGATGCTCAGCTCGGTGATCGGCGCGGGCAAGACCGCCGTTCACAAGATCGGAGCCGATGAGATCCGTCACTTCATCGTGAACCAGCCCAACGTCGACGGCGAAGTCGACGTGACGGTCATCGGTGATGCGGGTGAAGTCGGCGCGTCAAATGGCACAGTGCTGTTCGATGCCACCTTCGGCACCGGTCAAGGCCGCGTCACACACGAACTGGTGCTGCGCAATGCACCGGTCAGCGACAATCGATTGTTCTTTGAATACGACATGTCCCGACAGTTCCGGCTACAGCGGGCTCTGCACGGCAGCGACGTACCGGTGCCAGAGCCGCTGTGGCTCGACCCCGATGGCCGCTGGCTCGGCACATCCGGCTATGTCATGGCGAGGGTACGAGGAAGGGGGCAGCACCCCGCGGCCTTCATCCAGGGCCCGATTGCCGAGGCCTCGCCGGCCGACCGCGAGGAGATGCTTGGCCAGGTCATGGCGGCGCTGGTCGCCATCCACAACACCGATATCCAAGCGCGTGGTCTGCAGGACTTCGTGATGAATGCGCCCGGTGTCGCACCGCTGGAACGGCTGATCAACTGGTATTGGCGGACCTGGGATTGGGTGCGCCTACCGGTGTTCGAGCGTCTTGTACCGGCGCGCCGCTGGCTGCTCGATCACCTACCCGATGGCGAGCCGGAGCTGATGCATGGCGACTCCACGCTGCAGAACTACTTTTTCGACGGCACGCGGTTGAGCGCGGTCCTGGACTGGGAGATGTCGAGCCTCGGTCGCGCCGAGGCGGATCTGGCGCTGCAATGCCTCAGCAACCGGATATTCGCGGCCGCACCCGACAGCGGGCTGTTACAGCCGCCCAGCGAAGAGGAATGGCTGGCCATGTACCACGCCGCCGGCGGTCGTCAGCTGCGCGACTTCGATTACTTCAAGAAGTTCGCGGCCTACATGATCATCGTGGCGGTCAGTGCTCTGCAGCGCAATATGACCGAAGCCGAACGCGCGGCCCAAGCACCGCTGTTACAGCCATGTTGGCAGCTCGTCGAATCCTGAAGGGAGCCTTAAGTGTCCACTGAAACGCACGCGAAGGCGTTCTGGGAAGAAAAGAACGTATCGTTCAAGACCGCCGCACCCGAGGATGACCTACTGCATCGGCAGTTCAAGGACGTGAACCGATCGCCGACACTCACCGAAACACAATTCTTCGGTTTCAGCGTCCCAGAGGAGGACATCCACGCGCTCACGTATCTGTGGCACCACCCGAACCTGGGCGTTGTGTCCGGCGGTGCCTGGGTCTGGCAAGGCGTTAAACAACATGTGCTCCAATCCGAGCTGTTTAACTGGACCTCCTTCATGAGCGAGGATGTCCTCGGAAACGACTTATGGGACTACAAGTTCGACAACGGCTACCACGTGCAGACGATCGCACCCCTCAAGAAGCATCGGCTGCGCTATGCCGACGAAGCCCGGCAGAATGCATTCGACATTGAGGTCGACGCCTTGATGGAGCCCATGCTGCTGCAAACCGGCATGCACTTCGAGCAGGCGATGCACGCACGCGGCGAACTCACGTTGCGCGGCAAGACGTATGAGGTGGACTGCACGCATGTGCGCGATCGGTCGTGGGGGCAAAGCCGCAGCGAACAACACGCGCCGACGCCGCCGATTGACTGGATGACCGGTGTCTTCAACCAGAACTTCATGTTCGGCTGTACCGCATACGACCATCCAGATCTCGAACCCGATTGGAAAGGGCATCTGCAGATTCCGGGAGACGATCCGACAAAGGGTGGCTGGGTTTACCGTGCGGGCGAGTTGATTCCGGTCGTATCGACTCGCAAGCGCGTCAGTCACGACTATTCGACGCTGGTACCCACCACCGCCGAGATGTTGATGACGGACGCGAGC
The DNA here is from genome assembly GCF_049281135.1 of Mycobacterium sp. GTDB lineage: Bacteria > Actinomycetota > Actinomycetes > Mycobacteriales > Mycobacteriaceae > Mycobacterium. The sequence goes on along the minus strand of NZ_JBAPRN010000424.1, from coordinate 15,881 downwards.
GGCCGCGACTACGAGATCCGCGGCGAAGTCGTTGCAGCCAACCGCATTCCCGTGTGGCCGAATATGGACACCTGGATCTGCCTCGCACGATGGGAGTGTGAAGGCCAGATTTGCTACGGCGACCTACAACAGGTGCAGTGGCACGACTACGTACGACAGTTCTTAGGACGGTAACGCGATGGTGTCCTCAATCCCCACCACCGACCACGCGCAGCCCACAACGGATGTGCTCGTCGAACATGACGACACCGTCGGCGTGATCACCATCAACCGGCCGGCGCGACTCAACGCGGTCACCCCCGCCGCGGGCGACACGCTGAGGTCGGCGTTCCTCGAGTTGGAAGCCGACAGCCGCATCCGTGCTGTTGTGCTCACCGGCGCCGGGCGGGGATTCTGTGCGGGCGCCGACATTTCCGGCGATGTGGGCGATGCCCGCCAGGTACTCCTGGATGCGTGGAACCCGTTGGTGATGACGATGCGCTCACTACAGCTACCCATCATCGCGGCGATCAACGGCGTGGCGGCCGGCGCCGGCGTCTCATTGGCGCTGGCGTGTGACCTACGGGTCGCGGCCTCGTCGGCACGATTCGAGTTGTCGTTCGCCAAGATTGGGCTGATGCCCGACGCGGGCCTGACGTGGCTACTTCCCCGCGTCGTCGGACTGGGACGCGCCAACGAACTAGCATTCCTGGGAGGGCGTCTATCGGCGGCCGAGGCGCGTGATTGGGGCCTGGTGAACCGCCTGTCCGAGGATGGTCAGGCGGTTACTGATGCGGTCGCAATGGCCCGGCGTTTCGCCGAACTGTCGGTGAGCGTGGCGGCGATCAAGCAAGCACATCATCGGGGCCTCGAAACCGACTTCGTCAGTCAGCTGAAGTACGAAGCGGACACCCAGGGCTGGCTTCAGCAGCAACCCGATTTCGCCGAAGCAACACAGGCGTTCGCCGCCAAGCGGCCACCCCGGCTGGCCGAACGTACGCCCCCGGCCAGGACGCCATGACATGACAAGCCGGGAATGGCGGACGCGGTCACCAAGAAGCTCGGCCAAAGCCGAGTTGTTCATGGTTATACCGAGGGCGAATGTCGGGCTCACCGGTTAACCTGCGCTACCGTTGAGAAATGCCCAGACGTAACGACCGTTCAGAACAGATCCTGCGCACAGCGATGCACCTGTTCCACGAGCGCGGCTTTGACGGCGTCGGTGTGGATCTCATCGGCGAAAAGGCGGGGGTGTCCGGGCCGGCGATCTATCGCTATTTCAGCGGTAAGGACGAGATCCTGATGACGCTTCTGGACGAGGCGATCGACCGGGTCCTGATGTCGACAGGCGGCCAGTTCGATGATCCACGGGAGGAGCTGGAGCACTTGGTGCGGGGCCACGTGCAGCGGGCCCTTGAAGAGCGTGAACTCATGAGCGTGTGGACCAGAGAACGCAATTCGATTCCCAAGGCGTACAGGTCAAGGTTGAGCGCCCGGATCAAGCGCTACATCGACCGGTGGGTGGATTGCCTCGATGCCTGTTACCCGAACCAATCGCGCGATGTGCTCAATGCGGCCGTGCACGCGACTCACGGACTGATCGACTCAACCTCCATGTGGCCGGAAAAGTCGCTGCGGACCGCCGGGCTCGCTGACATCCTGACCGGGATGGCCCTGCAAGGGTTGGAGTGGTTGGGCACCGATGCGTCCGGCACGGCGTCGGCACCGAAGAGCGTTCGGCACAAGAAGTCTCCGGTCGTTGGTTCCGAGGTCACGCCGCTACGCAGCCGCAAGCCGCGTATCGCCCGCTAGTCGGGCGTAGTGGGCTTTGACCCTGCGACGGAACGTCAGTTCGATCGTTTGAGTAAACGTACGTTAACAAATCTGCTAGATTTTAACGTAGCGTAATAGACGCCGTCGGGTGCCGCTATTCATCGCGGCGGCCCACGGGCGACCTGAAGGAGACGCCAATGGATCCCTTGACCAAATCCCGAATCCAAATGTTTGGCGTGTGGTGTGCAATCGCGTATCTGGTTGCCCTGTTCATCGGCTGGGGTGCGATAGCCGGGTTCTTACCGCCGACTGCCCCTTCGGCCAACGCCGCCCAGATCGCTGCGCTCTACCACAGCGACTACACGCGAATTCGCATCGGGATGCTGGTGGTGATGCTCGCCGCGTTGATCTTCATCCCGTTCGCGGCGGTGACATCGCAATTCATCGCACGCATCGAGGGGACCGCCGGCGTCTTGACCTACACCTTCCTACTGGGCGCGGCCGGCAACATGGTGCTGACCTTCTATCCGGCGGTCTGGTGGTTGACCGCGGCCTTTCGTCCTGACCGCCGCGCCGAGCTGATCCACCTGATGAACGACATGGCGTGGTTGCAGTTTCTCGGCGGCGTCACCATGTACCTCGCTATGCCGCTGTCGGTGATGGTCGCCTCGCTGTGCGACAAAAGTGCGGAGCCGGTGTTTCCGCGATGGTGTGGGTATACCAACGGCTGGTTGGCGTTGACGGTCTTACCCGATCAGCTGCTGTTCTTTTTCTACAAGGGCCCGTTCGCGTGGAACGGCCTGTTCGGCATCTGGGTCCCGGTCGTCGTCTTCAGCGGTTTTTTCATCGTCAACTTCGTGGTGATGCGTCAAGCGATTCACCGCGAGCGCCTTTCCATCATGACGCTTCCTACCTCGCCGGCCCCGGCGGCACACAGTGCCTGACATGACCACTCACCGCCGCTGACGAATCCGCAATGCGCTGGCCGCCACGTCGGTGGCGACCACAATCCTGCGTGGGGCAACGAACGCTCCGGCGGGGACTGTCGCTTGATCCACGGAAACTCGCTGGCATAGTTTTGATATTGATGGTATCAATAATCGAGTGGTTGCGTCATCGCGAAAGAAGAATCTCATGTCCGAGTCGCTTACGCAGAAGGTCAGGGTCGCCGGCCAGTTGGGCCGAATCGGCGCGCACATCATTGGCGAGCGTCTAAGGCGTCCGAAACCCACGACCCTCGCCGAAATCCCGCCGTCGGTGGACGCGCTGACAACCGAGTGGCTGACGGCCGCATTGTGCCACGGACATCCGGGAGCATGGGTCACCGCGGTGTCGACCGGCTCAGGAAGCGACGGGTCGACCAGCAGGCGAGTGCTGACCATCGAATACAACGACGTCGGCCGCCAAGCGGGACTTCCGACGTCGGTATTCACCAAGTCCACGCCCAAGTTCACCTCGCGAGCAATTACCGTTCCATCGGCAGCATTGACTTGCGAGGCACTGTTCTACGACCGCATCCGACCCACCCTCGACATCGAGGCCCCACGTGGCTATTACATGACGGTGGATAACAGATCCGGACGCTCGATGTTCCTGATGGAAGACGTGGCGAGCGCGAAGAACGCGACATTTGGCGACCCGACCAAACATTACATCGACCGGACCCGGGCCGAAGCGATCGTTAACACGTTGGCTACCGTCCACGGAACGCTATGGGAGAGCCCCCGCTTCGCCGGCGATCTGGCACTCGTCAAGGATGCTCACAGGTGGCAGATCGACGTCAACGAGACAATCGCTTTTCCGCGTCGCACGCTGATCGGCTTCGACCGCGCGGCGTCGGTCTTCCCCGTCGGGTTCCGTCGTCGCCGGGCCGAGGTCTTCCCGGCGCTGATGACCTCCCTGGCGAAGCACAACTCGGCACCCAACACACTGCTGCATTCCGATGTGCATTCCCGCAACTGGTATCTGACCCCCAACGGTGGGATGGGCCTGTACGACTGGCAACTCATCAGTCGCGGCATATGGGCCCTCGATGTCTCCTACGCGCTCAATTCCGCACTGACCGTGGCTGATCGGCGCAGTTGGGAGCGGGCGCTCATCGAGTTGTACGTCGACCGCCTGCATGCGGCGGGAGGACCCGCACTCTCATTCGAGGAGGCCTGGCTGGCATACCGTCAACAAGCCTTCCACGGCCTGGTGTTCTGGCTGTACACGATTGGCGCGGGCCGGCTTCAGCCGGCCATGCAACCCGACGAAGTATCGCTGGCCAACCTCGAGCGCATGACGACCATGATCGACGACTTGGATTCCTTTGGTGCCTTGCGGCAGTCGCCGACTACGTCGGGCCGGTTGCCCTCGATCCCCTAGCGCTCGAAAAGCGCTTTGGTGCTCAACGCAAGACACCCCAGCGAGGCCGACATGAACAGCCCCGCACTGAGCCCAGAGATCTTGCCGCGCCGGTGCGCGATACCGGCGGCCACGATGTCGCCGAGGTCGCACGCGGCGACGACCTTCAACATTTGAGACCTCGACCGCCGCTCGGTCACCAAAGGAGCGGCGGCGAGCGCGAAGTCACGCGTGCCACCGAGCCGCAGGAAGAGCGCCGCGCTGACGTCTTTGGAGACGTTCATCCCGAACAACCTGGCGGCGGTTATCGGCATAAGCCATCCACTCGCGCCGATCGCTGATCGCGCTCCCGCGAGAATCGTCGTCGTTGCCAGAGCCATTGCACCGGTTCCTTTCCCGGGTCGCACTCCCCTGGGCTGGTCTTGAGTCCGAACGAACGTTAACCAGAATCGCAGTATTGCACACGGCGCGTGCCCTTCTAGCCTCTAAGCTGACGCGATTATTAGAAACGTTCGTTCACCTTCGTGATAGATTCGCTCCGTACCCATATAGCGGCAAGGAACGCCCGTGGACGATCTCTCGATGTCTCCCGAAGAAACCGACGAGTTCTTGTCGGGACCGCATACCGGACAGCTGGCCACCAACGGCCCAACCATCAGACCGCTCTGGTATCAGTGGGAGCACAAGGCCTTCTGGATCATCAGCGGCCCGTGGGCGAAGCTCTACGAACGCGTACAGAAGGACCCTCGCGTCGCTTTCTGCGTCGACATCGGCGACTTCGACAACGGCATCGTCAAGCAGGTAATCGCCCACGGCCCAATGCAGATCCACGACTACGACGTCGAGCGTGCCCGCCGACTACTCTACCGCTATCTGGGTCCGGACGAGGAATCCTGGTCGGCCTCACCGGACGACTACCGAAGCTATCTGCGCGACGGCGGCCCTCCGGGTGCGGTGTTCCTGCGCTTGGAGCCGACGAAGCTGACCGCGCTGAACTTCAGTTACGCTCACACCCGAAAGGGGCAGTGAGAAAACACTATCCGACAGGGCTATCAGTGGACGGCGCCGAGCAACGCGCGCCCGCGCCCGCGGATGGTGTTCGGCGATCCGCGCAGCTCGGCATCGATTGTGCGGGCCGTGGTACGCCCGCTCCATCCGGTGAGTCCACCGACGGGGTGGGCGCCCGATCCGCTGTGCCACAGATTGCGCACCGGGGTCCGATAGCCCGCAAGGGATGGTGTCGGGCGCCACGGGCCAAGCTGGGCCAGCGTCATGTCGGCGTGATACAGGTTTCCCCGGCCCGCCATCGCGTTGTAGTCGTCCGGCGTGCGGACAAAGCTCCCGATGACCGCGTCCTTGATGCCGGGCGCGTGTTCGTCAAGGAACCCCAGCGCCCGCTGGCCGAATTCCTGTGCTTCGTCTGTCCATTCGCGTCCCTCGATCTGTACGGGCACGGTAGCCATGGCCAAGAAAAGGGTGTCACCTTTGCTGCCCTCCGGAACTTGAGCCCGATCCACCACCGACGGCAGGGCGGTCCACTGCGGATACGTGTCGGGGATCTGGCCCGCCGCCGCCTGCAGCTGCGCGCGCTTGATGTAGCCGAGCGTGGGGCCGAGGAAAAGCAGGCCACTCCAGAGCTCTTGGCGCCCGCCGACAAGATCAGGCCGGTGTGATAGCGCGGCGTCACTTTTGAAAACGCCGATGTTCCATCGCAAATTGCCCAGGGCCTTCAATTCTTGCTGGGTGCGGCGCGGCACATGCGCGCTGGGCACCAAGCCGCACATCAGTCGCTGCGGGTCGATCGCACCGACCACGTGGTGGGCCATGATGCGCTCGCCGCTGGCCAACTCGACGCCCTCGGCGGTGCCGTCGGAAGTGACGAGCACACCAGCCACCGGGGCGTCAACTCGAATTGTTCCGCCGTGTGCCTGCACGCACCGGGCCATCGAGGCGGCGAAGCTACCCGTTCCGCCCACCGGTCGCGACGACTTTTGATTGAAGTAGGTGCTGCACATCGCCAGGACGCCGCCCGAGCCGCCCTCTGACAACGGCAGCATCGACCACGAGGCCAGGTTGGCCATCAGGGCCTTGACCTCCTCCCGCTCGAACTCCTCCTCGATGAGCTGTTCGGGCGATGCCATGAGCATTCGCAACAACGGACGAAAAGAGCGACGGCCCTTGGCAAGATGAACGAACATCTGGCCGAGCGTCCGCAAGCTCGGCCGGGTGGGATGATCCTGCAAATAAGGCCGCACGGCCAGCCAGAGATCGGTGAACATCACATTCATCCGCTCGAACGCGGCAGCATCGCGCGAAGAAAATCGGCGGATCTCGGCGACCGAACGCGCGGGATCGCGCCACAGCGCAATCGACGCACCATCCGGGTTGAGGTAGGAACCCCACGGGTCCGCGATGGCGAAGCTCAGGCCGTGCCGCCGCAGATCAAGTTCGTCGATAACCGACTGATCACTGTTGGAGAAAACCATGTCCAACGCACCGGTGTTCATCTGGAAACCCGGCGCCTCTTTCACGGTCTCCTCTGTGGCGCTCAGCCCACCCAGTACCCCCTGGCCTTCCAGGACAACAACGCGGCGGCCCGCTTTCGCAAGGTAAGCAGCGCACGCCAAACCGTTGTGGCCGCCACCCACCACGATCACATCCGCGGTCACCATTTGGGCATCTCCCTCGACTCGACAAAGATAATGACACGTTACGTCGCAAAATTACCTTGGACTAGCCCGAAGCAGAACCCGCGCCCGACATCGGACGGAACTTGTGCGGCCGCAGCGGATGGCCTCAGAGGGAAAAGTGTTGCGCGAGCCGCGCGCGCCAGGCCTTGATCTCGCCGGCGAAGTCGTAGCCGTCGCGGAGCAGGGCCGACCTGAAGCACAGCCCGATCGCGTACGACACGAACACCTCTGCCTCGCGCGCGGGATCGAGGTCGCTTCTGACCGAGCCGTCCGCTCGGCCCCCGGCGAGGTGGTCGGCGAGTTCTGCCTCGTAGTCGGCGATAAGGCGATCGAACCAGCCGGCGAAGTTCTGCAAAGCGGCGGGTGTCTCGAAGGTGAGCACGATCATCGCCCGCATCGTTTCGGGTTCCCGCTCAACCGCGTCCAGCAGATCGTCGAGCTGACCCAGGACCCGATCGAGACCCGTACCACCCCGCTCACGCCGTATGGTGGGTAGCAATAGTTCGGCGAAGGTATCGAAAACCGACTGCAGCAGCGCCTCTTTGGAGCCGTAACGGTCACGGACCATGTTGCGGCTGAAGCCCGCGTTGATGCCGATCTCCACCGCGGTCGTGCGTTCGTAGCCTTGGCGGGCGAACAGCTGAATCGCAGAGGCGATGAGGGCGAGCGTCGACTCCTCGACGCGCTCCTGATTGGTCCGCGGTGGGCGTTTGATCGCACTGGGCACGTCATGAGTGTACGACGATTCTGTCAATGAACAGATAAATATCTGTTCATTGACAGATCAGTCTGTTACCGTCATCACATGCTCGATGAACGCCCGTTAACGGCCAAGAAGCCGGTGGGGGTGGACGCGGCGGGCCCGGATCCTGTCGCAGCTCAGCGGACATGGGCGAAGGTCTGGATCGTGCATGGCTTCCTGTGGCTTGCACTGATCGCTTACTGCTGGACCGTGTGGGTCGTCAGCGGCGACTTCACCCCCAACACGCTGGGCCGCGGTCAAGAGCCCACCTGGTACGTGATCCTGGTTCGCTGCGTCGAAGTGATCTTCGGAATTTTCATCACCGGCTGGATCCTGTGGCACTTCATTATTGGTCCGAAGCTGCGCACCGGCCGATTCAGCTTTGACGGCCTGTTCTTTCTCGCCGGCTGGTTGATGTTCTTCCAGGAGCCCTGGATCGATTGGACCACTTACCAATTCCAATACGCCACAACGTTCGTCAACTTCGGCAGCTGGCTGTCGCACATCCCTGGTTGGAGCTCAGGCAACGGGCAGTTGATTCCCGTGCCGATGGTGTACTTCACCGCCTACTTGTGGATGTGCGCGATGTCAGGCTATGCCGGATCCCGGTACATGACCCATCAGCGCAAAAAAGACCCGTCCCGCAGCATTTTTCGGCTCATCGTGCAGACCTATCTGGTGATGATCGTCGGCGACCTCATCGTCGAACTGATCATGACCAGGACGGGGCTGATCAGCTACTCGTCGACCATCCCCTGGCTGACGCTGTTCGCCGGCACCGATCACCAGTTCCCGCTCTACGAGCCGCTGAGCTGGCCGGGGACGTTCATCATCTTGAGCTGCCTGCACTTCTTCCGCGATGACCGTGGCCGGTCATGGCCCGAACGCGGCATCGACAAACTGAAGTTCAAGCGGGAAGGCACGAAGACCTTCGCGAGGTTCTGCGCGATCGCCGGCGCGGCACAGTTGGCGATCTTCATCGCCTTCAACATGCCGTACTGGTTCTACGCGTTGCACTCCGGTCCGATGCCCAAGGCGCACATCGAACGAGCTTGGCGCAACGGCGGGGTGTGCGGCCCCACGACCGCCTTCAATTGTCCCGATCCGAGGCTGCCGATCTCACGGCAATCAGCACCGGATCGGCCTCAACTCTTACCAGAGAGGCATCGATGACACAGCACAGCACCGCGGCGGTGATCGGGGGCGGCATCGCCGGGATGGCGGCCGCTTACGAGCTGATGAAAGCCGGTTTTCAGGTCACGGTGTTGGAGACCCGCGATCGGGTCGGCGGGCGGATCTGGACCGTGCGCAAGGGCGAGTTCGTGATGGATCTGGGTACCGCGGTGTATCTCGGCACCTACCGCGAGGCCGTCGCGATGATCCAGGAAGTCGGGTTATCCAACGAGTTCGTCGAAACCCCAGTAATTTTCGGGATGCCGCGGGAGGGCCAGCAGCACTACCTCGATCTGGCAAAGCCGATCCGAGCGAGCCTAAGTACCCAGGTGATTTCCTGGCCGGCCAAGATCAAAGCTCTCCGCTTGTTCGCGGACGTCTTCAAGCACCGGGCCAGCCTCGGCTATGACACCTATGACGGGCTCGCGGAGATCGACAACGAAACCGTCTACGACTACTGCCACCGGGTGCTCAACGACGAACTCGCCCGCTACATCGGTGCTCCCTTGGTCAGCGGCACCTGGGTGCACGAGGATCACGACACCTCGGTGGCCCTTCTGCACTGGACGGTGCGCAATATGCTGGTCAAGTCGGTGTTCAACCTGACCTCCGGCGTGGCCGGGCTCCCCGTCAAGTTGGCGACGCTCGTCGACACCAGGCTCGAGCACACGGTCAGCAACGTCACCGACAACGGTTCCGCCGTCGAAGTCAGCTACACGACCCCGTTGTCGGGCGAACAGACCCAAACCTTCGACACCGCCGTGATAGCGACGACGGCCCAACCCGCGCTGCAGATGTATCCGCAAATGGACGAAAACCACCGCGGCCTTTACGAATCCGCGCGGTACCACCGGTTGGGCAACGTATCGCTGGGGTTCTCGGCGCGACCGGACGATCCGGGCACCTTCTCGATGGTCTCCCCCTACGACGACCCCGACACCATCGCCGTGATCGCGGACCACAATAAGGCGCCGGGCAGGGCACCGGCGGGCAAGGGCCTCATCTCGGTGTTGCTGTCACCCGCCTATCTCAACCGAACCGACGACCGCAACGACGACTACCTGGTCGATCACGCGCTGGAGCGGGTCAAGTACTACTACGGCAAACTTCCCGGCGACCTGGAGGAGCATGCACTGTTCCGCTGGCCGGAGTCCGTTCCGGTGCTCGACAAGGGTCGGTTCAAGCGAATTGCCAACTTCCGCAAGAAGATCGACCCCACGTCGCGGGTGCAGTTCGCCAGCGATCTCGACCGCATCCCGGGCCTCAACGGAGGCCTCGTCAGCGGCAAGGAAGCCGCCGCCCGCGTCTCGGCTCTGTTCGCCCGCGGTCCGCGGTCCCGGCTCATCGGTACCACAGGGTCGTAAGCCGACATGACCAGCGCGACCCTCGCCTGGGACCAACCCCCCTGGGACATAACGACACCCGCGACCCCGCAAACGCTCATCACGGTCGTGCTTGCCGTTGCGGTGGCGGGCTTCGTCGTCGCGGCGTTGGTCAGCTGGTACCGCAGCAAGCGACCCACCTTTCTGTTGCTGCTGGCGGGCGGCTACGTCTGCTCGTTCAACGAGCCACTGATCGATTTCCTTTGCCACTGCTTCTTTCCCGCCGACGGCTGGGTGGGCCACACGGTGTTCCACCGATCGATCCCGGTCTGGGTGATCTTGGCTTATGTGGTCTTCTACGGCGGCCTTACCTACATGTTGTCGGCGGCCTTCCAGAGCGGGGTCACCCGTCGCACCCTGTGGATCAGCATCGGAATCTGGGGCGTCCTCAATTTGACCATGGAAATCCCACTGCTGCACTCACACCTGTATCTGTACTACGGCGATCAGCCGTTCATGGTGGGCGGTTTCCCCCTGAGCCAGCTGGTCTTCAACGCGTTCGGGTCGCTGCTGGGTGCGGTGGTCATCACTCGGCTCTCCTGGTTCTTCACCGGGGTGTGCCGGCTGCTGCTGCTTGTCGTCCCGTTCGTGACCTTCATGTCGTCGTGGGTCGTGGGCATGCCGCTCTTCCTGGTGCTCGGCACCGACGCAGCCCACGGCGTGCGCATGTTGGCTGCGGCCGTGAGCATGGCGCTCGGCCTCGCCGGGATTGACACGCTGATCCGGCTCGGCACCGGGCAATTCCGGCTCCTGCCGCCCGATTCGGCAACGCCGGATGCCTCAGACGTCCCTTGGCAGCCGACCGCTACCGCAGCGTCGTCGGCGCGTAGTTCAGCAAGATAGGAGTTCTGGCGGTGACAACCTCAATACTTGCGATCGACCAACCCCCCTGGGGCATGACCACCCCCGCAACAGCACAGACGGTCATTACCGCGGTCCTTGCCGTGGTGGTGGCGGGCTTCGTGGCCGCCGCCCTGGCCGATTGGAGACGCTCCGGGTCGCCGGCCTTCCTGCTGATGTTGGTCGGCGGTTACGTCTGCTCATTCAACGAAGCGACGGTCGACGTGCTCGGCCATTGCTTCTTTCCCGTCGATGGGGTGATCGCCTATAGCGCCTTCGGCAGACCCATTCCGGTGTGGGTGGTGCTGGCGTACGTCGTCTTCTTCGGTGGGCTGTCCTACGTGATGGCGTCGGCGTTCAAACGAGGCGCCAACCACAGGGCGATGTGGTACGGCATAGGCATTTTCGGCGTTCTCAACGTCTTGCTGGAGATCCCGATGTTGCGCGCCGGACTGTACGTCTACTACGGGAATCAACCCCTGACGATCGGTGGCTTCCCGGTCGGTTGGCTGGTGATCAACAGCTTGGGTTCATTGTTCGGCGCCGTGGTGTTCGTCCGGCTGCCGTGGTTTTTCACCGGCGCACGGCAACTATTGCTTGTGTTCGTGCCGTTCGCGACCTACATGGCGTCTTGGGTACTGGCGATGCCGTACTTCGCAATCACCAACACCGATATGCCCACCGGTGTGCGGATGGCGGCGGCGGTGCTGAGCATGGCGCTCGGGGTGATCGCGATCGACGGTCTCATCCGGATAGGAACCAGCCAGTGGCGCCTGCTGCCCCCGCAAGTCTCCGGTACGCCGGCCGAGGACCGGGCCCATGCCTATTCGCATTCTTAGAATTTTCGGAACGATCGTTACACCCCAGGTGTGGGGGGCCTGGCCGCTACCGCGGGAAATGCCGAGAAGGAATGTCTATCCCCTGAATCTTTTATTGCCCCACCCGACTGACCTAGGATCCCAAATATGGAAACGTTCGATTACATCGTAGTAGGCGCGGGCCACAACGGTCTCTGCGCGGCGGCGACCCTTGCCGAGCAAGGCCGCTCCGTGTGTGTCGTCGAGCGGTTGCCGATTCTGGGCGGTCTTTCGGCAAGCTACCCCTACCTGCAGGATGCGCCCGAGCACAAGCTGAGCATCGGGGCGATGGATGACCTTTTCATGGCGCAGACACCGCTCGCCCGCCAGATGCGACTGGCCGACTTCGGTTACGACACAGTCCCCCTCGCGCATCCCTACGGGTGGATGAACGAGGATGGCGACACACTGCTGCTGTGGGGAGACTTCGCCCGCACGCTGGACGACATCCGGTACTTCTCCCCGAAGGACGCCCGCACCTACGAGCAACTCCGGGGACCGATCGACTGGGTGATGGATCTCGTCGACATTCTCACGGTTCAGGACGCCTCGGCATGGGGCAAGCTTGATTTCGCCAAATACCTGCTGCGGCACCGCCCTGACCGGGCCACCCGCCGTTTCATCAGCAGCATGCTGTCACTCAACGTCTTCGAACTCATCTCGGAAACCTTTGAATCCGACGCCATGCGCGGCCTGTGGGCGTACTGGTCGTCAATGGTGGGCCCAGCGGACGCCATCGGCTCGGGCGCCTACTTCCTGGGTTTCGCCGGCGTGCACCGCCACCTCGGTGTCCAACGGCCCCGCGGCGGTATGACTAACCTGGTCGAGGCGTTCAAGGGCAAGCTGGAAAGCCACGGCGGTCTTGTGCGGCTGGGCAATGGCGTCAAGCAAATCCGTGTCGACGCCGGACGCGCCACCGGAGTCTTGCTTGATGACGGCACCGAGCTACGCGCCCGACGCGGGGTCGTCTCAAACGCCGCAGCGCAAGTCACCTTGGGCAAGCTGGTCCCGCAAGACCTGCTGAGCCGCGAAGACCGCAACAAGGTCTCACTCATCCCGGCGAATTCGATTAACGCCGCCGCGTTCAAGATCGATGTTGCGACGGCAGGCCGTGTCGGTTACCCGAAGGCCGAAGCGGCCCGAGCCAAGCGTGATGGCGAGGACATCCGTACTACCACCTTTATGACCGGAACCCTCGAAGACCACATTGAGCAGATGTACGCGATGAAGCGTGGGGTCAATGTGGACACCCCTCCGGTGTATATGGCGATCTTGTCGGCGCCGGATCGGTCGATCGCATCATCCGAAGGGGACGTTCTCTACCTGCACTCGAATGTGCCGGGCTATCCGAGCAATGGGTGGGGCGTCAACAAAGACGCTTACACCGAACAGATCTGGAAATCGAGCCTGCGCTTCCTCGGTGGCCTAGAGACCGAGATCGGGCGGGTCGTGTCGACCCCGCAGGATCTGGAGAACCGCTTCGCCGCGCCCGCTGGCGCGTACTTCCACGTCGACATGCTCGTGACCCGGTTGGGTAAGAATCGCCCGGCGCGCGGCCTCGGCGGTTACGACACCCCGATCAACGCGCTCTACCAGACTGGCGCCGGCACGCATCCGACCGGCGGGGTGGTCGGGTGGCCGGGACGGCTGGCCGCCCAGCATGCACTCCGTAACGAATAGACGTGACAAGGCAATTCGATGTGAATGAGGAGGACGGCCGATGCCTAACATGAACCTGACGGCCCAACGGCTCTGTGTGTGGTGCGGTCCGATCATGATCGGCATCTGGGCGTCGGCTTTCACATTTCTCTGCCGTTTCATCCCGCCACCGAGCCCCGCCAAATCGCGCGCTGCCCTCGTCGCTCAGTTCAGCGACCACACCAACCTGATCCGGCTCGGCCTGGTGATGAGCCTCTTCTCGTGTGCGTTGCTAGTGCCGTTTTGCGCGGTCATCGCCGCCCAGATGCGCCGGATGGAAGGCGTTCGGTCGGTACTCGCCGACTCGCAACTGGTCTCCGGCGGTCTGCTGTGCGTGGAATTCCTTGTGCCTTTCGCGATCTGGCAGACAGCGCTGTACCGGCTGCATGAATGGAGTCCCGAAATCGTCCAGATGCTCAATGACATGGCCTGGTTGATGTTCCTCGGGATCATCTCGTCGGCCTGCATCCAAGTTGCGTCGATCGGTGTCGCGATTCTGCTCGACAAGGGCGCCAAGCGGGTCTTTCCGCGCTGGGCCGGCTATTTCAACATCTGGGTCGCGATGATCTGGGTGCCCGCCGCGATCATCCCCTTCTTCAAAACAGGTCCCCTGGCGTGGAACGGGATATTCGCCTGGTGGGTACCGCTGTGCGTTTACTTCTGCTGGTTCGTCTTGATGGTCGTGCTGCTGCTTCGAGCCATCCGCGACGACGAACGCGCACAGGAGAAAGCCGACACCAATGACTGGCTCACCGGTAACAGGTCTGAACTGGCGAGCCCGAACCTGAGTTGAGCTAATCAGCCAATCCGCAAATGCAGCTCGCCGAAGTGGAGCGTCCCGCATGGCCACCCAACTGTGGGCTCCTGCGCGACCGAGTACGCGGGTATCCGCCGGTTCCATTCCTCGATGATGAGGCGCAGTTCCAGGCGAGCAAGGTGCGAACCGAGGCAGCGGTGTGGCCCACGCCCGAATGTGAAGTGATTGTCCCGTCTTTGGTGGATGACGTCGGCATCGGGGTAGCGTGCGGGGTCGCGGTTGGCGGTTCCCAGCCCAAGCCAGCACGTTGATCCCGCGGGGATCGTCACGCCTGCGACCGTGACCTCGGCGGTGGTCATCCGGGGAACATAAGGGACCGGCGGGTTGATTCGCAGGACCTCTTCGATGAAGTGTGTAACTGCTTCGTCGTCATCAATCACCGTGGCTCGCAACGCCGGATTGCGGGCCAGTTCGTATAGTGCGAATCCCGTTGCGGCGGTGACGGTATCCAGCCCAGCGATGAGGAACAAAAAGCACAGTCCGATGATTTCTTCCTCGGTGAGTGCGCCATCGCTTGAGTCGGAGAGCAATTGGCTCAGCAGGTCATCGCCGTAGCTACCGCGGCGGGCGGCAAGGTGCCCGTTCAGATAGCTCACCAGTTCGCTGCCTCGCGCCAGGGTTTCCGGAGAGGGTGTGGCGCCTTCGGCGGCGGAGAAGGCCAAAACTGCGTCCTTCCAGCCAATGAGAAGATCCCGGTCGCCGAGCGGCAGGCCGAAAAGCGTCAAAAAGACTTGGGACGGAAACGGAACCGCGAGCGCACTCATGACCTCGGGGCTATTGCCGCCCGCCGTGATCTGATCAATGAGCTTGCCAACTTGCTCGCGCAACTCCGGCGCGCGCTCGGCCATTCGGCGGGGACCGAAGAACTTGTCCAGAACCCGCCGGAAGCGGCTGTGTTCCGGCGGGTCGAAGGCGATCGGCACCATCGGAAATGGGCTTCCCACCAGATCGAACGCGCCCTGAGAGGAAAACAGGCCCGGATTTCTGGCCGCCTCCTCGACGACGTCGGCGCCGCTCAGGAAGTACACGCCAGCATCGGACACTGCAACTTTGCCGGGCGCCAGGAGCATGTGCCATGCGGCGTCGCGGTCGTGGGCAAAGGGCAAAGTTTCCAGCGCCGGCAGCGCGGGGCAGACGACCTCCATGATCGCTCCTCCGACTCTTAACAGTGTTAACCAAGGTTAATTGTTGATGCTAGTGCTGCTGTACTTGGATATCAGGCATGCATCCAATACATCAAAGTGTGACCTGCATCACATCAAGTTGTTGGCGATTGGCGATGGCAGATGTGCTGCCAACCGGCAGCGGCCCGGGTTGAGGAATCTTGCGTGAACAACGCGGTGACCCACACGTGCGACGGGATCCCGACGCAGTTGACCGAAACCACCGTTCACCGACGGGATTGCGCTGGTACCGTTGACAAACGGAATTTAGGGCCGTACTGTCTCAAAATGATCGCCTACGCGCAAAAGAATGGGCCGTTGGCGGGGCAGCAAGGCAGTTCACGGGCCGAAACCACCCGACACCGTGAGGAAAATGCGTAAATGAACGTTAACGCACCCTCGAAGATGGACGACGTGCGAC
>NZ_JBAPRN010000423.1:0-8350 GCF_049281135.1 Mycobacterium sp. | reverse complement strand
GCACCACAGCGGTGGAATCCGTTGCGATATCCGGCAATTCGGGCAAATGCTGCGGGTACTGCGGGGTCACCGTGCTCACCGCGCGCACCGACGGCACGCCGTCCAGGGAGCCGAGATGCTTACGGGCGAATTCGGCGCTGGCCACAATCAGTGCGGCTGCGCCGTCGGAGGTGGCGCAGATGTCGAGCTGCCGCAACGGGTCACTGACCACGGGGCTGGCCAACACGTCCTCGACCGAGGACTCCTTGCGGTAGCGGGCATTCGGGTTCTGCAGACCGTGCTGGGAGTTTTTGACCTTCACCTGGGCGAAGTCCTCGGACGTCGCCCCGTACAGGTCCATCCGGCGCCGAGCCAGCAGCGCGAAGTACACCGGGTTCATCGCGCCGATCAGGTGGAAGCGCTGCCAGTCCGGGTCGTTCTTGCGCTCCCCGCCGACCGGCGCGAACGCCCCCTTCGGAGTGGTGTCGGCGCCGATGACCAGCGCGACGTCGCAGAATCCGGCCAGAATATGGGCGCGGGCGCTCTGCAGGGCCTGCGAGCCGCTGGCACAGGCGGCGTAACTGGAGCTGACCGGCACGCCGTTCCAGCCGAGCTTCTGCGCGAACGTCGACCCCGCGATGAAGCCCGGGTAGCCGTTGCGGATGGTGTCGGCGCCGGCGACCAGCTGTATTTGCCGCCAGTCCAGGCCGGCCTCCGTAAGCGCGGCGCGAGCGGCGACCACGCCGTATTCGGTGAAATCCCGGCCCCATTTGCCCCACGGGTGCATGCCGGCGCCGAGGATGTAGAGCGGTTCGGGAGTACTCATTCGGCGATCCTCCACGCGTGCACGAGGCGTTCGACGCCGTCGGCGTCAGTGAACAAAGTCATGGTGGCCAACTCCATCTGCATACCGACCTTCAGATCGGCCGCCAGCGTTCCCTCGACCACCTTGCCCAGCACGATGATTCCCTCGTCGGCGAGTTCGACCGCGGCGATCGCGAACGGCTCGAACGGATCCGCCGCGGGGTAGGGCGCCGGCGGCGGATACCGGTTCTCGGTATAGCTCCACAGCGCCCCGCGGGTCGACAACGCGACGGACTCTAGTGCGTCGGAATCGCACCCCGGATTGGGGCAGTTGTTCTCCCGAGGCGGGAAGACGTAGGTGCCACAGTTGGGGCACTTACTGCCGATCAGATGCGGGTTGCCGGTCTCGTCGGCGGCGAACCACCCGTCGATTGCCGGTTCTGGAATGGTGACCTCTGGCACCGGGCCAGCCTACCCAGCAAGACGGCAAAACTGAAACGTGTTGCAGTTTTTCGCTACCACCGATGAGTTCCGCCGGCCTCCGCGGTCACATTGTCAAAGCGTGACTCAACCCAAGGAGCAGCCAATGTTGATTGTCGCGGGTTACCTCGTCGTCGACCCGTCGCAGCGCGACAACTACCTCGAAGACTGCGGCGCAGTCGTGCGGCAAGCCCGCAAGTCGCCGGGCTGTCTCGACTTCGCGATCAGTGCCGACTTGATTGAGCCGGGTCGGATTGACATCTTCGAACGCTGGGAATCGCGTGTCGCGCTCGATGAGTTCCGCGGTAGCGGGCCCAGCGACGAGCAACAAGGCTCAATCATCTCGGCGTCGGTGTGCGAGTACGCCGTGGGCAGCGAGCAGCGGCTGACTTGATGTCATGACGTGTGCCTAGAGTTGAGGCCGTGAGCCCCGCGAGGACCGCGAGCAAGAAGACCGAAGCCGGTAAGGCCGGTGACGACAAGCCGACGTTGATGCTGCTGGACGGCAATTCGCTGGCCTACCGGGCGTTCTACGCGCTGCCGGCCGAGAACTTCAAAACCCAGGGTGGGCTGACCACCAACGCGGTGTACGGATTCACCGCGATGCTGATCAACCTGCTGCGTGACGAATCGCCGACACATGTGGCCGCCGCGTTCGATGTGTCGCGGCAGACGTTCCGGTCAGAGCGGTACCCGGAATACAAGGCAAACCGCTCGTCCACGCCCGACGAGTTTCGCGGACAGATCGACGTCACCAAGGAAGTTCTTGCGGCGCTGGGCATTACGGTGCTCGCCGAACCTGGGTTCGAGGCTGACGATCTGATCGCCACGCTGACCACGCAAGCCGAAAAAGAGGGTTACCAGGTACTGGTGGTCACCGGTGACCGCGATTCGCTGCAGCTGGTCAGCGACGACGTCACCGTGCTCTACCCGCGTAAAGGTGTCAGTGAACTGACCCGGTTCACACCGGCCGCCGTGGTCGAGAAGTACGGCCTGACCCCTGAGCAGTACCCGGACTTCGCCGCCCTGCGTGGCGACCCGAGCGACAACCTGCCCGGAATCCCGGGAGTGGGCGAGAAGACGGCCGCGAAGTGGATCACCGAATACGGGTCGCTGCAGGCGCTGGTCGACAACGTGGACTCGGTGCGCGGCAAAGTCGGTGACGCGTTGCGCGCGAATCTGGCCAGCGTGGTGCTGAACCGCGAGCTCACCGACTTGGTTCGCGATGTGCCGCTGGCGCAGACCCCGGACACGCTGCGGATGCAGCCGTGGGACCGTGACCAGATCCACCAGTTGTTCGACCAGCTGGAGTTCCGGGTTTTGCGCGACCGGCTGTTCGACACGCTGGCCGCCGTCGAACCCGAGGTCGACGAGGGATTCGACATCCGCGGGGGAGCGCTGGAGCCCGGCACGATCGGGCAATGGCTGGCCGATCACGTCACCGACGGCCGTCGGGCCGGCCTCGCGGTGGTGGGCACGCATCTGCCGTACGGCGGCGATGCGACCGCGCTGGCGATCGCTGCCGCTGACGGTGACGGCGGCTTCATCGACACCACGACCCTGACGCCGGAGGACGATTCGGCGCTGGCGGCGTGGCTTGCCGACCCCGAGCAGCCAAAAGCCTTGCACGAGGCCAAGTTGGCGATCCACGACCTGGCCGGGCGCGGCTGGACGCTGAACGGGGTCACCTCCGATACCGCGTTGGCGGCTTACCTGGTCCGCCCCGGGCAGCGCAGTTTCACGCTCGACGACCTCTCACTGCGTTACCTGCGCCGCGAGCTGCGCGCGGAAACATCGGAGCAGCAGCAACTTTCACTGCTCGATGACAGCGAAGGCGTCGACGAGCAGGCTGTACAGACCGCGGTGCTGCGCGCTCGCGCCGTCGTCGATCTCGCCGATGCGCTGGACACCGAATTGGCCCGCATCGACTCCACGTCCCTGCTGGCCGAGATGGAGCTGCCGGTGCAACGGGTGCTGGCGGGTCTGGAGGCCGTCGGCATCGCCGTGAACCTGGACCAGTTGAGTTCGCTGCAAAGCCAATTCGGCGACCAGATCCGTGATGCCGCCGAAGCGGCGTACGCCGTGATCGGCAAGCAGATCAACCTGGGCTCACCCAAACAGCTCCAGGTGGTGCTGTTCGACGAGCTGGAGATGCCCAAAACCAAGCGGACCAAGACCGGATACACCACCGACGCGGATGCGCTCCAAACGCTGTTCGACAAGACCGGGCATCCGTTCCTGCAGCACCTGCTCGCACACCGCGACGTCACCCGGTTGAAGGTGACCGTCGACGGGCTGCTGAATTCCGTTGCCCTCGATGGGCGTATCCACACCACGTTCAACCAGACGATCGCGGCGACCGGCCGGTTGTCGTCCACCGAGCCCAACCTGCAGAACATCCCGATCCGCACCGACGCCGGCCGCCAGATCCGCGATGCTTTTGTTGTCGACAGCGGAGCCGGTGGCAAATACGCCGAGCTGATGACTGCCGATTACAGCCAGATCGAGATGCGGATCATGGCGCATCTGTCCGGTGACGAAGGCCTGATCGAAGCCTTCAACACCGGCGAGGATCTGCACTCGTTCGTGGCGTCGCGGGCATTTGGCGTGCCGATCGAGGAGGTGACCGGCGAGTTGCGGCGCCGGGTCAAGGCGATGTCGTACGGCCTGGCCTACGGCTTGAGCGCGTACGGCCTGGCGGCTCAGCTGAAGATTTCCACCGAAGAAGCCAAGGTCCAGATGGATCAGTACTTCGCCCGGTTCGGTGGTGTGCGCGACTACCTGATGGCCGTTGTCGAGCAGGCTCGCAAGGACGGCTACACCTCGACGGTCCTGGGTCGACGCCGCTATCTGCCCGAGTTGGACAGCACCAATCGGCAGGTGCGCGAGGCCGCCGAGCGGGCTGCGCTCAACGCGCCGATACAGGGCAGCGCCGCCGACATCATCAAGGTCGCCATGATCGGGGTCGACGCGGCCCTCACCGCTGCGGGGCTGACATCGCGGATGCTGCTGCAGGTTCATGACGAACTTTTGTTCGAAGTCGCCGACGGTGAGCGCCAGCAACTCGAGGCCTTGGTGCGCGACAAAATGGGCGGCGCATACCCGCTTGACGTGCCGTTGGAGGTTTCCGTCGGTTACGGCGCCAGTTGGGACACCGCCGCCCACTAGCGTCCAACCGCCGATCCATCGCGAGAAATTCGGGGGTTTCGTCAAGACGTCGGTGGGCCGAGTTTGGCCAGCGTGTGCCTAGTCGAGTAGCCTTGGCGGATAGTTCGGCGGCGATTCTGAGCGCGCAGCGCGATGGAAAGCCGGACGATCGAATTGAATCCAGCTTTGTCCCTACGACCTCAACCTGTCCGGAGCAACCCAACAATATGCCGAGTCCCACCGTCACCTCGCCGCAAGTAGCCGTCAACGACATTGGCTCGAGCGAGGATTTTCTCGCCGCCATCGACAAAACAATCAAGTACTTCAACGATGGCGACATCGTCGAAGGGACCATCGTCAAGGTTGACCGGGACGAAGTCCTGCTCGACATCGGCTACAAGACCGAAGGCGTCATCCCTTCCCGCGAACTGTCCATCAAGCACGATGTCGACCCCAATGAGGTCGTTTCCGTGGGCGATGAAGTCGAGGCCCTGGTCCTCACCAAAGAGGACAAAGAAGGCCGTCTGATCCTGTCCAAGAAGCGCGCTCAGTACGAGCGCGCCTGGGGCACCATCGAGGCCCTCAAGGAGAAGGACGAGGCCGTCAAGGGCACCGTCATCGAGGTCGTCAAGGGTGGCCTGATCCTCGACATCGGCCTGCGCGGCTTCCTGCCCGCATCGCTGGTCGAAATGCGCCGGGTCCGCGATCTGCAGCCGTACATCGGCAAGGAGATCGAGGCCAAGATCATCGAGCTGGACAAGAATCGCAACAACGTGGTGCTGTCGCGCCGCGCCTGGCTGGAGCAGACCCAGTCCGAGGTACGCAGCGAGTTCCTCAACCAGCTGCAGAAGGGCGCCATCCGCAAGGGTGTGGTGTCCTCGATCGTCAACTTCGGTGCGTTCGTCGACCTCGGCGGTGTGGACGGTCTGGTGCACGTCTCGGAGCTGTCTTGGAAGCACATCGACCACCCGTCCGAGGTTGTCCAGGTCGGCGACGAGGTCACCGTCGAGGTGCTCGACGTCGACATGGACCGCGAGCGGGTTTCGTTGTCGCTCAAGGCGACTCAGGAAGACCCGTGGCGCCACTTCGCCCGCACCCACGCCATCGGCCAGATCGTGCCGGGCAAGGTCACCAAGCTGGTGCCCTTCGGTGCGTTCGTCCGCGTCGAAGAGGGCATCGAAGGCCTGGTGCACATCTCCGAGTTGGCTGAGCGCCACGTCGAGGTGCCCGACCAGGTGGTCGCCGTCGGTGACGACGCGATGGTCAAGGTCATCGACATCGACCTGGAGCGTCGCCGCATCTCGCTGAGCCTCAAGCAGGCCAACGAGGACTACACCGAGGAGTTCGACCCGGCCAAATACGGCATGGCCGACAGTTACGACGAGCAGGGCAACTACATCTTCCCCGAAGGCTTCGACGCCGAAACCAACGAATGGCTCGACGGTTTCGACACTCAGCGCACCGAGTGGGAGGCCCGCTACGCCGAGGCCGAGCGGCGGCACAAGATGCACACCACGCAGATGGAGAAGTTCGCCGCTGCCGAGGCCGAAGAGGCCGCGCGCCCGCAGGCCAACGGCTCGTCCGGCGACGACCAGCCGAGCGGTGGCTCACTGGCCAGCGACGCGCAACTCGCCGCTCTGCGGGAGAAGCTCGCAGGCAGCGCCTAACGGTTAGACCCCGAACGAACGCCCCGACTCAGACGAGTCGGGGCGTTCGTTGTTCCGGCGTCCTGACACACTGGTGCGGTGCTGCGCATTGGCCTGTCCGGTGGTATCGGCGCCGGAAAGTCGACGGTGTCCTCAACATTCAGCGAACTCGGGGGAATCGTCGTCGACGGCGACGTGATTTCCCGTGAAGTCGTCGAGCCGGGCACAAAGGGGCTGGCCAAGCTGGTCGATGCCTTTGGCGAGCGGATCCTGTCCGACGACGGCTCACTCAACCGGCCGGCGTTGGCCGCGATCGCCTTCAGCGACGACGAGAAGCGCCAGACGCTGAATGCCATCGTGCATCCTCTGGTGGCCGAACGCCGGTCGGAATTGATCGCCAGTGCCGCGCGCGCCGAGAAAAACCCCGTGATCGTGGAGGACATCCCGCTTCTGGTGGAATCCGCGATGGCGCCGATGTTCCCGTTGGTGGTCATCGTCAACGCCGACGAAGACCTCCGGGTGAAACGGTTGATCGAGCACCGGGGCTTCTCTGAGCACGACGCCCGGGCCAGGATCGCGGCGCAGGCCACCGCGGAGCAGCGTCGCGCCGTCGCCGACGTGTGGCTCGACAATTCCGGCAGCACAGGGGAGTTGGTCGAACAGGCGCGTGCGCTGTGGCACCAGCGGATCCTGCCGTTCGCGCACAACCTTGATGGCGGCGAGCCGGCCCGCGCCCGCCCGGTTCTGGTGCCGCACGATCCGTCCTGGCCGGATCAGGCGCGCCGGATCGCGGCACGGCTGAATACGGCGTGCGGGCACCGCGCCGTTCGCATCGACCACATCGGTTCGACGGCTGTGCCGGGCATGGATGCCAAGGATGTCATCGACATGCAGGTGACGGTCGCCTCACTGGAGGCGGCTGACGAGTTTGCCGAGGCTTTGACGAGCGCGGGTTACGTGCGCATGCCGGTTACCGCCGACGAGAGCAAGTCGGATGCCCGCAGCACTGTTGCGGACTTCGATCACGCCAACAGTGAATCCTTGTGGCACAAGCGACTTCACTGCTCGGCCGATCCCGGTCGACCGACGAACGTCCACGTGCGCGTCGACGGCTGGCCCAATCAGCAGTTCGCGCTGCTGTTCGTCGACTGGCTAGCCGCCAATCCCGATGCGCAGCAACAATATCTGGCAGTCAAGCGCGACGCCGAGCGTACCGGTGCGCCCGACGGCGACATCGCGGACTATGTCGCCGCGAAGGAGCCATGGTTTTCCGATGCCTACCGCCACGCGTGGGATTGGGCCGACGCCACCGGTTGGCGGCCTACGGATTAGGCAACGGTGCGCCGCACGGCAGCACCCCGTTCATCGGGTCGGTGCTACCGGGGGCCGGATGGACAACCTGGTCGACCTGGACGAAGACCTTGTCGTCGACGTCGATCTCGCAGTGCACATTCGCCGAGTAAGGCCACTTCACCGCGACCTGCATACCGGCGTGATGAGGGTCCGGCAGCACCGCGTTGGCCTGGAACGAGTTGCCCGGCAACGTGCCCAACTGGGCCATGTTCGTCTGGTTGTCGGCGGTGATGAAGGTGGCCACAGTACCGGGAGCCACGCCGTCGACGTGCGCGATGTAGGTGATGTTGTGCAGATCGGCCCGCGCCAGCGCGGGTGTTAGCTGCGCGCTCACAGCCACCACCGCAGTTGCGGTAATCGTGGTCCATCTGTGCCTGGTGAAGCTCATGACCGCACAGATTACGCGGCGGGACATCGGTGCGGGCGTCCAGTTGCCGACCGCTTGCGCAGCGGTAGGCCGCGGCTATCCGAGTGGATACCGCGGCGCATTATCGTCGCGGCGCTTGACCAGCAACCAGGTCTCCTCTTCGCCCTCGCGGACTCGGGTCAAGGCATACCCGCCTTGCAACTTCTTGCCGTTCAGCCGAAATGACAAATGGCCACGCCCAAGGCAGTTGACCATCTCGTACTCGGTCCGGTTGGCGTATGTGCCGTGGTCCCAGACCGTGACATTGTCGGCGCGGTCAAACTCCGCGTCGTCCATCGGGTGGTCTTCGGTGCGTCGCGCCATCCGTCGGTCCTGCGGATTGACCGACGGCCCCCGAGCAATGGCCCAAGACACCAGCACACCGTCGATCTCGAGACGAAAGTCGTAGTAGTCACTGCGCGCCGCGTGGTCCTGGATCACGAATTGTGGGCCGCTGTTGCCCCTTCTTCGGCGTTGCGGCTTCTCAGGACCTCGCCCAGACCGCCGGTGACCCCGGTAATCGCTCAAACTCATG
>NZ_JBAPRN010000422.1:0-9107 GCF_049281135.1 Mycobacterium sp. | reverse complement strand
CCCGGCACGGCACGGGGCCGGCCGAGTTCCTCGGTGTAGTTATGTGTTTGGCTGACAAGAAGACCCGCCATGATCAAGCGCCCCAGCTGTCTGGACATCGCGGGCACCGCGGTCAGTCCGGCAGGATCTTTCAGCTCATTGCGTAACAGGGTCAACGCTCGCGAGAACGGCGATGCGGCAGATAGGCCGAATTGCAGGTCGAAGCGCAGCGGCTTGGTGACAGGCGCCCCCAACATCCCGGCAAGCTCGGCTTCAACCGAGGACTGTTCGAAGAGCAGTGTTTCCATGGAGCAATCGTCGGTGAGATATTCCACCACCACCGGGTTGCCCGGCGAAACCACGACCGCCGATCCATCGGCCACGCGCGCGCTGCCGCAGTTGCTGGTGATCAGAATCTCTCCGCCGATCGGCAGGCACACCGCAATGAGCGGATAGCGCGACGAGCGCACCGTCGATGTCGAAATCTCCAAGCTACCCAGAGTCAGGTTGGGCAGCTTGCAGGTGGCCACCGCCATACGCAAGCTCTTGGCGCCCGGATCAGGCCGAACCGTGACGGCGCTGTATGCCTGGCTGAGCGCGTCGGTGGCAGTGTCGACATCGCCGGCCCACAATCGCTGAACCGCAGGCGAGTTCGGTTCGGGTGGCGTCGGAGGTGACGCTTTCCGCCGGTCCCGAGTCGGCGCCGGCGGTCGGTAGGCTAGCAATTGGGTGCTGCCATGTTGACAATCCATCATCTACCTGACTTTCCAGATGGCTCACGCGGTAGGTCCAGAACCGGCGGCGACTGGTGGTCACGTGCCGGGTTGATCGGCGAAAGTCGGCTGCGATTGGCGGTGAGCGTGTCGATGATCAGATCCAGGTAGCGATACCACCCATCGGATCCCGCCTCAAACGAAGGAAGCGTGCCCACCAGCATCAGCACGATTCGCGGCACGTCTTCGGTAGCGAGGTCGTCGCGGAACACGCCATCGTCTTGACCACGGCGCACGATCGCGGCGACAGGTTCAAAAAATCGGTGCGCCAGATCCATCGTCATCAACCCGCTGCTCATCGCCGCCGCCATAGTCTTGGGGTCACCGGCGATAAACGACACCGCGCCCCGCAGAGCGGCGCGCATCGCGTCGCGGGCATCGACTTCATCCTGCGCGCGCGCCAGTGCGGCACCCACCACCTCGTCGAAACGACGATCGAGCACCACCCGCAACAACGCGTCCTTCGTGGGAAAGCGCCGATAGACCGTGGCCACGCCGACGCCGGCTTCGGCAGCGATATCCTCCATCGCTGCTTGTGGACCGGCGCTGGCAAATACCCGCTGCGCGGAGCCGATGATGCGTGCGGCATTGCGCACCGCATCACTGCGCAAGGGACGCTCGCGGATCGCCACCGTCACATCATAAGCTAAATGATAGTTGTCTATCAAATATTCCAGGGCGCCAGCCGTGCAACCCGAGCTGCTTCAGCCTCATTGTCGCCGTCCAATGGCATCACCGGGGATGCTTACGCATATTTTCGATACGGTCCGTATCGAAACCCTCGGCCGCTCCGGCCGGGCCCAGATCGAGACGTTTCGGCCGTGCTCTAGATGCACCCGCTCGAGCTGGGGACATAGCGGGCGGCGCCGATCAGCATCCGGACCATCTCCGCGACAAGGCGATTCCCAGCACCGTCGAACAGCTCATCTTCCAGCATCGTCACCGCCGCCACCATCACCGCGGCGATCCGTACCGACAGTTTCGGGTCGAACGGCAGGCCGTGGGTCTCGGCGATGACGGTGCCCATCTTCTCCAGCTTTGCTAATACCGGCTGAGTGCGGACTGTCAACGATCCCGACGAGGCCAGCGCCGCGACGAGCTGACGGTTCTGGCGAACCAGGTCGTGGAGGTCTTCGACAAATTGTTGCAACACCTCTTCGGGGTTGCCGCCGGGCGTGGGAGCCGCCAGCCAACGAGCCGTGTATTCGGAGATGAATTCGTCGAATGGTTCGAGCACCGCGGCGTCGAACAACGCCTGCTTGGTGGGGTAAATGCGAAAGATCACCGGTTCGGCCACTTCGGCTCGACGTGCGATCTCGCGGGTGGTGGCGTTCCCGTAGCCCCGCTCGGCGAACAATGCGACGGCCGCAGACTGGATGCGCGAGCGCACCTCGGCGGAGCTTCGCCGCGGGCGCCGCTTCGTTAATGCAGCCGGAGCCTTGTTCGTCCCCATTCTACGATGCTACGGTAGTGAGCGTTCACTCTCTAGAGGCTCGGGAGGTAGCGCTATGGATTCCGACATCCCAGTACCGTCCGACGTACCGATGCCCCAAACGGCCCAGACCGTGCTGATCGTGGCGATGACCATGATGGCCGTGCTCAGCCTGGGTTATGCGATATACGCGTCCATCCGGCGTCGCGACCTGGTGCACATCTGGTTGCTGCTCGGCGCCGGCCTGGCCATTCCCTACGAAGCGCTTGGCGACAACCTGGTGCACGTGTACTACACCGAGCGAGGTCAGATCAGCTGGATCACCACCTTCGGGCACAGCATCCCGGCCTTCATCGGAATCCTGTACTTCTGGTATCTGCCCATCTACGGGTACCTGATGATCCACCGTGCCGGCACGGGGGTGTCGGCACGGCGATTCTGGCTTGAATGGTCGGGCTTCCTGAGCTTCGCCATCTTCTTCGAAATGCTCGTCACCAGCGTCGGCGGACCCACCTGGATCTACTACGGCCCGCAGGCGTTCAAGCTGGGGGATGTACCGGTCCTGACGCCGTTCACCTACGTGTCCTTCATGGTGGCAATCGCCGGCGCGTTCTGTGCGCTGCAACGCCTCTTGCCCCGGGGCCGGCAGTGGCTGATCGTCCCTGCGGTCCCCATGGTGATGGCCGGTTCCCACGCGATGACCTCGCTGCCACTGGCGGTGGCGCTGCACAGCGGAACCACGAACACCGCCTACATTGCCATCGGCGCAATCGGAACCGCTTTGTTTGCCGTCGTGCTCGCCTACGTCGTCAGCCTCGGCGTGCGCACTCCATGGGCGCGAGGGACAGCGCCGTCGGCGACTGAGGCAGACGTAAGCGATCGTTCGCAGGCCATCCTCGACTCGTTGGGATCCCGCTGATGTACGACGGACGACAGACCCTGACCGCCATTGACAACCACATGGTCTGGATCTTGGCCCTGTGCGCGCTGGCGATGCTCTGCAACTACACCTGGTTCTTCGTTTCCTTAGTGATCGCCCGGCGCGAGAAGGTGTACTCGATCCCGATCTTCTGCACCCTGTTCTGGTTCGCCGGCGATGGCTCGTTCGTGGCTCGATACGACACCTGGTTCCACACCTACCACCACTGGTATGTCGAATTATTCTGGGTCGCATTGGTGTTCACCGTCACGTTCGAGGTCGCCTACATCGTGCAGGCGATCCAATACGGCAGGACGGAGCTGCTACCGTCATCGACTCCGCGCCAGTTCGCGGCGCTGATGGTGGCCGGGGCTGTCGCAGCGGTCATCGTCTGGAATTTCCTCAACCACTCGATGGGTGACCCCATCGCGATCGCCTACTTCTCCGCGGCAAACACCGCGCTGCCGTTGATGTATGTCGGCATCCTGATGCGGCGTCGCAGCAGCGCCGGAACCGCCCCAATTGTGTGGTGGGCCTACCTCGGGATGATCACCTTCTGGTTCCTGGCCATCACACTGTTTTTCGGCCCGGAATTCCGCTCGTTCTGGTACCTCGCGATGTGGGCAGTCTGCACCGTCGCGGGTGTTGGCGTGCTGGTGGCGGTCATGCGGTTGCCCAAGGCGCTCCCGCAACCGGCGACCTCACCGCCGACCCGCGGTGCTCCGGCTGTGCGCTGAACGTCAATCGGGAGCGAGTGTGGAGTACGCGCATCGGTTACCCCATCATCGTGCGGCAGATCCGAAACCAGATCCGGCGAGGCAGGTGGGCGCTGACCCAGGCGAAGGCCGCAGCCTGCGGAAGGGGAACCACCTTTCGCTTGCCGCTGCGTAGGGCGCTGATACCCGCTTTCGCACAGTCTTCGGCGGTTGCGATCAGGAATCCGGGCTGACGATCAGCCTGGCTTGGTGCATCCGCCACCTCCGCGAACTCGGTGGCGACGCTGGCCGGAGCGAGCACCGACACACCGACCCCGGCCGGCTTGAGTTCGTAATGCAGAGATTCGCCCAGTGAGGTGACCGCCGCCTTCGTGGCGGAGTACGGCGCGAAGTATGGCATCGGCTGGTTGCCCGCCATCGAGGAGACCAGAAGCACCGACCCGCGTCTACGGCCGACCATCGGCGGTGTCAGGGCTCGGACGAGCGCCATGGTGCCCTCGACATTGGTGCGCACCATACTGATCAACCGCTCGGGGTCGTGATCGAGATACGGACCGATCATCCCGAACCCGGCACACAGGATCAGTACGTCGAGTTGGTGACCCAACGCGCTCAGTTCCGCCAGCATCCGGTCGCGGTCTGAGGCGTCGGAAAGATCGCAGACCAGCACGTCGACCCCGACACCGTACTTCTCGTGGAGTTCAGCCGCCAGGGCCTCCAGTCGCTCACGGCGACGCGCCACCAGGACGAGATCATGTCCGGCCCAAGCGAGTTCGCGCGCCAGTGCCATGCCGATTCCTGACGATGCTCCGGTGACGAATGCCGCCGAACCGGGTTTGGGCACGGGAATACTCATCGGCTCAGTCCAATACGTTCTCGGCGCCGGTGGCGCGGATGAGATCGGCAGCGCCACGCAGCATCTGCGCCCACATCTCGTCGCCGCGTTCGGTTCGCTCGATAGTCACCGACACCGCCACCGTCAGCAAGAAGGGGTAGAACGCGGCTCGCCCGTAGCCCTCCCAGCAGGCGTCGAACGAGAACCCGGTAACGCCGCGGGCGAGCAACTCCTTGTGGTAGGAGCGGAGCAGGTCAGGCTCGAGCGCCCGGCGCTGTTCGGGGCTCACGCAGCTGCCGAGGAAGGTGGCAACGTCGATCAGCGGGGGACCGAGGCGCGCGCCTTGCCAATCGACGATGCAGACACCGGGAGCGGACGGTTCGACACCGAACATGAGGTTGTCCAGCCGGTAGTCGCCGTGGGTGACCACGAACGGTCGGCGCCATGCCTTGTCAACGTACCCGGGAGCCTGCGGCCCGAGCCGCTTGACCAGCGCGACATCATCGGATTCCAGGCGGTCGGCGAAGCGATCGAGGAACGGCTCCAACGCCAACGGCACCGCGTCGAACAACGCTTGCGTGCGTGCGGCATTGGCGATCCACCCCCGGCGCAGAAGCCCCGGGTCGTCCCAGGATGGGGCTTGAAGGTTGACCAGCTCGAGCACCGCCGATCGAGCGTGCTCGATCGAACAACCCTCGACCATGTTCCCGACCACCGAACCCGGGGAGAGGTCATCGATCACCAAAGTGAATCGGCCGGTATCCGATTCCACCGCGCCCCAGTGCATGTGGGGGACGTGCGCATCGACACGCGGCGCAACCTCTTGATAGAAGCGCACTTCAGCTTCGTAAACGCCCATCGCCGTGCCCAATTGGCGACTCCCGGCATCCTGGGAAGGCAGTTTGACGATCAACGACGCAGGGCCACTTGCAGCGTCATACTCGAGTTGCGCTCGTGCAACCAGGCCGAGCTGGCCGGTGCCAACCGGTTTGCTTTGAGCCGACGTCACAGAGACTCCGGCCCCGATGCTGCCTCCCTCACGCAGCGCCTCGGTGAACCACTCCGATGTCAGATCTTCGACGGTGTCCACGATTTCTACCACCGGCTACCTCATTTCGTGCTTGCGTTACTGCGAATCCCACAGCGGCATGACCCGATTCGGATCACATTCCTCATCGACAACCCACTTGACCATGCGACGCATCGGCTCGATGGCGTCCTGCGGCAGCGCGACGTTCGGGTCGGCCGCATATCCCAGGGAGACGAGACGTTGCGCGCCATGCAGCGCGAGCGCGTCGCGCAAGCGAGTCTTGAGTTGTTCCGGATAGATGCCGATCGTCTGCGTGTACGCGTTCACCGCGGCGACGGCGTCGGCCGGATCGTCGATCGGCACCAGGTTGGCCACCCGGCCGCTCAGCGACCGGTGGAACTCCACCGGCTCGTCGAGCTGCGAGCAGATGATCGCTCCCCGGCCATCGCTTCCGCCGTAGATCCGATACCAATCCGGACTGGCACGCAGTGCCTCGATATGTGCCCGCAGCTCCGGGTCGAAGGTTTTCGCGGGTGTGCTGAGCGACTCGGGCAGCCCCTGCAACTGTTGGTAGACCGCCTCGCCGAGCGCGTTGAGTCGGCCGAGTCCCGTGGTGTCGAGGCCGGAGGCGATGTACACCACGCGGGCATTGACGCAACCGAGCTGGTTGAGCGCACCGATATCGGTGGCCAGTCGCAACGCAACGTCGCGCACGGTGTCCTCGGATTCGAATGCTTCCGGTCCGATGATCGTCGCGCTGCGCTTCGGGTCGAGCGAAATCAGCTCAAGGCCCGGCTGGACGTAGCGCAGCACATGCGTAACGGACGCGAAACCGCCCCAGGCGATGATCTTTTCGACATTTCTCGGCTGGTACAGCGTGGATTCGAACTCGGTATCGCCGCCCTTCCAATACGCCACCGATACGTGCCGGGTTATCGGGTGATCCGGGGCCATGTCGGCCATCGTGCGGGCAATCGCCAGCGCGCTGAGGGGATCGTTGGATGGCGTCTTGATGATGGCATCGGACCGGGCGACCGCGTTGCGCAGGATCGATAACGCCGCGATGACCGGGCTGTTGCCCGCGATCACGTGCACCGTGCGGGCACCCATGGCGCGGATGCTCGCCAGCCGCCCGTCATCCATCCGCCGCGGTACCCAGCCGTCGAGGTAGGGCGCGCCGATCGCGTCCGCGAGTTGACGCACCGAGTCGGGGGCGAACAATGCCGGTAATTGCCGGAATGACGACCGGACCAACGGGGTGGTCATATCAGACCATCCCGCCGAATATTCCAATGCCTGCTGCAGGTGCTCGTTGCGGTCCAACACGAGATGCCGGCCCAATTCGTCGAGGAAGTCGACGATCTCGTCGAAGCGCAGCCGGTGTACATCGGCCAGTTCGCCGGGGTCGCGCAGCGGGAGTGCGTGCACGATCTCACTGGGGTTCGGCCCGCTGAAGGAAGCCGCACCGCCACGACCGCCGAAGGACACCAAGCCCTTTTCTGAGTCCTCGGGGACCGTCTTGCCGCGGATAAGCGCCGGGATGAGCAACTCAGGGACCGCGGACTGCGCGCCGCCGATCGTCGCGGTCATCAGGCAAGCCTCGCGGTGAGAAATTCGAGTGCGGCCCGGTGCGCTTCCTCCGACGCCAGGCAGGTGATCTTGTCGTCACCGTTCTGTTTGTCGCTGTAGCGCTGGATTTGGTGGGCGAGATGGGCCGTCGTGCGGCCACACGCACATTGCTCGAAGCTCGCCGCGACTTCGTCCCCGCTGATGAATCCGCCCCAATAGCTGGACGGCAAAAGATCGAATACCGCCGCCCGGCCGATCTGCTCACCTTCGCGCGGAAGTGGCCGGCCGTCTGCGGGATCTAGCACGAACGGGATGATCCACGGCTCGAAGTGGTAGCGGCCGTGTTCGCACATCTTGTTCAGCGCGGTGATCTCCGACATCACGTACATGTGCTGGATGTGGTCGACCCCGGTGAACTCGCGAACCAGCTGTTCCCAGTCGTCCGGGACGACGGCACCCTTGGCGCCGCCCCCGGTGCTGATCAGCGAGTCGGGCGCGAACAGCTGAGACAACCCTTTGCTCAAGCCGGCTTGTGCGATCCCGTAGAGGATGTTCCAGGTGGCCAGCACCCAGACCCGCTGACCGCGCAGCTTGTCGACGATCTCGTCGATGAAAACCGGCATGGTTTCGGCCATTTCACGCTGCTCACGCTCGAACTGGTCTTTGCGTGCCCGTAATGCCGGGTTGATCTCGAGCTGGTCGACCTCACCCCGGGCGGCGGCCGCGCGCAGCCGCCCGGCCAGGAACATCGAGTCCGAACTCATCCTGCCCGGACGCAGTGTGTGCAGGTGGTCCTCCGACCCCAGCAAATGGGGCAGGCCCATCTGCGGTACCCGCATGATCGCGCTGCGCCCGTAACGATAGAGCGGCCAGATCAGGTTGAAGTACTCCCCGTCGTGCCGGCCGCCGGCGCCGGTGGGGTCCGAGTACTGGAAGAGCCCGCACCGGATCGCGGAGAACATCTGATCCCACTCGTCTTTGGCGCGCGGCAGAAACGACATCATCCCCGAGGTTCCGGACGTGTGCGCCACCCGCAGGTCGGTCTGCTCGTCCAGGACGTCCAGCCAGGAATCGATACTGTCGCACGCGCTGACATCGACTCTGCTGAGATCATGCGTGGTGAGTCGATCCAGCCATCGGGTGAGTTCGGTGAACCGGTTCTTCACCAACAACGCCAGCGGATACGACTTGTAGACCGAGTGCTGGAACAGCAGCGGCACCACGTCGTCGACGGATGTCAGCGCACGGATCCCGGTCTCGTCTGCCATCGTGGTCAGCACGGGAATCGCGTCTCGCAGTTCAGCGAGCCGCATCCGCAGGGCCGCCAACTGCAGCATGCCCAGTTCTTTGGCGGGGAGGTGCTGCATCGCGTACCACGAATGGCCGAAGAACTTCGAGGGTGTCGCCGCGAACGTCTGAACGTCGGTGTCGGAGAAGGTCATCACGCAACCTTGCTCGAATCAGCGAACGTCGACGTCATCATTGCTCTCCGATGCAGAATCATCGTACAGCGTACGGTAAATTGTGTGCGGAATCACCGTAGGCTGTACGGTGTGACGGTGTCAACATCCTCTTCGGGAGGCGCGCGCGGACCGCGGCCCAGATTCACTCGCACAGAGGTGGCTCAACGGGCCTTGCGATTGATCGACGACGGCCCGCCCGATTCGTTCAGCATGCGCCAACTGGCCGACGAGCTGGGCGTCGGCGTGATGACGATCTACGGCTATGTACAAAACAAGAACGAACTCTACGAAGCCGTCTTTGAACTGGCGTTCAGCGAGGTGTCCGCGCCGTCAACCGAGGAATGCGAATGGCATGAGCTGGTCCGTGCCACCGTCGGCGAGCTCTACACTC
>NZ_JBAPRN010000421.1:0-7926 GCF_049281135.1 Mycobacterium sp. | reverse complement strand
ACCGCACTCCGGGCTCAACGCGCTTCATCGGCGCCTCAATGAAGAACAACGGAGTCACCGACCTGATCGATCTGGACCCGATATTCGAAACAGGCTGCGTAACAGTTCCTTACAACGGAAACTCTGTCGGAGTTGCCTTCTATCAGGACGCACCGTTCTACGCATCAGACGACGTGAATGTGTTGGTACCGCCCCCCAACGGTCCGGATGTACACGCCCTCCTTTTTGTCTGCACCATGATTCGACATGAGCGAAGTCGCTACACATACGGCTACAAGTGGAATCTGCGGCGCATGAAGAAGACCACCATCCATTTGCCTGCCACGACGGAGGGCGATCCGGACTGGAGCGAGATGTCTCGCTTCGTGCGAGGCCTCGCATTCTCCGGTGCGATCGTTTAGCGCCGAGCTCGGCGTTCAGTTCGGGCCGCACGGCGGCTTCGGCCTCGGCCCGCGTCGTCATTCGCTCGTCATGTGGACGCGGGCCCGGAGGTATTTCTGCATCGCTGGCGTTGCCGCGGAACGGATCGTGAGCATCGTCTTGTGGCCGCGCATCCAGCATTTCGCCAGCGCCAGCGAGTCGCCACCCGCGTAGGGATTTTCGTCGTCAAGCCCGCTGTTCCAGCCCTCGCGCATCGCCATCTCGGCGCGCTCCCGGAACGTCACTTCGCCATCATGCGACCACTCAGGCCCCGCACTGCGGATCCCACGCCGACGACCAGGACCACGACCGCGGTCAGCGTTCAGATCATCGACTCGTCCCACGCCTCATCCGGCGTGGTAGCGATCGCCGACTCCGGACCCGACACCAATGAGGCCGCATCCGCGGCCTGGTCGATCGCCGCGATCGCGTCCGCGATGTCACGCGCCTGCTTAATCAGCGCAGCGAATGCGGGCCCCGCTGTCTTCGGATCATCGAGCGCCTGACCGACCCGGTTACCGAGCGCCACCAACAACTGTCGGCGGTCGCCAGTCGCCGCTGCCTCGGCAACCGACATCGGAACAGCCTTCCGCGGCGCCCGCTTCGCCGGTGCCTTATTGGCTGCCACCTTCTTGGGCTCACCCGACCCGACCACCCTCAGCGGCGTCCGCTTCCTGGGGGTCATATCGTCCTTCCTGATCTTCAAAAGAAAAAGTGCCGAGGGAGGGCATCGCCTAAGCCAGTGAGGTGCGCGTGGGCCCCCGGTAGGGGTCACCCGGCGTAGGGGGTCGGGTGCTCTGGTCGGCTCGGGTTGCCTGCTGGGTCATGTCCTGGTCCTCGTCGTCGTAGGGGCCTCGCGGCGGCGCTGCCGGTCGGGCCGGGAAACCCGATGGCGCGCCAGCCGCGGGCTGCTTGGGCGGGTCACTGGTGGGCTGAGCGTTGGTAGCGTTCTTCGTCGACCGCAGATTGGCGCTCGGTTTGGCGGTCTGCTTCGAATGTGGCTGCGCGTGCCATGAAGTCGCCGATGGTGGCGAGGTCGAGTGGGATGCCGCAGCGGGCCAGCACCCACGCGTCAACGCTGGTTTGTTCGTCGCGTGCCAGCGTGAACGCGGGTGCCAGCTCGGCTCGGCGTGCGGGCGTGAACACCATTGGCGCGGTGTGACGGTTGCTGCGGTCGACGCCAGCGACGGTCGCGAGAGCGGCGAATCCGGTGATGGCGGCGGACCAGGCCGCGACTGCGGCCTGCGCGTGGTGCGCGAGTTTCATGCTGTCGCCGCCTTGGGCGATGACGGCGTCGGGCCGGTGCAGGTCGAGCCCCGCTTGCGCTGCTGCGGCCAAGTGTTGGGATTGTGGTTCGAGGGCTTCGGCCCATGACTCGAGAATGTCGTCGGAGACGTCGGCGAGCATGTCTCGGAATGCCTGGTCGGCGCGTTCTCGCGCGATCTGGTCAATCCCGCTCAGGGAGAGCGTCCGATCCAGCAGGAGACGCAGCACGGTCTTATCGGTGTGATGGTCACGGCCGGCCTCAAGTGCCGTGAGCGAGGCGGTCGTGAGCTGGTCAGCCTGCACTCGGGCGATTTCAGCGACGGACTCGGCGAGGGCTTGGGCCTGTTCGATGTGGGCGAAGTATCGCCCCGGGAGGGGAACGCCGAGTTTGTCTGCGGATTTCTCAACGGTATGGGCGTAAGAGCGGGCGGAAATGTGCATCGGGAGTGTCCTTTGCGGGTTGGTGGGCTGTCAGTTTTGAGCAGGTCCGGCCGAGGGGTCGGTTTCGGTTGCGTCGTCGTTGTTCTGGGTGCCGAGAGCGGCTGCGACCAAGGGATTCCAGTCGACGGGGCCCTGGTGCTCGACGACCTCGGGCGGCGCCTGGCCGCTGATATTTGAGAACAGGCTTCGTAAGCCTTGTCCGCCGTCGTTGTCGGCGGGAGTCAAAAGTGTTCGTAGGAATGACGCCTCGTCGTGGGTGGCCATTTATGTGTCCTCCGGGAAGATCCAGCCGTTGACTTTTCGTCCACCGGCAGCTTCGGCTTTGCGTCTGATAGTCCTTGCGTGGCAACCCCATTCGGATGCGAGTTGCTCGGTCGTCTTCAAGACTGACAGATTGGCCCGTTCGGGTTGTCCGTCCACGGACAAACGCCTGTTGAGGGCTGCGAGCGTCTTCGGCCAGCGGTGCGGGATTCGTTGGCCGCTGATGTTCAGCAGGTGTATCGCGTCGGCGAGTACGAAGGTCGCTTCGGCCATCAGTTGTTGGTCGCGGTCCGTCATCGAGTCGCCCGCCGCCTGGGGTCCGGCTCGAGGCCAAGTCGGGCGATGGTGTGGATTTCGACGCACAGCGGCCCGCACCGGTGCCCTAACTCGGCTTCGGCGCGCCGCGCCTCGGCGACGTCGGCCCAGAACGTGAACTCGGCGCTGGATGACTGCTGCGGCTCGGGGTGACAGACCAGCACGGCGCGGACGTTCACAGGTCCAGCTCGGGTTGACCTGAACCTGAGTCGAACTCACGCTCATGGATCGGCGCGGTGATATCCCGGAACACCGGCGGTCGGGCGCCATGGGTGCAGCGAATTGCCGGTTCGATCGGCGTGCCGTCGGTGTCGAGCAACCACCCGCATGGGTGGCAGCGTCGGCATTGGCGGATTTTCGATACTCGTTCCTCGCGCGCGATCTGCTCGGTTGCATTCCGGCGGCTCATGCGGGCGCCTCACTCCACGCGCGCGCGGTCTGTGGGTCACCGCGAAGTCCCCGAGTTGCGTAACCCAGTACGCAGATTCGGTAGGGGGTTCGAGCGATCGTGCACGCCAGTGCATGAGCGGATCGGGTATCCCTTAGGTACATGGGTATTCCTATGTTGCACCCACGGGGGTGCACCAATGGTGCACGAATGCCGTGCACCTTTTCCGGTGCACTTGGTGCACAAAAAACCGTGCACCACAACAGCGTTCGACGTGCACGGTTTTCGTGCACCGTGGGGGGCGTATGTGGCGCACGGCATTCGTGCACCGCTGACGGGCTCACGGCGCGCTCTTCCGCTTCGGCGGCAGAATGATCGGTTCCTTCACGACGACCAGTTCCTCGTCGGTGAAACGGCGTCCGCCCGCACAGATCACGTACGCGCACCGCTGCTTGACGTCCTGGCCGTCGCGGGCGAATCCACGCCGTACGAGACGTCCGTCGTCCTCAGCCCTTTGAATCGCCACGCGGGCGCGCTCTCGGTTGCGGCCCCAGCCGAGCTCTTCGGAAATCTGCGTCGCCGAGGTTTCCCACGCGCGTTGTCCCGCCCTGATTGACGCGCGAGACAGCATCAGCAGGATTACCGCTAGGCCGTCCGAGCCGAGCGCGTTGTCGTGGGCGCCTTCTCGGATTAGCTCGTCCGATACCACGGTGTAGCCCTTGCGAATTGGTTCGCCGAACACCTGAATCGGGTAGCGATTGCCCATGTCACGTGGCGGTTGCGGCGTTGTCACGTGACGCCTTTGCAGCACTGTCACGTGATGCCGCGGCAGAGACCAGCAGCAGTCCGGCCAGCCTGATAGCGAATTCCGTTGTGACGCTGTACGGGTCGGTTCCGGTGCCGATAGCGATCGTCACCAGACCCGGCGCAGCAGCGTTCGGTCCGACGTGGACCTGGGGCTCGTCGGCGGGTCTCACGCGACCACATCGCCATCGAGTAGGCGAGCGACGAACGCGTCGACATCAGATTGCGGGATTAGTGCTCGCACGCCGACCTTCACGCGACGCAACGTGCCTGTGTCAATCAGCCCGTACACGGTAGTGCGGCCGACGCTGAGTTGTTCGCAGACGTCGCCGATGGTGCACAACTTGCGTTGCGCAGGAACAAAATTCGTGGAGGCTTTCGGCACGGGGTTTCCCTTCTGAACGGGAACAGCCGAGCGACAGATAGACCACGGTGGTCTTCTCTGTGCTCGGCTGCCGGTTCAGTAAGTCCGCGTGCGGGACTCAGCGGGTTTGCCCCAGTGCGGGGTTGCGCCGTTCGTCTCGGTTCCAGCGATCTCGCCCATACGGTGCGAATCCGCCTATTGCGGCGGCTCGTCGCGTGAACCTTGACTAGCGTCGGTGTTCGATTGTGGCGCCTACCGTAACCCGTCCGCCCCGATACGCCCGTGCTACGCCGCAATCGGCGTGTCCGCCGCTATCCTGCCGTGTGCGACCACTTGACTCTTTGAGAGGCGGTTATGGGTACACGGCGAGCGGATGGCGAAGGGTCCTACCGGCAGCGGCCGAACGGACTCTGGGAAGCGTCGACCCGGTACACCACGCCGGACGGCGATCGGAAACGGCTCAGCGTGTACGGCGAGACGCGCGCCGAGGCGCGAGGCAAGCTCACCGCCGCCTGCAAACGGCTCTCCGAGGGGGCGCCGCCGCGCGACGACAAGCAGACGGTCGGCTCGTGGCTGGCGACCTGGCGGACGACCGCGCTACCGGCATCGTCACGGAAAGCGACCACCCAAGAGCTCTACGCCAACTTGTGCCGCAAACACCTAGAAGGCGACACCAAGCTCGCAGGGCTGCGGCTCGACCAGATCCGGCCGACACACGTCGAATCACTCGTAATGCGCCTGCGAGGCAAGAAATTATCCGACAGCACCGTGCGACAGGTGTACACGGTGCTGCGAGCCGCGCTCGATATCGCCGTGCGCGATGGCCTACTCGCGGCGAACCCAACAGCGAAGGTGAAGCGTCCCGCTGTCGTGCCGAAGGAGGCGCGCTATCTGTCCACCAACGACGTGCGGCGAGTGCTGGGCCAGCTGGACGGGTTGCGGTACCGGCTGGCGGTGCTGGTCCTCGCGGCGACCGGGATGCGCCGCGGTGAGGTGGCGGGCCTGCGTTGGTCGGACGTCGATCTGGCCAAGAGTGAGTTGACCGTGGCCGGTGTCGTCGTACGGGTCGCTGGCGCGTTGGCGTGGACCGCGCCGAAGACCGATCGGTCGCGGCGGCGTATTCCGCTGACGGCTGGCCTGATGGCTGAGTTGAAGACACACCGCAAAGCGCAGATCGCCGAGCGGTTGAGCGCGGGTGACCAGTGGACTGAAACCGGCGCGGTGTTCGCGACCGAAGTCGGCGGTTGGGTCGATCCGCGCAACCTGCTTCGGACCGTCGAGATTGCGGCGGGCAAGGCCGGGATCAAGGACGTCGGCGCGCACACGCTGCGCCACTCCGCGGCTGTCGGCTGGCTGGAAGCAGGTGTCCACATCAAGGCCGCGGCCGATCTGCTCGGACACGCGTCTATCAGCATCACCGGCGACCTGTACGGACACACCAGCGACGACGCCGCCCGCGCCGCGGTCAGAGGGCTCGGCGACGCGCTCGGTTTGTGATGGCGGTATACAAAGGCGGTATGGCATGGAAAAAGGCGGCTCCCGAACCTCGGAAACCGCCTCTGACCTGCGTCGGGCTGACAGGATTTGAACCTGCGACCACTTGACCCCCAGTCAAGTGCGCTACCAAACTGCGCCACAGCCCGGAGCCGCCGATGGATCACCGGCAGCAGGTGGAAAGCCTACAGCAGACCGCGAAGTGGACCCGAACCCAAACGCGACATGGCACGATCGCGCGGGTGGCCCGCAGATCCACCGACGAGCAACGCCTGCGCGACCTCGCGAGGCTGCGCCGCGTCCGAGACCGCATCGACCGCGAATACGCGCAGCCGCTGGACGTCGAGGCGCTCGCCCGCGACGCGCACATGTCAGCCGGTCATCTCAGTCGCCAGTTCAAAACCGCGTACGGCGAATCGCCGTACTCCTATTTGATGACGCGCCGCATCGAGCGCGCGATGGCGCTGCTGCGTCGCGGCGACCTCGGCGTCACCGAGGTCTGCTTCGCGGTCGGTTGCTCGTCGCTGGGCACCTTCAGCACCCGCTTCAGCGAGCTCGTCGGCGTCTCCCCCAGCACCTATCGGGACCAGACAGCCCACATGGAGGCGGGCCTGCCGTCGTGCGTGGAAAAGCAGGTGACCAGACCGGTCAGGAATCGAGAAGCTCCCGCCGCCGCTCTGCACCTAACGTGACTGAGATGGACATCACCATTCACTCGAGCATGCTGCCGCACGACGATCCGGAAGAGTCGCTGGCGTTCTACCGCGACACCCTCGGCTTCGAGGTCCGCCTCGATGTCGGCAAGGGCACGATGCGTTGGATCACGGTCGGCCCGCCGAATCAGCCTGGCACGTCTATTGTTTTGAATCCGCCGGCGGCGAACCCGGGTATCACCGAGGACGAACGACGCACCATCGCCGAGATGATGGCCAAGGGCACCTACGCGATGGTGGTCCTGGCCACCAAGGACCTCGACGAACTGTTCGAGCGGCTACAGGCCACCAATGCCGACATCGTTCAAGAACCCACCCAGCAGCCCTATGGAATTCGCGACTGCGCCGTGCGCGATCCCGCGGGCACCATGATCCGCATCCAAGAGCTGAGCTAAACCGTCGTCGGCTCGCTCAACTTGACCAACATCTTGCCGATGTTGGCGCCGGTGAACAGCCCGTTGAGCGCGTCAACACAGGAGTCGACGCCTTCAAAGACGGTCTGGCGGGCCTTGATTCGGCCTTCGTGGCCCCATTGCCGAAGCGAGGCGAACGCTTCGTCGAAGCGCCCCCACTGATCGAGCGCGTTGAATCCCTGCATGGTCGCGGTCTTCGACAGCAAGTTCACGTAGTTCGCCGGCCCGGGATGGTCGCTGGTCAAGTAGCTGGAGATGATGCCGCACAACACGACCCGCGCATTCATGGCCAACCTGCCCAACACCGCGTCGAGAATGGGCCCACCGACGTTGTCGAAGTAGACGTTGACCCGCTTGGGGCAGTGCTCTTTCAGCGCGGTGCCCAGGTCGTCGTTCTTGTAGTCGATGCACGCGTCGAAACCGAAGTCCTCAACCACCGCCCGGCACTTCTCCGGACCGCCCGCGATGCCCACCACCCGGGCGCCGGCGATCTTGGCGATCTGCCCCGCCACCGATCCGGTAGCGCCGGCTGCGGCCGAGACCACCACGGTGTCTCCGGCCTGAGGCCGACCGACGTCGGTCATCCCGATGTATGCCGTGGCCCCGGTCGGGCCGTAGACCGACATGATCGCCAGCTGATCGCTTTCGTCGGCGATCGGCGTGCTGAACACGTCGTCGCGGACGATCACATATTCCTGGAAGCCGGTCAGCGTGGTGATCACGTCGCCGACCGCGTAGGCGTCACAGCGTGATGACACGACCTCGCCGATTCCGGCCGCGCGGACGACTTCGCCCAACTGCACGGGCGGCAGGTAGCCCGGCTGGTCGTTGAGCCAGGTGCGGACCGCGGCGTCGAGGCCCACATAGGTGGTGCGGACCAGCGCCTCGCCCGCGGCGGGCTCGGGCGCCGGCGTGGTGACCAGTTCGGTGTCTCCGGGCTGGACGAGCCCGCTCGGACGGCGTCGCAGCAGGATCTGACGGTTCGCTAAATCGGCCACGATGCAGAAACTACCGAATGCGAATGACCTATTCGGCGCGATCTTGGTA
>NZ_JBAPRN010000420.1:0-3995 GCF_049281135.1 Mycobacterium sp. | reverse complement strand
GCCGCTGGGCGGTGCGCTGGTCGAAGAGACCGCGCTGGTCGCACGCTGGCTGACGGCCCCGGGGGTGCGCATCGTGTCCACGACCGGCGACGAGGGTTGGTGCACCACATTGCGGTCCGCAGGGCCGTGGGCCGAGTGGGCCGCGTCGGCGCGCTCTGCGCGGGTGGCCGCCGAGCAGGCCGTCACGACCCTCGACTCAGAGCTGCTGACCGAACCGCACCCATCGCGCGAGCAGCTGTTCGGCCGCCCCGCTGTCGATCGCGTCGACGGCCCGGGCAAGCCCGTCCTCCCACGCCGGCAACCACTCGGCGCGGCTGGATAGCCCGGCATGGGCCACGATCGCGCCCGCGGCGTTGAGCACGACGGCGTCGCGTACCGGGCCCGTGGCGCCGGCCAGCACCGAACGTGCCTCCGCCGCGTTGGCGGCCGCGTCACCACCCAGTAGCTGGTCGAGGTCGGCGCGCGCGAACCCGAACCCGGCGGGATCGAATTTCAGCTTGTCCACCGTGCCGGCTTGGACCCGCCAGATGGTGCTCGTCGTGGTGGTGGTCAGCTCGTCGAGACCGTCGTCGCCGTGAACCACCAGCACGCTGGACTGGCGCGCGGCGAAAACTCCCGCCATCACCTCGGCCAGCTCGGCGAAGGCGCAACCAATCAGGCCGGCCCGCGGCTGACCCGGATTGGTAAGCGGCCCAAGCAAATTGAAGACGGTGGGCACACCGATCTCGCGCCGCACCGACGATGCGTGCCGATAAGAGGGATGGAACCGCGGCGCGAAGCAGAACCCGATACCGACCTCGGCAACGCTGCGTGCGACGTCCTCGGGACCCAGGTCGATGCGTACACCGAGCGCTTCCAGCGTGTCGGCTCCGCCGGCCAGCGACGACGACGCCCGGTTGCCGTGCTTGACCACCGGAATGCCGC
The DNA here is from genome assembly GCF_049281135.1 of Mycobacterium sp. GTDB lineage: Bacteria > Actinomycetota > Actinomycetes > Mycobacteriales > Mycobacteriaceae > Mycobacterium. Next base: position 3,071 of record NZ_JBAPRN010000420.1, on the reverse strand, counting down.
TGGCCGCCACGACGATCGCCGCCATGGTCGAGAGGTTGACGGTGTTGACGCCGTCGCCACCGGTACCGACGATGTCGACGGTCTCGGTCCCGATCTGCGAGGTGGGCAGCTTGAGGCCGTGCTGCAGCATCACGTCGGCCAGCTCGGCCACTTCTGCGGCGGTTGGCGCCTTCATCTTCATCGCCACGGCGAAGGCCGCGAGCTGCGCCGGCGTCGCAGATCCGGTCATGATCTGCTCCATGGCCCAGCCGGCCTGTCCGCGCGGCAGGTCCCGACCCGCGGTCAAAACCTCGAGCACACGCGGCCACGACAGCGCCGCTTCCGGGGGCCGCTGAAACGGCTCCGACGATGACGCCGCCACACCGCCGATGGTCCCATGGCGATCGCCAGCGCGGCGAAGCCGGGCGCGGGCGGCGGATCGACATGAATTTCGCGCACCAAATTGCCGCCCCGGGTGGAGGTCGACAACTACAAAGCGTCATACTTGCGGGGTGACGAGTGCGGTAGGGACCTCGGGTACAGCAATCACGGCGCGCGTACATTCGCTCAACCGCCCAAATATGGTCAGTGTCGGCACCATAGTCTGGCTTTCCAGCGAGTTGATGTTCTTTGCTGGACTGTTCGCCTTCTACTTCACCGCGCGGGCGCAGGCGGCAGGCAACTGGCCGCCTCCGCCGACCGAGCTGAACCTGTATCAGGCGGTGCCGGTCACGCTGGTGCTGATCGCCTCATCGTTCACCTGCCAGATGGGCGTGTTCGCAGCCGAGCGCGGCGACGTCTTCGGGCTGCGCCGCTGGTACGTGCTGACCTTTGCGATGGGGTTGTTCTTCGTGCTCGGGCAGGGCTACGAGTACCACCACCTGATGAGCCATGGGACGACCATTCCCTCCAGCGCCTACGGCAGCGTGTTCTACCTGGCCACCGGCTTCCACGGGTTGCACGTCATCGGCGGGCTGATCGCCTTTATCTTCCTGCTGGCCCGCACCACGATGAGCAAATTCACCCCAGCGCAGGCCACCGCGTCGATCGTCGTCTCCTATTACTGGCACTTCGTCGACATCGTCTGGATCGCACTGTTCGCCACGATCTATTTCATCCGTTGACCAGCATGCGTAAGAACAGGAGTGCTCGGTTGAAGAAACTGGGGTTGAACCGATCGCTGAGTGACCGGGCGCGCCGCCGCCTGCGCCGCCGGTTGTCGGCTGGGCTGCTGCTGGTGTTGGCTCTGGTGGTTGCCGGCGGGCTGGCCGCGGTCCTGACCCCCAGCCCGCAGATAGCCGTCGCCGACGAGTCGTCCTCGGCGCTACTGCGAACGGGCAAGCAGCTTTTCGACACTTCGTGCGTGACCTGCCACGGCGCCAACCTGCAGGGTGTGCCCGACCGCGGGCCCAGCCTGATCGGCGTCGGCGAGGCCGCGGTCTACTTCCAGGTGTCCAGCGGCCGGATGCCCGCCATGCGTGGCGAGGCGCAGGCGATGCGCAAAGACCCGATTTTCGACGAGTCTCAGATTGACGCGCTGGGCGCCTACGTGCAGGCCAACGGTGGCGGACCGACCATCGAGCGCAACGCCGACGGCAGCATCGCGATGACCTCACTGCGCGGCGGCGACCTGGGCCGCGGCGGCGACCTGTTCCGGCTCAACTGCTCCTCGTGCCACAACTTCACCGGCAAGGGCGGCGCGCTGTCGTCGGGCAAGTTCGCTCCCGAGTTGGAGCCGGCCAACGAGCAGCAGATCCTCGACGCGATGCGCACCGGGCCGCAGAACATGCCGAAGTTTTCCGACCGTCAGCTCTCTTTCGACGCGAAGAAAGACATCATCGCCTACGTGAAGAATGTGACCGAGGCTAAAAGTCCGGGCGGCAACGGCCTGGGCGGCTTCGGACCCGCCCCCGAGGGCATGGTGGCGTGGATCATCGGGATGGTCGCCGTCATCGGTGCGGCGCTGTGGATTGGGGCGCGATCATGACCAGCGTCGCGACGATGCAGTGGGGGCGCCTCCAGCCGCGCAGCGGCGAGGGGGACGAAGCGATGAGGAGGAGTGGCGCCTGATGACCAACGACAGCGGACACCCCACCGACGCCGAACTCAACGCCATGTCGCGCGAGGAACTCGTCGAGCTCGGCGGCCGGATCGACGGCGTCGAGACCGTCTTCAAGGAGCCGCGCTGGCCGGTTCCCGGCACCAAGGCCGAAAAGCGCGCCGAGCGCCTGGTAGCCATCTGGCTTTTGCTGGGCGGGTTGCTCGGGTTGGCCCTGCTGCTGGTGTTCCTGTTCTGGCCGTGGGAGTACCAGCCGAACGGATCGTCCGGCAGCCTCGCATACTCACTGGCCACCCCGCTGTACGGTCTGACGTTCGGGGGGTCGGTGCTGTGCATCGCCATCGGGGCGGTGCTCTTCCAGAAAAAGTTCATCCCCGAAGAGATTTCGATCCAGGACCGCCACTACGGCGCTTCCGGCTCGGATGAGATCGATCGCAAAACTGTGGCCGCCAACCTGACCGACGCTTTGGAAGGCTCCACGCTGCGGCGCCGCAAGCTGATCGGTCTGTCGCTCGGCGCGGGCCTGGGAGCGTTCGGACTCGGCACTCTGGTGGCGTTTGCCGGCGGCCTCATCAAGAACCCGTGGAAACCCGTGGTGCAGACGGCCGACGGCAAGAAGGCCGTGCTGTGGACCTCGGGTTGGACACCTCGCTTTCACGGCGAAACCATCTACCTGGCCCGGGCCACCGGCGAAAGTGCGGCGGCGCCGTTCATCAAGATGCGCGCCGAGGACCTCGACGCCGGCGGCATGGAGACCGTCTTCCCGTGGCGCGAATCCGACGGCGACGGCACCACAGTGGAGTCACACGAGAAGCTCACCAGAATCCTGGCCGCGGTCCGAAACCCGGTGATGCTGATCCGTGTCAAGGCCACCGACCTGCCCAGGGTGGTCAAACGCAAGGGCCAGGAGAGCTTCAACTTCGGCGAGCTGTTCGCCTACACCAAGGTCTGCTCGCACCTGGGCTGTCCCGCGTCGCTGTACGAGCAGCAGGATTACCGCATCCTGTGCCCGTGCCACCAGTCGCAGTTCGAC
>NZ_JBAPRN010000419.1:0-10848 GCF_049281135.1 Mycobacterium sp. | reverse complement strand
GCGCTGGGCTCAGCCGGGGCTGCGACCGCCGCGATGGCCGTCGCGACCCGCGCGTTCGCAGATAAGCGCCCCTTGGAGCTCGAGGCCGCCCAGTCGACTCTGACCGATCCGACTCCGACCGAGTCCCCACGACGTCCACAGCGCCCACGCGCCACAGAACGGCGTACAACTGGATCAAAGGAACGGTCAGAAGGCCAGCCACAGCTCCGCCTAGTGGGTCGGCGAGAGAATCGGTCGTCGACATAACCCCGAGGGTGACCGCATCACCAGTCACAATGGCAACGCTTAAGTTACTGAAAGGCAAATGATGGCCGAAAAGAACGCGCGGCGCGAAACCTCCCAGGCCGAAGCCGTCGCCCAGATCCGCGAAGGCGAGACGTTCGCGCTCAACCTGCCGGTTATCGGTCAGGTAGAGATTCCGCGACCCGAAGCGCTGGCCTATTACGGTGGCATAGCGGCTCTAGCTGCGTTCGAGCTCATCGACTGGCCAGTCGCCCTGGTCATCGCGGCTGGCCACCTGCTGGCCAGCAACCACCACAACAGGCTGCTCGAGGAGCTCGGCGAGGCCATCGAGGACGCGGAGTAGCGCCTCAGCTCGCGTCGTCCTGCAGCACTTGGCGTGCGGCCTCGACGTCGTGGTGGATCGGCATGCACATCAGCTCGGCCACCCGATACATGAAGCTGTTCGGCGCCAGAACAATGAGGATCGCATTGTCCGCGAGCAGGCGATCCAGAGCCGCGAACCCGGCACTGTCCAGATATCTGATGTTGCTCAACTGAAGGATGACCGGTCGTGCGCCCGGAAGTTCCTCCACCGATCGGGCGAATGCGCGGACGTTCGAGGCGTCGACCTCGCCGGTCACCGTCACCTCGGCGGGTGCTGACCCATCGCCGTTTTCTGCGACCTGCAGCTGAAATTCCGCGCTGCTCACGATTTCACGCCCTCCACCAGACCGGACTCGGGAAGAACCGCACGCTCAAAGCTCAGCGTGATTCGCGTGCCACCCGGAGTTCGCGACGTCTTCACGTCGTCGGCGAGGCCGTTGATCATCGTCAGCCCGCGGCCGCGCTGCAGGCTGCGTTGGCTGGCCGACGAATCGCCCGACCATTGACCGGCGTCGCTGATCGTCGCGGTGATCGTGTGACCGCGAACAAAGGCTTCGATGGAGACCGTCTTGGTGGCGTCGGCTCCGCTGCCGTGCTCGATCGCATTGGTCACCGCCTCCCCGATGGCCAACAAGATGTCGGATTCGCGCCGTGGGTCCACGTCGACGCCGGAAATCCAGTCGCGCAATCGATGTCGCGCCTCGGCGATGTAATCCAGCGAGGCGGGAACCGCGGTAGCGAAACTGCGGGCCGAGCTGTGGCACGGGCGCAGCGCCAACACCACGACGTCGTCGGTGTAACCGCCGGGCGGAGCCATCCGGTCCAGCAGCTCGTCGCACAGATCCCCGACCGGGAGATCGGCGCGGTATGCGGCCGCACCCTGAAGCCGGGCGAATCCCTCATCGAGCGTCTCTCCTGGCCGCTCGATCAGTCCGTCGGTGTAGAGCAGGATCAGGCTGCCCGGCGCCAACTCGTGGACGGCGGTGTTCTGTTTGAGCGGGCTTTCCCAGGCGGCCACCGGCACGCGCCGGCCGGCCGACAGGAACACCGGCGGTTGGTCCGGGGTCACGAGCAGCGGATAGGGATGTCCCGCACAGGAATAGCTGACGCGGGCAGTGCCGTCGCCGGTCTCCACATCGATCACCGCGTAGCTGACCGTGGCGCAGCGCGCACCCGGCACCGTCGCCGCGTATCGGTCCAACGAGGTCAGCACCGCCCCAGGGTCGGCGTCGGTGAGCGCGCTGGCCGCCACCGCCGCACGCAACCTGCTCATTGCGATCGCGGCGGGCAGGCCGTGCCCGACGACGTCGCCGACGGAGATCGCAACCCGGCCCTGATGTTCCAGCGGCACCACGAGATACCAGTCACCACCGACGCGCATCGACTCACCGCCCGGTTGGTAGACCGCTGCGACAACCGCCGCGGTCGACCCGTGGTCGAGATCGAGCAGATGATCCTGGAAGTCCACCGCGATCCGATGCTCCCGCTGAGCGTTGCGGATCCGGTCGGCTGTCGACTGGGTGATCTTGGCAATCTGTGCGGCCCAATCGAGTTCAGTGGGATCGAATTCTCGCGGTGTCGACCACAGCATGCCGAGCGAGCCGATGACCTTTCCGTCCAGACCGCGCAGTGGCTGGCTGATGCACGACCGCACCGCGTCGTGCGTTTCGGTCACCACATGCCCATAACGCGAGCCGAGACTGAGTGTGTCCGTGATGACCATCGGTTGACCGGTTCTGATGACGTCGACGGGCACGATCGGGGTGTCCATCGACGCGACGTGGTAGCGGTCGCGTATCTCGGCCGGTACCGCGGCGCTGTATTGGAATCGGAGGTTTGTGGATTCGGCGTCGAGCAACCCCAGACAGATGATCGGCGGATCACCGGAGGGGTATGCAGCACCCTGCAGCGCGTCGACGATCGCGGCACTGGACTCGGCGGCCTGCAGGGCCGCGTCGAGCTGCGCGAAATTCAAGGCCTCCTGCGCCCGGGCGTCGCTGAATCGCCGATTGGCGCGTTCGCGCGCGGCAGCCGACAGACGCGCCGTGACACGATCGATTAAATCCTGTGAGCTGAACGGTTTTGGCAGGTAGTCGTCGGCCCCGCCGGAGAAACCCTCGCTGACGGCTTCGGCGCCTGCCCGCGCGGACAGCATCACCACCGGAGTGGCCGCCAGCGCTGGGTCGGCGCGAATGGCAGCGACGAATTCAAAGCCGTTGAGACGCGGCATCATCACGTCGGTTACAACTACACTCGGGCGAAGTCTACGAGCGGTTTCGATGCCCTCTAGCCCGTCGGCAACGAGTACCGTTCGCCAATGCGCCGACAGCACTCGATCCAAATGCGTTCGCATATCGGCGTTGTCGTCGGCGATCAGTACCAACTCGCGCCCGTCGGATACGGGCGCGGCATCCTGCGACGACGTCGCCAACGGCGTCACCCACTGGTCCACCTCGACGACGTACGGGTTGTCCAGCAGCGCGGCGGGTGAATGGCCGACCGGCCTGCCCGCCACCGACCGCGGCAACCTGATGGTGACCGTGGTGCCGCGCTCGAGTTCACTGGCGAATTCGACACTTCCGTTTTGGAGCTCGACGAGCCCGCGCACCAGCGACAGCCCGATACCGGTGCCTTCGACGCTGCGCCCGTGCGCACTGTCGGCGCGAAAGAACCGCTCACCCAGTCGCTTCAGGTCGGCCTCGGCGATGCCTACGCCGGTGTCTCGAATCATGATGCGGCAGAACGACGAATCGCTGTGCACGGTGACCGTGATCGAGCCCGTCAGCGTGTACTTGACCGCGTTGGACAGCAAATTGAGCATGATGGTCTCCCACATGCCCGGATCTACGTCGGCCACCGCCGGCCGGCAATCCAGCACCAACTCGAGCCCGGCCCGCTGACACAGTTCGGAGAACGACGACGCGATCTCCGACGTCAACGCGCCGACATCGGTGCACAGCAAGGCGGCGGTCGCGCGCCCGGCTTCGATGCGGGAGAAGTCCAGCAGCGAATCAACCAGTCGTTGCAGGCGTCCCGCGTTGCGCCGTGCTGTGGTCAGCCGATTCGTCAGAGCGCTGTCCGAGCCACTGTCCGACAACGCATCGTCGAGCGGCCCCAACAGCAGTGTGAGCGGGGTACGGAACTCGTGGCTGACGTTCGTCAGGAATGCCGTCTTCGCGTGGTCGAGTTCGGCGAGCGCATCCGCCCGCTGCCGCTGCTGCTCGTAGGACACCGCGGACGCCATCGCCGAAGACAACTGGTCGGCGAGCAACTGGCAAAATCCGATGTACTGCTCGTCCAACGGGCAGAGCGGGTTGATTCCGACCAGCAGAGCCCCGGCCGCCGGGCCCTCGCCCAACGGCAGCACCAGCGCCAGGTCGGGACAATCGTCGGCCAATACATCGTGGATGCCGTCGATCCTTGCTGCCACGTTCTCGATGACCTGCGTCTCCGACCTCGTCCGCGGCACCCGCTCGGATTTGGTCAGGTTCGCCAACGTTCTCGGCAACAACGGCAGCACCGAGTGCGTCGCTCCGTGAAGGGTCACCTCGCCTGTCACGGGATCGCCGATGTAGGCCGCGACGAACGGCACATCGGCGGGTTGCTCGGCGCACACCTTGACCGTTGCATTGGCCGCATCGTCAATCGAGTTGGTATCCATCACAGCCGAGGCCACCGCGTTCAGTAGGTACAGCCGGCGCTCGCTCAGCACGCGTTCGGTGGTTTCGAAAGATGGACAGAAGATCCCGTAGGTCTTGCCGTCGTCGCCGATCAGCGGACTGTAGGTGAAGGTGAAATATCTTTCCCGACGGCGGCCCGCAGTCACCATCGGCAGCATCAGGTCGTGCGACCAGGTTGCTTCGCCGGTCGCGATCACGCTGGCGAGCATCGGGCTGATCGGCTCCCAGATGTCCCACCAGGCGTACTGGCCCCGTTGACCCAACGCCTCCGGGTGCCGGTCACCGAGGATTGCGATGTAGGCGTCGTTGTAGATCAGGAACAGATCCTCGGCACCCAGCCACAACACGATCGGAAAGCGCGATGTCAACACCACCGCGACCGCGGACCGCACTTCCGGCTGCCACGACTGCGGCGACCCGAGCGGATGAGCGGTCCAATCGAATTCAGCGAACCGCCGGCCCATTTGCCCACCGAGCGCCACAGCCGCGGCGAGGTCAGGTGGCAGAACCTTGGGATCGCGTGGCCAGCCGGGGCGTTGCTCTCCGCTCACGACCCCTGCTCGGAATTACGGCCTTCCAGTGCATCGGGCAACGTGGGATAGAGGTCCAGCAGGCTATCCAGGTTCGTCACCTCGATCGGGCGAACAACCAGGCCGTTATCGGCGACCAACCGAACGGACGTCCCAGCCCGCACACCTTGCTTGTGACAATCCAGCACAGCGTTCAGACCGGCACTGCCGAAATACGTCACGCCTTGCAAGTCGAGGATCAGCAATCGAGATTCTTGGCTTTCGGCCTGCTTCAGTGCCGACTTCAACTGCGACCGCAGCTGCTCGGCGGTGCTGGAATCGATCTCCCCGATGGCATGCACCAGCACGGCTTCTGGTCGAACCTCAGAGTCGACCACCAGCAAATCCATCGCGCTCACCCGCTTCGATGCACTCAATTCGTCAGCCTGGGACCACGGGTATTGGTCCAGACCCGCTGGACGGCAACGTCGCCCGGCCCTGCTGTCCACCGTCTGGTCGAGCCTATCTGGCAGCGCGCTTACGTGGTGGATTCATCCGGAATACGCTGATGCACTGTTAACAGCAGATGGTCGAAGATGGCTTGGGTCTCCGCCGACGGCGGGGGCAACGTGGCGTTTTCAGTGATGAGTTGCTTCGCCAACGAACGCAGCTTGGTGTTGGTCTCCTGCGATCGCCACCGCAGCACGCCGAAGGCCTGTTCGGGGCTGACCCGGTAGATCGCCATCAGCAGGCCCTTGGCCTGCTCGATCAGGGCGCGCGCCTCGAATAGGTCGGGCAAGGCCTCGTCGAGGGCCACCTGGCGGGTCTCGACGAAGGTCGCGGTGAGGTCGAGGTAGTAACCGACAGTACCGACCACTGCGCCAGTCTCGTCGGACATCCGGTCGGCCACCACGATCGCCTCGTGCACGGTACCGGCGGTGTCGACGAAGCGGTGACGGCTGGAGAACGAGCCCTGGGACAACAGTGCCCGGTCGAGCAGATCCTGGACATGACCGCGGTCGTCGGGATGCTTGTGCGAGAGCAGCAACTCCGTGGTGGGCTCGACCGTCCCGGGTTCGTAGCCGTGCATCCGGGCCAGCTGGTCCGACCACTCCCAGCGCTGACCGACGAACCAGAATCGGAAAGCCCCCACGCCCGGCTTCTCGTCGTCGACCGCCGGCCACCGGGCTGGCCAGGCATCGATCCCGATGCTTGTTCCGGCCACCTCCCGCACCCCACATATCCTTCCACCATGAACACGGCTTGCCTACCGATTAGGCACGACCTGATTGGGTGGGCAAGCCCTCGATCGGACCGTGAATTTCTGCACGCCTGTGCGCCGCCGCCCGGCTGCGCTAGCGTGGAAGCGCAATGGATACGCGGGAGCGCACGCCCGGTGCGCTGAGAGGACGGCTCGGGGCCGTCGACCGTAAGAACCTGATCGGGTAATGCCGACGTAGGGAGAGAGAAATGACCGATTTAGCAGTCGAACCGACCGTGACCACCGGCCCGATCGCCGGCAGTCAGAAGGTCTACCGGGACGTTGAGGTGTCCCCCGACGGGCCCGCCGGCAAGGTCCCGTTCCGCCGGGTCAATCTCTCCAACGGCGAACACCTCGACCTGTATGACACCTCCGGCCCCTACACCGACCTCGACGCGGCGATCGACGTGACGGCCGGCCTGCCGCCGCGCCCGGGTGTGGTTCGCGACCGTGGCACCCAGCTGCAGCGGGCCCGGGCCGGCGAGATCACCGCCGAGATGGCCTACATCGCTGCCCGCGAGCAGATGCCGGCCGAACTGGTTCGTGACGAGGTTGCCCTCGGTCGCGCGGTGATCCCGGCCAATCACAACCACCCCGAGAGCGAGCCGATGATCATCGGCAAGGCGTTCGCGGTGAAGGTCAACGCGAACATCGGCAACTCGGCGGTGACGTCGTCGATCGCCGAGGAGGTCGACAAGATGGTCTGGGCCACCCGCTGGGGCGCCGACACCATCATGGACTTGTCCACCGGCAAAGACATTCACGCCACCCGCGAATGGATTCTGCGTAACTCACCGGTGCCGGTCGGCACCGTGCCGATCTATCAGGCGCTGGAGAAAGTCAACGGCGACCCGACGCTGCTGACGTGGGAGATGTACCGCGACACCGTGATCGAGCAGTGCGAGCAGGGCGTGGACTACATGACCGTGCACGCCGGGGTATTGCTGCGGTACGTGCCGCTGACCGCCAAGCGGGTGACCGGCATCGTGTCCCGTGGTGGTTCGATCATGGCCGCCTGGTGCCTGGCCCACCATCAGGAATCGTTCCTGTACACCAACTTTGAAGAACTGTGCGACATCTTCGCCCAGTACGACGTGACGTTCTCACTCGGCGACGGACTGCGGCCCGGATCGATCGCCGACGCCAACGACGCCGCGCAGTTCGCCGAGCTGCGTACCCTGGGCGAGCTCACCAAAATCGCGAAAGCCCATGGTGCGCAGGTGATGATCGAAGGCCCGGGCCACGTGCCGATGCACAAGATCGTCGAGAACGTACGGCTGGAAGAGGAGCTGTGCGAAGAGGCCCCCTTCTACACGCTGGGGCCGCTGACCACCGACATCGCACCGGCGTACGACCACATCACGTCGGCGATCGGCGCGGCGATCATCGCGCAGGCCGGAACGGCGATGCTGTGCTACGTCACGCCCAAAGAGCACCTCGGCCTGCCCGACCGCAAGGACGTCAAGGACGGCGTGATCGCCTACAAGATCGCCGCCCACGCCGGCGATCTGGCCAAGGGGCATCCGCACGCACAAGAGCGCGACAACGCATTGTCGCAGGCGCGCTTCGAGTTCCGGTGGCACGACCAGTTCGCACTGTCGCTGGATCCCGACACCGCGCGGGAGTATCACGACGAGACGCTGCCGGCCGAGCCGGCCAAGACCGCCCACTTCTGCTCGATGTGCGGGCCGAAGTTCTGCTCGATGCGAATCACCCAGGACGTTCGGGAGTACGCAGCCAAGCATGGACTCGACAGCGAAGAAGCCATCGAGGCGGCTATGGCGGAGAAGTCGGTCGAGTTTGCCGAGCACGGCAACCGGGTGTATCTGCCGCTCGCCCAGTGAGTTACCTTCCGCTGGCGCCGTCGGGTACGACGCCACTGCGGGTGCTGACGATCGCCGGATCGGACTCCGGTGGGGGCGCGGGGGTTCAGGCCGACATCCGCACCTGCACGCTGTTGGGCGTGCACACGCTCTGCGCGATAACTGCGGTGACAGTGCAGAACTCGATGGGCGTAAAGGGCTTTCACAAAACTCCGACTGAGGTGGTCGCCGCTCAAATCGCGGCGGTGTGCGACGATATTGGACTGCATGCCGCGAAGACCGGGATGCTCGCGTCGGCCGAGATCATCGACGCGGTCGCGCAGAGTTGGTGCGAGCACGGTGCCGGTGTGCCACTGGTGGTCGACCCTGTCGCCGCATCGATGCACGGCGATCCGCTGCTCGACGATGCCGCACTGAATTCCCTTCGGTCCGAACTGTTTCCACTGGCGACATTGGTGACACCTAATCTGCACGAGGTACGACTTCTGGTCGGTATCGACGTCGTCGATCCGAAGACTCAGGCCGATGCGGCCCGCGCCCTGCACGTGCTGGGGCCGAAATGGGTAATGGTCAAGGGCGGACACCTGCAAGGGTCGGCCCGAAGCACTGATTTATTGTTCGACGGCAACGACTTTCACGAATTCGCTGCACCGCGGGTTGATACCACTAACGACCACGGCGCGGGCGACACATTAGCCGCCGCGACGGCCTGCGCGCTGGCGCACGGTTACCCGGTGCTCGACGCGGTCTCGTTCGGCAAAGGCTGGGTCACCGAATGTCTGCGGACTGCCTATCCACTCGGACACGGCCACGGTCCGGTGTCTCCGTTGTTCAGGCTGCACTCGTGATCGACCTCGAACAGATCGCGGGCGTCGCCCACGAACCAGAAGAGACGCCGGCCGGTGTGGTGGTGCTGACGCACGGTGCCGGCGGCAGCAGAGAATCGCCGCTGCTGCAAAGACTTTGCGACGAGTGGGCCCGACGCGGCTGGCTTGCCGTCCGCTACAACCTGCCCTACCGGCGAAGACGACCCAAGGGTCCGCCGTCGGGTTCGGCGGCCACCGATCGCGTCGGCATTGTCGAGGCCATCACCGTCTGCCGCGGCCTGGCCGACGGTCCGCTGATCGCCGGCGGCCATTCCTATGGCGGTCGGATGACGTCGATGGTGGTGGCCGACAAAGTTGCGCATGTCGACGTGCTGACGTTGTTCTCTTATCCGGTGCATCCACCGGGCAAGCCGGAACGGGCCCGCACCGAACATCTGCCCGACATCGCCGTGCCGACAGTGTTCACCCACGGCACATCGGATCCGTTCGGCACTCCGGATGAGGTGCGCAGCGCCGCGGCGCTGATTCCCGGGCCGACGCAGATCGTCGAGATCGCCGGTGCGCGACACGATCTGGGCTCCAAGACGCTCGACGTGCCCGGCTTGGCGGTGGCCGCGGCGCTGCGACTGCTTGGCCGCGGGTAAGTCATCAGGCCGGGCGGCGGCTGCGCTTTCGCACAATGCCGGCCGCGACGTCGGCAAGCTTGACGTTGGTCTCCTGCGATGTTCGGCGCAGCATGCCGAAGGCGTCCTCGTCCGACGCGTCGTTCAGCACCATCACCATGCCGATGGCTTTGCCGATCGCGCGGCTGCTGGCGAGTCCGCGGCGCAGCGAGGCGGCGTCTTCGCTCCGCGCCGCGGCATTCGTGGCGATCGTGGCGAACGCGCCCAACACCAGCGCACACTCGACTGATCGCTCGTCGAGGGCATTGGCTCGATCGGAGAAAAGGTTGAGTGCGCCGGCCCGGGCCCGGTCTACCGGCAGCCGAACGCTCAGCGCGCCACGCACCGGTGTCTCAGCGAGCACCCGGTTCGCCAACGACGGCCACCGACTATCCGCGGTCAGGTCGGTCTGAATTTGAGCGGTGGACTCTTCGATCGCGTCCAGGCACGGGCCGCTACCAATTGCCAACTCCAGCTCGTCGATCCGGCGCGCGATTGGGTCGCTCACGGCGGCCGTGCTGTACACGCCGTCACGGCAGATCATCAGGCTGGCATGGTCGCATCCGGGGACTATCAATGTTGCCGCGACACATATCGCGGGGTACATCTCTTTCGGCGTTGCGGCTTCTCGGGCGATCTCAGCTAAGGACGCGAAGACGCCTGACGGGTCGACGGTCGACACCGCAACCTCCTGTTTCGGGCGAATTCCAATGGGTGGCAACGGGACCGCCTACTTCGCAGCCCGTTGCCACCCATCGCGGCGTCAGGCGTTGATTATCTCGTGCTTGGTGGCTTTGTCGTTGACGGTTCGGTGCGCGTCGCCACGACCGATCGTGATCTTGCGTGGCTTGGCTCTCTCTGCCACCGGAATACGGAGCCGAAGCACGCCCTCCTGATAGGAGGCTTCGATGCGGTCGGTGTCGAGATTCTCACCGAGAACTAGCTGGCGGCTGAATATTCCGCGTGGCCGCTCAGTGGCGAGCATCTCGCGATTCGGATCGACGGCCGGACGTTCGGCACGAACAGTCACGACGTTGCGTTCGATGTCGAGGTCCAGCGAGTCCTGGTTGATGCCAGGTAAGTCGAACTCGACGAAGAACGCATCGCCTTCACGCCACGCGTCCATCGGCATCACGGCTGGACGAGCGGCCGTGCCCAGCGCCTGCTGGGTGAAACGGTCCAGCTCGCGGAATGGGTCGGTACGCATCAGCATGGTGGTCACCCCTGCCTCTCCAATCTCCTGTGTGTGTCATCCACAATCTGTGCCTTGCAACACAGATTTTATATAGCACGCAGAAAATTAAGTCGCAAGTGTGCTAGAAAGGTTTCCTACAGTCGTAGCCAAGGATGACTTTGACGAACGATCGACCTGATACGCAGCACCAGCCTGCCGGTAGCCACGGCGTGTACGGCATTTCGGTAGCCGCTGAACTTTCCGGCATTCCAGTGCAGTCGTTACGGCTCTACGAGAGTCACGGCC
>NZ_JBAPRN010000418.1:0-22226 GCF_049281135.1 Mycobacterium sp. | reverse complement strand
GCCGGGTGTAGTGGGCGAGTGCAGCTTTGGCAGTGCCGTAGGCGGCGAACCCGCGGCCGGCCACCCGCCCCATCGTCGAGGTGATGTTGATGATGCTGCCGCCGCCGGAGTGCTCGAGCATCAGCGGCGCCGCGGCGATGGTCAACGCGTGGGCGGTGGCGACGTTGAAAGTGAACGCGCTCTTGAGATCCTTCGTTGAGGTGGTCAGCAGCCCATTGGGCATGGTGCCGCCGACGTTGTTCACGACGATGTCCAGCCGTCCGAACGCCTCGACGGCCTGTGCGGCCAGTTCGGCGGTGACCTCGGGCTGGGCCAGATCAGCGGTGACGATGTGGGCGCGCCGGCCCGCGGCGCGGACCTTTTCGGCAACGGCCTCTAGTTCGGATTGGGTGCGGGAGGCGATGACGACGTCGGCGCCGACCTCGGCGAACGCCAGCGCGATGGCTGCGCCAAGGCCGCGGCCGCCACCGGTGACGACGGCGACTTGGTCGTCGAGTCTGAATTTGTCGAGGATCACGGGCGTCACCGTAACAAGGCGCATGCGGCCGCGGAACCCCATTTCTGAAACACGTTCTAGTTTGTCCGTTAAGAATCCGACTAGCGGTCGCGCCTACTTTTCGGACGAACGACGAGAAAGGACGCCGCGGTGCACAACGTTGGGACCCTGAAGAAGCTCATTGCTGGGGGATTGTTCTCGGCCGCCGCGGTGGCCAGTTTGGGGCTGGCCACGGGCACAGCCAACGCCAAACCGTTTTACTGGTGTCCTGGAGATCCCCCGATCATGGGGGCGGTACCAGACCCGAGTGGCGGAATGAAGCCGGTTCCCATCTACCCGGCTTGGGACACGTCCGTCTGCCACGACTACGGCACCAGGGGCAACCACGTTATGGAAGGAAAAGCCTGTGTCCTTCCGCAGTTTCAATGGTTCCAGTGTCCGCCTGGCACGACCCCTTGGCCGAACATGCCAATGATCCCGAACGTTGGTGAGTGAGCGCAGGGGCCGGGCTAGCGAAATAGCCGGCATGTTTTGCCCAGGCGGCGAGAAGTTGTCGGACCGGACAGTATGATCGAGTGTATGTTCGAACCGACGGAGCTTACTTCGGCGGGCGAGTCGTATACGTTGATCGAGCAGGCCTGTGACGCGGCGCGAGCAGAAGCACAAGCCACGGCGCGGCGACTGAACGTGGTCGCTGATCTGATGCAATTGCGTTACCGCCAGCATGGTGAGCGCGCGGAGTGGGTCGCCGACGTGTGGGATGCGATCTCCGCGGAATTGGCTGCAGCTCTTCGGATCAGCCGCGCCTTGGCCTCGAGGTACATGAGCGATGCCGAGGTGATGCGCGAGCGCCGTCCCAAAGTAGGGGTGTGCCTGGCGGCCGGCGACATCAACTACGCCATGTTCAACGTGATCGCTCATCGCACCGCGCTGATCACCGACGAGCAGGCACTCGCTGCTGTCGACGAGCAGCTGGCGCTACGAGCCCCACGCTGGCCGTCGTTGACGCGTGGCAGGCTGACTATGCGAGTCGACACCATTGTTCTGCGGGTCGACCGAGACGCGATTCGTCGGACTAACAAAGAGGTCAAGGACCGCTATCTCAATGTGTCGCAGTCGCTATCGGGCGTCGCCGAGGTCTACGGCAACGTATTCGCCAGCGCTGCCATCGCGCTCGATCGTCGGCTGGATGAGCTCGCGGGCACGGTGTGTGAGGCTGATCCGCGAACCAAGGCGCAGCGACGGGCTGATGCGTTGAGCGCGTTGGTCGCAGGTGCCGACCGGATGGCGTGCACCTGCGGAGATTCGGGCTGCGTCGAGGTGCGCGGCCGCCTGCGCGATCGCAATGTAGTCATTCATGTGGTTGCCGACCGGGCCGGCGTCGACGGCACCGGAACCACGCCGGGGTACATGGGCGGGGTGGACGAGCTGATACCGCCACAGGTCGTCGCGGAGCTGGCCAAGTCGGCGACGCTGCTGCCGTTGACCTTTCCGACTGCGGTCGAAACGCGATACACGCCGTCGCCCGGCTTGGCCAATTTTGTGCGGTGCCGGGATTTGACCTGCCGGGCTCCTGGATGCGACGAGGCGGCAGTTCACTGCGACATCGACCACACCGTCCCCTACGCCGACGGCGGCTTGACGCATCCGTCCAACCTGAAGGCACTGTGTCGAAAACATCACTTGCTCAAGACTTTCTGGGGCTGGCGCGACAGACAGCTGGCCGATGGAACCGTGATCTGGACGCTGCCGTCGGGTCAGGTCTACGTCACCAGTCCCGGGAGCGCGGTCCTGTTCCCAGCGCTCACGGCGCCTACCGGCGACCTGCCCGACGCCCCGCAGGCCCCTGACATCCGTTGCAGTGAACGCACAGCGATGATGCCGACCCGGCAACGCACCAGGGCGCAACAGCGATCGCAACGAATTGCCGCCGAGCGCAATCAGAATCACAACGAAAGGCTGACCCGGCAGCGTGCCTTCGGCTACGCCCGCGCGTCGTCTGACGAGCCGCCGTTCTAGCCGTACTTACATCAACGGCGGACCGGGGTTCAGCCAGCCGGCAGGGGAGCCGGAGTGCCCCTTGTACTGCGGGCAGTAGGCCGCTACCGCAACCCCGATGAAGAAGCTGGATTGGCTGAAGTTGAGATCGGTGTCGCCCACCAACTTCATCGCCAAAGTGCTCGTTTTGTAATGCTTGTCGAGTCCGTCGCACACCATGTGAGCCTCGGCGAGCATCGCGTCGCGATTACCGTCGTTGATCACGATGTTGCGTTTCGCCAGGGCCGCGACTACCGCGTCATCGGCAGCGTCGGCCGACGCCGGCGCCGCGCAGAACACCGCGACGGCCGACAACGCCACCGCGCAGCGGGCGGTACATCGGACTTCCATGCAGTAACGCTAGTTGAGATCAGGGCACTTTGCGCGGCGAACGGCCTTCGGCTCGCGCGATTCCCGACGACCGGAGCAGGACCGCCAACACCGCGGCGGCCAGTAGCAGGGCCGGGACGTCTCCCCACAGGTGCCCCATGTGGTGCTTGCCGTGCAATGACTGCACCGCCATGACCGCTGCGTGCACCACGCTCGACCACACTGTGAACCAGATCAGGCTGACGTAGTTCTCCGGGTGCCGCGCCGCGTTCCAGAGGAAGAGACCCAGCGTCGCGTACAGCCCGACGATCATCATGAAGTAGTCGGACTGGTAGGGGGCGCCGTGGTGCCATGCCCATCCTGACGGCCACACCACGGCCAGTGGGTAGAGCAGCAACATCACCGTGCCGAAGAAAGCGAGCGCGATCTGAAGAAGTCGGTAGCTGGTCGACGGCGCCATTGAATGCTCCAAAAGGTTGGGGGGCCAATAGATTCCGCTTAGCCCCAGCTTCCTGGTGTGCCCTGGGGTACCTGCTGGCCCAGCCAGTTGCAGGGCATCATCGTGCGCCACGCGGTGAACGCGCACTGCTGTTCCGGCGTCAGAGGACTCGGCCCGGCGCATGGCCTGTCCGGGCTGCCGCAGATCGGCGGGTCAGCGTGGGCGGCCGGCGCCGCGCCGATGAACATCGTGGCGGCCGCCGCGATTGTGAGTCCTGTTGTGTGAATACGACCCATGCCGAGCTCCCCCTGCACGCGGCTCGGATCCAGCCGCACTGAAATCGGACGATACCTCCGGATCACGCGCCCCTGCTGCGGAAATGGAGATTTCCCCATGTGCCGAGGTCGCCCGGCGGCGCACACTTCGCAGATGAGCAATTCTCAGTTCGTGAAGGTGATGGCCGCGGCACTACTGCCGGCCGGCACCTGTTGACCCCAGTTGCACGGAATCATCCTGCGCCAGGCGGTGAAGGCGCATTCCTGCACCGAGTGCGCCATCTGAGCTGCTCCCGCCGTTAGTTGAAATGGGTGGACGGCCGGGCGAGGCGGGTGTCGTCGACGAAGATGTCGAGCTTCTCGTTGTAAAACGCGATCGTTCCGGCGATGGGTGCGACCTCGCGTAGCGGATAATCATAGGTCCAGGCGAGATCGGGATATACCGCGTCGCCGATTCTGACTGCCCAATACTGCGACGTGATTCCTTTATACGGGCATACGGTCCGAGTGTTAGTTGCGTCCAAGTGGTCGAATGCGACGTCGGTGCGGTCGATGTAGTACCGGGTGGGCAGGCCTGTCTCGAAAAGCAGTACCGGGCTGTGTGTCTCGGCCAGCACCACCCCGTCAAGTTCGACCCTGATGTGGCGGTGCGAACGCAGCGCGTCGACACGGACGTAGGGGCTCCGCGGGTGCCCGATGATCGGCTCGTCCTCCTCGAACCAATTGAGTGCGTCAAACTCGAACCGGACGCTGCCTGCGACCGGACCCGAGTCGTACAGCCGGGCAGCCGACTTGTGGGTCTTTTCGCGCGACGTCAACGAAAACAGCCGCGAGGAGCCGAGCTGCAATTCCTGGACGTGGTTCTCGTCGAGCAGATGTTCGGTGTGGACATCACTCACCGGAATGTAATACTGCGGGTAGTAGGCGATCTCCCAGACATAGTGCGCGCGAGTCGTGTCGAATACGAGTGTCCCGTCGAAGTAGCCGCGTACTCGCTTTGGTGCGGGCTCAATGAGGCCGCGTTGGCTTACCACCTGGGGGTAGTCTCGGTCAGGATTTTGCGACTCGGGGATCGGCGGTCCCGCTGTACGGGCTTTGGTGGACTCAGTCATGAGCAATCTCCTTATCCGACTCTGAAGCTCCACTCACGGGTTAGGACTTAGAGCCCGCCTTGGCTGGAGCTTTCTTCGCAGCTGCCTTTTTGGCAGGAGTTTTTTTCGCGGCGGTCTTTTTCGCGGGAGTCTTCTTGATGGCCGCCTTTTTCGCCGGAGCCTTTTTCGCCGGCGCCTTGTTGCCGCCGGAGCGCGCTTTTACGCTGGCTTCCAGCTTGGCCAACAGGTCCGAGACATCTTCGGTCTCGTCGAGTTCCTTGGGCTGCTCTTCGGTGGTGAACGCTTCTCCGCCTTCGAGTTTGGCCTGCACCAACTCGTGCAGCTGCTCCTGGTAGTCGTCGTGATACCGATCGGGGTTGAAATCGTCGGCCATCGATTCGACCACTTGTCCGGCCATCTTGAGCTCGGCGGGTTTGACTTCGACTTTCTTATCCAGCACCGGGAAGTCGGGGTCGCGGATCTCGTCGGGCCATAACAGCGTGTGGATCACCATGACCTCGCGCTTGCTGAAGTCCTTGACCCGCAAGGCCGCAAGGCGGGTCTTGTTGCGCAGCGCGAAATGCACGATCGCCACCCGGTCGGTCTCTGCCAGCGTCTTCGCCAGCAGTACATAGGATTTCGTCGACTTGCCGTCAGGCTCCAGGAAATAGCTGCGGTCGTACATCATCGGGTCGAGCTCGCTGGCCGGGACGAACTCCAGCACTTCGATTTCGCGGCTGCGCTCTTCGGGCAATGTCGCGATGTCGTCGTCGGTGATGATCACCATCTGGCCGTCGTCGGATTCGTAGGCGCGTGCGATGTCGCGATACTCGACGACTTCGCCGTCTACCTCGCACACACGCTTGTACCGGATGCGGCCGTTGTCCTTGGCATGCACTTGATGAAACTTGATGTCGTGGTCTTCGGTCGCGCTGTACACCTTGACCGGGACGTTGACCAGCCCGAAAGAGATCGAGCCCTTCCAGATGGAACGCATAGTGACAGTATGCCCATCCTGCTAGGCGGGTAAGCCGTTAACCACGATGCGTCGTCGTCCTGCCGGTTACATACCAGGTTTCGACCCGACCGACGCCTTTGACCTCAATTGGCCCGCGAGCCTGGCAATCGAAATGTTCGCTGACAAGGTCGAAGGTCCTGCGCGTGATTTGGATGACGCCGCTGGTGCCGTGCGATTCCATCCGGCTTGCCATATTGACCGTCTCACCCCACAGGTCGTAGATGAATTTTCGGCGGCCGATGACGCCCGCGACCACCGGGCCGGAGTTGATGCCGATGCGGAAGGCGAGCCTTCGGCCACCGAACGTCCGCTTGCCGATCTCGGCCTGCATATCTACTGCGAAGTTGACCAACGCCTCAGCGTGATCCACCCGAGGGCGCGGCACGCCTGCGGCGACCATGTAACAGTCGCCGATCGTCTTGATCTTCTCCAGCTCGTACTTGTCGACAAGCTCGTCGAAGCACTCGAATACCTCGTTGAGCAGGTCCACCAGCGTGAGCGGCAGCATGGTCGCCGCCATCGGGGTGAATCCGACGATGTCGGCGAACAAGATGCTGGCCTCGTCGTAGTGGGCGGCGATCGCGCGGGGTTCGGTCTTGAGGGCTTCGGAGATCTCCTTCGGCAGGATGTTGAGGAGCAGCATCTCCGAGCTCTCTTGGAAGAAGTCGCGGCGCCGAACGAAGTAATACAGCAGCCCGAACACGACCGCGATCACCGTTCCGAGGTTGAGTACGAAGAACCATGTCACGAACGCGTCGGGTAGGTGCGCCGGCGACAGGTGCGGCTGCAGGAGTGCCGTAATGGGCAGCAGCGCGACGAAGCCGACGATCCACAGCAGCGTCCGCCTGGGTTTTTCGAGCAACAGCGAGCCCAACGGGCAGAGCGCCGCCCAGACGATCACTGCGCTGGACTGCTGAAATCCGCCCAACGCGATCGTCACCAGCCACGGCAAGATCAGGATCACGAGCAGTTGAGTGAAGCGATAGAACTCGAGATTGCGCGTCCAGGCGAACAAAGCTGTGTTCGCCAGAGTGAAAACTGTGTAGAACGCCGGTGCGACAGCGGCCGCTGGGGCGTCCATCAGCAGATAGACGACGCTCCACAGCGTCGTGAGCGGTAAGGTCCCCGCGCACAGCACAACTGCGAGACGCTTCTGCAGCGCGATTTCGTTGGTGTCGGCCGCGGCTGTGCCGATTCGTCCGACCCACCCACTGCGCATCACGACCCCTTTGCTGACCGTAACGTTAGCTGGGGGCCGCCACCGCTATACCGGTTCAGCCAGGCTGGTGTGCGGCTGCGTCCAATGCATTCCGATCCGGCAGGTCAGCGCCCGAACGAGTGAGAGTCAGCGCCGAAACGCCACTGGCCGCCTCGAGCACGCCGGTCAGCGCATCCAGGTCTATTCCGGTGAGCGAGGCTCGGTGCCCGGCACCCAACCGCCCTTGCTCCCAGAGCGCGTCGATCAAGCCGACCATGAATGCGTCACCGGCGCCTACGGTGTCGACCACCCGCACGCGTCGGGCTGACACCCGCACTTCACCGCCCGCGCACACCGCCGCTGCTCCCTGGTCGGCCATCGTCACCACCACGATCGCCGGCCCCAGCGACTGCCAGATCCGCGCGATCTGCTCGGGCGACCGGTTGGGGTCGATCCAGCGCAGGTCCTCTTCGCTGACTTTCACGATGTCGCTGCGCTCGACGAGGTGCTCGATGCGTGCGATCGCCAGGTCACGATCCGCGATCAGCGACGGCCGCACGTTGGGATCGAAGGTGACGGTGGCAGAAACCCGGTAGGTGTCCACAAGAGCCGCGACGGCCAGACACCCCGGGTCTTGCACCGCGGCAATCGATCCGGTGTGCAGGAAAAGCGGTGGTGCCACCATCGGCGTACCGGAAAGCTGCCAGTCGAGATCGAACACATAATTGGCCGACCCGTTTGCGTCGAAAGTCAGCCGCGCGGTAGTGGTCCGATCAGCATCCTGACTTCCCGAAACAATCCGCGCCCCTGCGGCATTGATGTACTCGGCGATGCGTCGCCCATACGGGTCGTCGGCGATGTGGGTGAGAAAGTCGATGGCACGGCCGAGTCGGGCCAGGCCGACCGCAACGTTGAGCGGGCTGCCGCCGACGTGCTCGCCGGTGACCTGTCCCGCTTCCGGCACGATGTCGATCAGCGATTCGCCGATCACCAGCCCGCGACTCATTGCACCAATTCCTCGAGTGTCGCGCGAGCTCCCTTGCGATGCAACGAATCCAGCGCCCAGCGGTACGCATCGACGAAACGATGCTGGTGGGACAGGTCCGCGAATACCGCGGTGATCTCGATGAACGCGTTGGCGTTCTCGTGCTGTGACCGGGCGATCGGAACCAGCGAATCCGCCAGCTGGTCGAGCACCTCGTATGGTTCGCCCCACTCGTCAACGCCCTCGGCGTAGCGGGCCCAGCTGGCCACCGCCGCGGACGCCATCTGAACTGGCCCGTTGTTGGCGAGGTTGTCGCAGATGACGGGGAACAGCCATTTCGGGATGCGGTCAGACGAGTAGGCGCATAGCCGCGCAACGGTATCGCGCACCGCCGGGTTGGCGAATCGCTCGACCAGCGTGCGCCCGTACGCGTGCAGGTCGATCCCCGGCACCGGCGGAAGTGTGGGGATGGCCTCGGTGTCGAAGTAGGTAAGCAGGTACTTGGCGAACAACGGATCCTGCGCGGCTTCGTGGACGAACTCGAAGCCGCAGAGATGGGCGAAGTAGCACAGGCACTGGTGTCCCGCGTTGAGCATTCGCAGTTTCATCAACTCGTACGGGCGGACATCGTCGACCACCAGCACGCCCGCCTTTTCCAGTGGCGGCCGTCCATCGGCGAAGTCGTCTTCGAGGACCCAGGCGGTGAACGGCTCGGCCACTACCGGCCACCGGTCGTTCACGCCGAAGTCACGCCGCACTTCCGCGGCCATCTCCAAAGTCGTTGCCGGGGTTATGCGGTCGACCATCGAACTCGGAAACCGGACGTGTTCGGCCACCCACTCGGCCAGCCGGGGATCCCGGCGTTCGGCGTTGGCGAGCACGGTCCGCCCTGCGACTTCACCGTTGTTCTCGATGTTGTCGCAGGACACGATCGTCGGCGCGGGGATACCTCGGTCGCGACGCCTGGCTAGTGCCTCGCTGATCAACGAGAACGCGGGCCCGTCGGGATCGCGGTATCCGCCCTCGGTGATGGTCAGCGAAATGATCCGAGTGGACGGCGCACCAAGCACCTCCAGCGCTGACTCCGGATCATCGGGCGCGTACCGGTAGTCGATGATCGAGCCGATCACTTGTGCATCCCGGGTGCCGTCGGGGTTTTCCAGGATCAGCGTGTAGAGACCGTCCTGATCGTTTAGTACGTCGCGCATGGTCCAGTCGGCGGGCATCACCCCCACACCGCAGATGCCCCACTCATGCGCCACGCCGTGCTGCAGCAGCAGGTTGATGTACGCGGCCTGATGCGCTCGATGGAAGTGGCCGGCTCCGATGTGCGCGATGCCGACGGTGACGCTGCCGCGGTCATATGTCGGCGCATCTATGGGCAGGTTTTTCAGCGTTGAGTTATTGAGATCCATTGCTTCAGGCACGATTGCACAACTCCTTCCGGGTCGAGGCCCGTATCGTCATTGTGTCAATGACGATGCCTATGTCAGCGGGAACCTCCACCTGTCACGGTCGACAACATCAGGGCATCGGCCAGGGCGCGCCACGAATCGGTGATCGCAACGGCACCGGCATCGATCAATTCCGCAGTGCGATGGGGTCTTTCGTCAGCCGGCACGAACATGACGTTTCCGATGGCGAGGTAACCGGCCGCAACCGCGGATTTGACACCGGGCACCGAGTCCTCCACGGCCAGGCCCTGATGAGCTTCGACCCCGAGCACCCGGCCGGCCTGCATATAGACCGCCGGGTCGGGCTTGCTCGTCGGCACCGGCAGCGAATCTTCAGCGCTGAAGCGCAGTTCCGATGGGATGAGCGGATCGAGGCCGGCCGCGGTGAACGAGGCCTTCAGCCGCGCGAGGGCACTGGAGCTGACCGCTGCCATCGCGTACCGAGATGCCAGAGCCTGCAATGGCTCGAGCACCTCGGGATCCGGCTTCAGCGTGACGGCCAGATGAGCGGTGACATGCTCGCGCTCTTCGCGCACCCACCGCTCGAGCTCATCCGCGGTCAACGCGTTACCGTCGGCCACGTCTCTATCGGAGGCTGCGACAGCGTCGGGACGCCCATCGGCGAGCGCCTTCTCGAACGGGACTTTGCCCAGTACGGCCAAATCGGTGGCGGTGCTGCGGAAGTTCTTGCCGACGGCTTTCTTACGCAGCTCATCGCCGCTCAGCGGCGACGAGACGCCGAATCTGGCCAGGAAGCGAGTGGTCACCTCGGCCGAGGCGTCGAATGCCGGTGCCTCGGAGGGAAACAGGTTGTCATCGGCGTCCAACAGCAACGTGGTGATGAGCGCGGGGTCGAATGGACGCACAAACTCGAGGGGCTGGTTCATGACACCATCAGCTCCCGTTCGTTGTCGCCCAACGCCTGGCGCAGCGCAGCGATCACACCGCGCTCGTCGATGTCGGTAATCATCTCGCGCAGACGGTCCACAAATCCAGGAACTTCCCGAACTTCGGCAAAGATCTCGTGGCGCAGGAGCGGGTCAGGATTGTTGCCGTCCATCGTCGCCAACTTGGTCAGCAACTCCTTCTTCGGGTCATCGACGCGAAGAGGGTTGCCCTCCAGGTCGTCGCCGCGCAGATACCTGGCCCACCCGGCGAGGGCGACCATCAGCAGGGTGTGCGGTCGGTCCTGCTCGATCGCCTCATGCAGAGACGGCAACAGGAACGACGCGATCTTCTCCGATCCCCGGCGGGCCAATCGTGACAACTGGTCGCTCATTTGGGGATTGCTGAGCCGCGAGAGCAGCGTCTCGCGATATTCGGGAGTGTTCATCCCGGGTACCGCGGGCAGCAGCGGCTGGATCTCGTCGCGCATGAGCTGCTCGACGTAATCGAAGATGACCTCATCACCCATTGCCTCGTCGGTGCGCTGGTAGCCGGCCAGAATGGCCAGACATGACATCGCGATATGAGTCCCGTTGAGCAGACGGGTCTTCACCAACTTGTGGTCGCTGACATCGGCAACGAACTGGGCGCCGACTTCGTCCAGCGGCGGGCGGCCGTCGCTGAAGCTGTCCTCGATGACCCATTGGCAGTACGGCTCGGTAAGCACCGGCCACTTGTCGTCGATCCCGAATTCCTGCTGGACGAATTCCCGCTCCGACGCCGACGTCTGGGGGGTGATCCGGTCCACCATGGTCGACGGGAACGCGACGTAGGCATCGATCCAGCGGGCCAGCCCCGGGTCCTTCAACGCGGCAAACGACACCAGCGCGGTCCGCGCCGCCGCAGTGTTGTCGGGGATGTTGTCGCAGCACATCACCGTAAACGGTGCGGTGCCGGCACGACGACGCAAATCCAGCGCCTCGGTCAGGTACCCCCACGCCGTGACATAGCTGCCCGAGTCGTTGATGAGGTCCGCCCGCACGTCGGCGTGGCTGGCGTCGAACTCGCGGGTGACCGGATCGAGGAAGTACCCATTGCCGGTGATGGTCAGGCTGACGATGCGGGTGCGGGGGTCGGCCAGCGCGGCACGGACCGCCGCACCGTCGTTCGGCGCGTAGTGGATGGAGCCGATCGATCCGACCACCCGCGCCGTCTCGCCCTCGTGACCGCGCTCCACGACGGTGTAGAGCCCGTCCTGGGCCGACAACACGTCCTTGACGTCGCGGGAGCGCAGGCTGACGCCAGTTACCCCCCACTGGTTGGAGATGCCTGAGCCGGCGAGGTCATCGAAGTAGACGGCTTGATGCGCACGATGAAAGTTGCCTGCACCGATGTGTACAACGCCGCGTTGCAGGGTAGACCGATCGTAAGTTGGCACGTCGATTCGCTGGGAGTGCAGTCGAAGGGTGTTATTACTGAGCGGAACTCCGGCGCTTGGCCGCCAAGGAATTACTTTTCGCATTCCGCGGGCGTGCCCCCTGGTCAGGCCCGCATAAACGCTTAGTGGGTTATGTCACGGTGACCCCAGTCACGAATGGCGCTGACGCCCACCAAAAGAGGTGGTGAGGCGTGTTTATCGGCAGCGTAGGTTGACATCATGGCGCCCCGGGTGAAGTTGACCAACGCCGACAAGGTGTTGTATCCGGCTACCGGAACCACCAAAGCCGACATCTTCGATTATTACGTCCGTGTTTCCGACGTGATGGTGCCGCACATCGCCGGGCGGGCGGCCACTCGTAAGCGATGGCCCAACGGAGTGGCGCAGTCCTCGTTTTTCGAAAAGCAGCTTGCCGCTTCGGCGCCGGAATGGCTGCCACGCGCCGGCATCACGCACCGATCCGGCACGACGACCTACCCGATCATCGACAGCGTCGACGGTTTGGCCTGGATCGCCCAGCAAGCCGCGTTGGAAGTGCATGTGCCGCAATGGCGTTTCGTCGCCGAGTGGACGCGTAAGGGCGAGCAGCTCAAGCCGGGCCCGGCCACCCGCCTGGTGTTCGACCTCGACCCAGGCGAGGGCGTGACGATGGCGCAACTCGCCGAGGTGGCCCGCGCGGTCCGTGATTTGATCGCCGACATCGGGCTGACCACGTTCCCGCTGACCAGCGGTCGCAAGGGGATGCACCTCTACAGTCCGCTGGACAAACCGGTGAGCAGCCGCGGTGCCGTGGTGTTGGCCAAACGCGTTGCCCAGCAACTGGAAACGTCGATGCCCAAGCTGGTCACCGCCACGATGACCAAGAGCCTCCGGGCCGGCAAGGTGTTCGTGGACTGGAGTCAGAACAGCGGCTCGAAGACCACTATCGCGCCGTATTCGCTGCGGGGACGCGAGTATCCGACCGTCGCGGCGCCTCGAAGCTGGGAGGAACTCGACTCCACGCTGCGCCAGCTTCGCTACGACGAAGTGCTCAAGCGGGTCGAGCGGGACGGAGATCTGCTGGCGCCGTTGGACGCCGACGTGCGGACTGCCGATCGGCTGACCAAATACCGCAGCATGCGCGACGCGGCGAGAACACCCGAGCCGGTACCCAGTAGCAAACCGGCTACCGGCCGCGGCAATACCTTCGTCATCCAGGAGCATCACGCTCGCCGACTGCATTACGACTTCCGGCTCGAACGCGACGGCGTCCTGGTGTCGTGGGCCGTGCCGAAGAATCTGCCCGAGACCACCGCGGTCAACCACCTGGCGGTCCACACCGAAGACCATCCACTGGAATACGGCGGCTTCGAGGGCACGATTCCGAAGGGGGAGTACGGCGGCGGCAAGGTGATCATCTGGGACTCCGGCACCTACGACACCGAGAAGTTCCGCGATAACGGTGAGAAGGGTGAGGTCATCGTTACGCTGCACGGCCAACGAATCTCAGGACGCTACGCGCTGATTCAGACCAACGGCGATCAATGGCTGGCGCACCGGATGAAAGACCAGCACGTCTTCGACTTCGACGGGCTGGCCCCGATGCTGGCCACTCATGGTTCGGTAGCGGACCTGAAAGCCTCGCAGTGGGCGTTCGAAGCCAAGTGGGACGGCTATCGGCTGCTGGTCGAGGCGGACCACGGCGAAGTGCGGTTGCGATCGCGCAGTGGACGTGACATCACCAACGAATTCCCCCAATTAGACTCTCTTGCCGATGAACTCACTGACCACCATGTCGTGCTGGACGGGGAGGTCGTCGCACTCGACGCATCCGGAGTGCCCAGATTCTCCGAAATGCAGAACAGGGCGCGCGCGACTCGAATCGAGTTTCGGGCATTCGACCTGCTTTACCTGGACGGGCGCTCGCTGTTGCGGGCCAAATACCGCGACCGGCGAAAGTTGCTGGAAACACTTGCTTCCGGAGGCAGCCTGAACGTTCCGGACTTGCTGAACGGAGATGGAGCCGAGGCGCTTGACTATTCGCGAAAGCAACAGTGGGAAGGCGTCATCGCCAAGAAGCGCGACTCGAGCTATCAGCCTGGCCGTCGCTCCGCGTCCTGGGTCAAGGACAAGTACTGGAATACCCAGGAAATCGTCATCGGCGGCTGGCGGGCCGGCGAGGGTGGGCGCAGCAGCGGGATCGGCTCGCTGTTGATGGGTGTTCCCGCGGACGATGGGCTGCGATTCGTCGGGCGGGTCGGCACCGGCTTCACCGAACGCGACCTGGCGAACTTGAAGACGACGCTGGCGCCGCTGCACACCGACGAATCCCCGTTCAACGCAAAGCTTTCTACTCAAGACGCCAAGGGCGTGACGTTCGTGAAGCCGATATTGGTCGGCGAAGTTCGCTACAGCGAATGGACATCTGACGACCGGCTGCGTCAACCGAGCTGGCGTGGGCTGCGGCCCGACAAAGAGCCCGGCGAGGTAGTCCGGGAATAGGCGTCGATCGCTTCCAGCAGGCCCCGGGTCGCCAGCTCGTCGGCCAACTCGTTGTCGGCGACTCCCGAGTGCCCTTTCACCCAGAACCACTCGACCTGATGCCGCGAGCAGGCCAGCTGAAGCCGCTGCCAGAGGTCGACGTTCTTCACCGGCTGCTTCGCGGCGGTCTTCCAGCCGTTGCGCTCCCAGCCGAGCACCCACTTGGTGATGCCGTTCCGGACATAGCTGCTGTCGGTGTAGAGGTGCACCGTCACGGGTCGGGTGAGTGCCTCCAGCGCCATGATCGGCGCGGTCAATTCCATCCGGTTGTTGCTTGTCTCGCCGGCATCGCCGCCACACATCTCGCGGACGTGCTGACGCTGGCGCAGCACCGCTCCCCAGCCGCCTGGGCCGGGGTTCGGTCGGCACCCGCCGTCGGTGTGGATGATCACGACGTCTTCGCTAGCGACCATCCGGAGAGAATATGCAGAGTATCAATCAGTCGCCTTCACAACACGCGTCAGAGATCGCGAATGTGCGCCGAGATCATCGCGGATGGGACCGAGATACCGAGCTCCTGATGCCGGAGCGTCGTGATCCGGCGTCCGGGTTGCACCGCATCCTTGACCGGCGCCGTGCGATCACCGAAGTAGGCGGCGGTCGCGTCGATGTCCGCGACGACGTAGGTGATCCCCCACAGCGTGGATGGACCCTCGCTCGCAGTCTCGGTCGGACCGACGACTTCGATGATCACCTCGCCGGCCCGAAAGAAGACCTGACGCATTGATCGTCCACCGAGTTGGGCGTCGCGTTCCCGGCGCGGTTCGACACCGATAGTGGTCAGCGATTCGACCGTTCGGCGCAGGTCAGGTGACAGCAGCACGACGTGGTCTATGTCGGTGACGCCGTTCGGGTGCAGAGCCGGCATCGAGACGACCGCATCGGACCTCGTCGTCGGGATGCCGTCCAGGTCATCGGCCGAGTTGCCCGGCAGACCGCGCAACGACCATCCGACGATGCCAGAGCCGCGGACGGGCCCAGTCAGCCGGATGTCGACGCCGCCGACGCGGCATACGTCGTCGGAGTCCACGCTGAACCCGGCTCGCTTCCAGGCATCCGACGCGTCGGCGACCTCGATTTCGGCGACGGTGACGGTCATAGTCGAATACGGTATCTCGATGCGGTGGCTTACATTTCGTGATGACACTGGCGAGCGGACCGGCGTGCTGGCCGGCAACGTGATCCATCCACTGCCCCCGGGCGTGAGCCTGCTCGAGCTGATTGGGCGCGGCGCACTGACCGAAGCGGGGGAGGAGGCCCTCCGGTCGGCGTCCACCGTGCCGCTCAATCAGGTGACGTTGATGGCGCCCATTCCGCGACCGCCCTCGATCCGCGACTCGCTCTGCTTCCTCGACCACATGCGCAACTGCCAGGCTGCGATGGGCGGCGGGCGGGTGCTCAAGGACACCTGGTACCGGATCCCGGCCTTCTATTTCGCCTGCCCGTCAACCGTTCTCGGCCCTCACGACGACGCCCCGATGGCACCCGGAAGTGTTTGGCAGGACTTCGAATTGGAGATCGCTGCGGTGATCGGTACCGCGGGCAAAGATCTCTCCGTCGCCGACGCCGAACAGTCGATCGTCGGGTACATGATCTTCAACGACTGGTCCGCACGTGACTTGCAGCAGCTGGAAGGCCAACTGGCGATCGGCCAGGCCAAGGGCAAGGACAGCGGCGTCACACTGGGCCCGTATCTGGTGACACCCGACGAACTCGAGCCCTACCGCCGCGACGGCATGTTGAGTCTGTACGCGACCGCGCTGGTCAACGACCAGGTGATCGGTTCGGGATCCACCGCGCAGATGGATTGGAGCTTCGCCGAGATCATCTCCTATGCCTCGCGCGGCGTCATGCTCAATCCGGGCGATGTTTTCGGCTCCGGAACGGTGCCGACCTGCACGCTGGTCGAACACCTCGACCCGACGGCGCCGGAGTCTTTTCGCGGCTGGCTGCACGACGGCGACGTCGTCACGTTGCGTGTGGAGGGCCTCGGCCAGACGCGCCAGACGGTGCGGGAAACCCCTGCGCCGCAACCACTACCGGCCCGGCCCAATCCCGATGCCGCGCCTGCGGCCACGCGGGTGAATCCGGCACCGGCGAAGATTCCCTACACCCGTGGATTGCATGAGGTCGGCGACCGAGTGTGGGCCTGGATGCTGCCGGACGGCGGCTTCGGCTGGAGCAACGCGGGCCTGGTCGCCGGTAATGGGGCGTCGTTGTTGGTGGACACGCTGTTCGACCTGCCGTTGACCCGAGAGATGCTGGCCGCGATGGCGCCCATCACCGACCGGGCGCCGATCACCGACGCGCTGATCACCCATTCCAACGGCGACCACACACATGGCAACCAATTGCTGGATACCTCGGTGCGGGTGATCGCCGCCACGGGCACCGCCGAGGAGATCGAGCACGGGATGGCACCCGAGATGCTGGTGATGGCGCAGACCGCCGACCTGGGGCCAGTCGCTACCCCATACCTGCGAGAACGGTTCGGGCCGTTTGATTTCGGCGGCATCACACTGCGTAACGCCGACCAGACGTTCGATGACCGGCTCACGGTCGAGGTTGGCGGCCGGACTGTGGAGCTGCTGAATCTGGGGCCGGCGCATACCGCCGCGGACTCGGTGGTGCACGTGCCCGACGCCGGGGTGCTGTTCGCCGGGGATCTGCTGTTCATCGGTTGCACCCCGATCGTCTGGGCGGGTCCGATCGCCAATTGGGTCGCGGCCTGCGACGCGATGATTGCGCTGGATGCGCCGACGGTGGTGCCTGGCCACGGCCCGATCACCGACGCGGACGGAATACGCGCCGTGCGTGGGTATCTCGTCCACATTGTCGAGCAAGCCGAAGCCGCGTACCGCCAAGGTCTGTCATTTGTGGAGGCGGCCGACACCCTCGATCTCGGTGAGTACGCGAGCTGGCTGGATGCTGAACGCGCCGTCATCAACGTCTACACCCGCTATCGCGAACTCGACTCGGACACGCCGCAATTGCCCGTGATGGGGTTGCTGGCCATGCAGGCCGAGTGGCTGGCCAAACACGGGTAGTCGGCTGGCCGTCAATCAGTGATTGCGCAGCTTGGCAACCAACTTGTCTTTGGTGAGCCCTGAGTAGCCGGTCACGCCGAGCTCTTTGGCCCGCTTTTTCAGGTCAGCGACCGACCAGTCGTCGTAGGAGCCGGCCTCTCCGCCCTTGCGGCCGACCGCTTTCTTGCCGCGGGCCGCTGCGGCATTGGAGATCCGCGCGGCCTTTTCCTTCGAGTTGCCTTCCTTGCGCAAGTCTTCGTACATCTTCTCGTTCTTGATCGACGAGTTTGGCACCGCGCACCTCCATCAAGCGACGTTCTAATGGCGTCAGGATTCCCACGTCGCCCACGCTGAAACTGGTTTGTTGAGCTGATGAAGCTGCGACCTCAATTCGCTGTGCGCCGCGTTGCCCGCACGAATCCGATCGACGCAGGCGCGCTTCCTTGCGACTCGTCACCCAAAGGCGCCAGCCCCGCCGAGGTGAACAGGTCGCCGAGTTCCGACCTGACGGTGTCCCAGCCGTGCTGCTGGAGGTACGCAGCGACGTCGGTGTGCTCGCCTGGATAGGTCAGGTCGGGTATGTGCAGGTCCAAGCCGTGTTCGTGCCAGCGCTCGGTCATGATCCGGGCTTGCCGTTCTTGTTTGCCGGTCTGGCCGCGCACCGATCCGTAATCTCCGGCGAATCTGCTGCCCGCGGCGCTGAGCGCAATGATGCTGTCGAGCAATCGCACCTCGGCCTCCTGCGGCAGGAATCCGAGCAACACGCCTTCGGCCAGCCACGCCGTCGGTTGGCCGGCGTCGAAGCCCGCATCCCGCAGAGCCACCGGCCAATCCTCGCGAAGGTCGATGCCGACCGGATGGTGCTCGGCTCCCGCCGCCGCGCCGAGTCCGGACAGCGTGGTGGTCTTGAAATCGATGACCCCGGGCTGATCGATCTCATAGATCGTGGTTCCGGCCGGCCAGGAAAGCCGATACGCGCGCGCGTCGAGTCCGGACGCCACGATCACCACCTGGCGTACTCCTGCGGCAGTGGCGTCGACGAAGTAGTCGTCGAAGAAGCGGGCCCGGGCAGCGAATGTGTCGACCATCCGAGGGAACCCGGCGCCGTCGTCGACGTCGACGAATTCAAGTTCACCCGAAGCAACTTTGCTGAAGAAGTTCAGCCCGACCGCGCGGACAAGCGGCTCGGCAAATGGGTCGTTGATCACCGGGTTGGGCCGCCGAGTGGCCGCGGCGCGGGCTGCCGCCACCATGGTGGCGGTGGCGCCGACACTGCTCGCCAAATCCCAGGTGTCGCGGTCAGTTCTCGCCATGCACACTCCTCCGACTCCGCGTTTTCCACAACGCTAGGTGCTGACGCTGAGGGTTCCCTTACGGTTGGCATATGAGTGCCGTGGAGTTCGAAACGCTCGAAGACAACATCGCCGCCGTCACGTTGAATCGGCCCGATCGGCTCAATGCCATCGACGGGTCGTTGATCAATGAGATGGACAACGCGTTGGACGCGCTGAGCAGTGGCGAATTCCGCGCCGCGATCCTGACCGGCGCGGGGCGCGGGTTTTGCGCTGGTGCGGATCTGAGCGGTACCGGGCAGGCCTGGACGAACAACGCGCCACACACTCCGGCGTTCAAGATCAACTACGATGCGCAGGTTCGGCTGGCCAATCTCTACACCCGGCTCTACGAGTTACCGATACCGGTGATTGCCGCGGTCAACGGCGTCGCGGTCGGTGGTGGGCTGGCGTTCGCGCTGCATTCCGACATCCGGATCGCTTCGGAGCAAGCCCGATTCGGTTCGGTGTTCATCAAGGCAGGTTTCTCGTCGATGGACATGGGCACCAGCTATCTGTTGCCGAAGATCGTCGGCGCCGGGGTGGCGCGGGAGTTGATGTTGACTGGACGCATCATCGACGCAGACGAGGCCTACCGGATCAAGCTGGTGCATGAGGTAGTGCCGCCTGACGAGTTGCTGACCGCGGCGCTCAAGATGGCCCGCTCGATCGTCGAGAACAACGCCTTCGGCGTATGGCAGACCAAGATCGGGCTCAACACCGCGCTGGACGCGCCAAGCCTGCGGCACGCCATCGAGATCGAGAACCGCACCCAGATTCTGACCGGGTTCACCAACAACCCGCTGGAGGCCGCAAAGGCGCATCAGGAGAAGCGCGCACCGGTGTGGGATTCGCTGTAGGCGTTAGGCTTTCGCGATCACTTTCTCGGCGAACCTCTCCAGGTTGCGGATCTTGGTGTCCAGCGGCTCGGTGTCGGTTCCCATGATGTAAGGAACCCGGAACCCCACGATGGCGTCGGTGACGCCTTTGTCTTCCAGACGCTTGATGCCGTCGAGGGTGAAGCCGTCCGCCGAGATCACGTGGATCTCGAACGGTCCGGTCTTGCCTTCCTCCTCGCGAAGTTGCTTGAGCCGCCCGATGAGGCGGTCGAGTTCTTCGGGATCGCCCCCGCCGTGCATCCAGCCGTCGGCACGGGCCGCGCGACGCAGCGCCGCGTCGGCGTGGCCGCCGATCAAGATCGGAATCGGTTGTGTTGGAGCGGGAGTCATCTTCGTCTTGGGTATGTCGTAAAACTCGCCGTGGAATTCGAAGTAATCGCCGGTGGTCAGGCCGCGGATGATCTCGATGCACTCGTCAATCCGCTTGCCGCGCTTGGCGAATGGGACACCCATCAGCTCGTAGTCCTCGGGCCACGGACTGGTGCCGACCCCGAGTCCGACCCGGTTGCCGATCAGTGCCGCCAGCGAGCCGGCCTGCTTGGCCACCAAAGCCGGCGGGCGGATCGGCAGCTTGAGGACGAAGAAGTTGAATCGCAGCGTCGACGTGACGGCACCCAGGGCGGCGGTCAGCACGAATGTCTCGATGAACGCCTTGCCGTCCAGGAACTCACGGTTGCCGTCGGGGGTGTACGGATATTTCGAATCCGACTCGAACGGGTAGGCGACGCTGTCGGCAATCGTCATGCTGGCGTAGCCAGCGGCTTCCGCGGCTTTGGCCAGCGGAATGTAGAACGTCGGGTCCGTCATCGCCTCCGCGTAGCTGAACCGCACGCCGTCTCCTGTCGTCGGGTGGCTTTCAATACCGACCAAATACTAGGACCGCGCGGACTGCGCAGTGTCGAATCGATGATGCGTCGGCTAGCTGAGCTGAAAGGTCTGCAGCGGAAACGGCGGCGCGCCCACTCCGGCGATCGAGTGGGTGCCCTGCGGTGTTTCTTCGGTGATGCGCGCCGGCGCGCTGTGTTCGCCGACCGTCAGGGTCATGATTCGGGCACGCACCAGCTCCGTCGGCAAACGATCGAAAACCGTTCCCTGCCAGTGGTATTGACCGTCGATGGGTTCGACATGACCGGCCAGCGCCACCCGCACCTGCGCGCAGGTATCGCCGGTGGTCAGGGTTGCCGGTCCTTCGTACATCTCCTCGTCTGCACCGCCGAACGACGAGATGTCGAACGCCGAGACGTCCAGGCTGCGGGAGGGTTGGCGCAGGTGGACCCGCTCGTCGAACACGCGTTGCGCGCTGCGCCGCACTTCGATGCGGCTGTGCCGTCCCATCAGCTGCAGGCATTCGAGGACGTAGCGCATCGCCGCCCCGAGGTCGGGCCCGCTGACCATGAAGTAGTTCGGAAACCCGTGCAGCGCAACCCCCAGGTAGGGCTCGGCGCCGTCGACCCAGGCCTGGTGGATGGTCACGCCGCGGGCGCCGACCAGGGTGTCCTGCGAGAGTCCGGCGCGCACGGCAAAGCCGGTGCCGTAGACGATGACGTCGGCATCGTGGTGCACGCCGTCGGCGGTGCGGATACCGACGGAGGTAACTTCGTCGATCGGCGACGTGATCACCTGAATGCGCCGGCGACGGGTGAAACGCGCGGTGCGACGCAACCGCGGGACGCCGCGGCGCGGGGCAAGCGGGAAGACCGTGACCGTCGCTGCCGAACGGGCCGTCAGGTCAATCAGTTCACCGGCCCTGGCATCGGACCCGATCACGGCAATGCGCCGGCCGGCCGGGTCGAAATCGGTCTCGGGCATCGAAGCGTGGATGGCGGGCCCGCGAAAGTCCCTGCGGCCGAGCAGATCCGGTATCCACGGTACGAACGGCGACTCGCAAGTGACCACGATGCGGCCGCGACAGGATTCGCCGTCGTCGGCGGTCAGCGTCCAGGTATCGGTGGCGTCGTCGAACACCGCGCGGGTCACCTCGCGATCGAAGATCACGAAGTCGTTGATGCCAGCCGCCAGCAGCTCGGTGGCAGCGTTGCCGTCACCGACGAGGACGACGCCGTGGACGCGTTCGGTCACAGGAATTTGGTGCGCGCCCAGCCGCGACGCGCGAGCGGGCCCATCAACCCGACCTCGGACAAGAACGCGGCGAGCGGCGCGAACCCAGCCACTTGGACTTCGTGGTGGTGCGCGCTGTTGCGCGCGATCCTGCGGGCCTCCCGCGCGTTCAGGCCCGCCCGCGCGTATTGGACTTGGTTGGTGAACAGGTAGCGGAAGAACCAGCCACCCAGTCCGTTGACGTTGCCGACGAACCATCGCTCCGGCCGGCGCATATTCGGTGATCGCTTGCGAAGGCCGTCCCGTGCGAACTGGATATGACGGGCCTCTTCGGTGACGTGAATCCGCATGAGCCGCTGAATGATTGGCTGGAGTTCGGGGTCATCCATCATCTGCCGCTGCAGCGAGTCGAAGATCTCCTCGCCGATCAGCGCGGCCACCCAGAGCACCGATCCGCGAAAGAAGAACGGCAGCGTGTTGATGATCATCCGGTGGTGGAGCCGGGGGCGCACCGGCCGTGCGCCGACCCGCTCGATGGCCTTGCCGAACATCACCATGTGCCGGGTCTCGTCGCCCAGTTCAGTCAGCGCGTAATGGGTGGACCGACTGGTGGGGTCGGTGTGCATGATCTTGCGCAGCAGCGCCTGATTCAAGATGTTCTCGAACCAGATGCCGGCCGACAGCGTGTTGACCAGCTCCTGCCGGGACAGCTCGATGCGCTGAGCGCGGGTCATCTGGTCCCAGAT
>NZ_JBAPRN010000417.1:0-3121 GCF_049281135.1 Mycobacterium sp. | reverse complement strand
GTCAGAGGCTGCCCAAAGTTGTATCGACCAGTCCGATGAGCTCAATCGCGGGAGCCTCGGCCAAGTATCCGATGCCGGCGAAGGCACTCAGTGCACCGTCGAGCACGTCGCTACTGCCGAAGTCGTTACCGGCGGTCGTGACATCCGACGCGGCGGTGCTGAGGGCGCTGGTGACATCGGTGCCCGTCGCCGCCAGGGTTGTCGGAGCAGCATGCTCCGGGTAGTCGAAAAAGTAGCCCGGGCCCGTGTAGCCGGTGAGCGCGCAGCAGGACCCACGGCGAGCCGGGCCAGCGCGGCGAAAGGCATCCCGCCGGCAGCGGCGCCGATTCCTACGCCGCAGGCCACCCCGGCGTCCACGAATCGGCAAGCAGAAACGAGCGCCGCCATACCTTCCTCGGCCTGTGGTGCGCTTAGACAACCTGACCGCGCTCACCCTCAGCGGCTACCTGAACTGGCGTGGCGGCCCCCCACGCCAAAACAGTTGGTATCGAAGCACTCCTGGCAATTTGGCACCCGGTGTCCGGTGGGCCGCGACACCTTCGACTGGCTCGGTCGATCAGCGAGGATGAAGGTCCGAAAAGCTAGCTGTCAGAAGCCCAAGGCAGCGCCCAGACCGAGGATGAATTCGTCCGGAACCTCACCCACCAATAAGCCTGACCCATTGGCGAGGTCAACCAAACCTTGGACGGGGTCACTGGAGAGCAGGCCCGCAGCCTCGGTGAAGTAGGTCTCGGCACCGTTCGTATATCCCTGGATTGCGGTTTCGGCGTCCGCAAAGTCTGCCGGAGGAGTGTCGGCGGGAAAGTAGTAAGAACCCGCTTGCGTGCCGCCTGTGAGTGCGGCGTATCCGTCAACCAGGACGTCGTAACCGGGACCGAACAGAAAGGTATCGGTACCGGCGAGGTAATTGGACAGACCATCGGGTATGTCACTGCTGGAAAAATCCCCCGCACCTGCGCTGAACTGGGTCTCAGCGAGACCGAAAGTGCCTTCGACGTTACTAACGAGATCGGTGAACGGATCGGCGTGCGCGCTGGGTGCCATGGCAAGCTGGCTCAACGCGGCGACGAGCATGCCGCCGGCGGCGGCGCCCAGGCCGACCCAATGACGCCAGCCATTGGTCCGGGGGTCGCGGTTGCGACTCATAGCGGCTCCTCAACGATGCGAAGTGGTCTCTTAACCCGACCACTTATCCGAAAATCGGAATGCTTATCCAATCCTCAGGCTTATCCCAGCCTCTTGAAAGGTGGTTGGGCTGTTGCGTCTTAATCGAGATCTCACCGTTATGCAATTGTGATCTTGGATCTATCTTAAATCTAGCTAAACGACTGTCAGCTTGCTGGGCAGCGGCGGGCAAAGTCGCGACACGAGGGTCGGCAGCGGCAGTGGGCGACTCTTCTCAACTTTTTCAAGCAGTAGCGGTCGACCAGTTGTTATTCGATTTCGTCTTCAATGCCGGCGGCGCGGGCGTAACGGGGTTCGACCCGGTAGCGCTTCTCCCCTGATTGGAGATGGTCAGCTGACTGGCAGAGCCGGCGGCCCCGCCAGTTCGCGGGAGATCCGACGCGCACTCGGCGCGCTTACCCCCGCGGCCGCGGCTGATCGCGGGGGCAATAGAACGACGAGCGGTTCATGAATTTCTCCCGCCGGATGACCGCGCCGCAGCGCCTGCACGGCTTGCCTTCGCGGCCATAGACATTCAGCGATCGGTCGAAGTAGCCGGACTGTCCGTTGACGTTGACGTACAGGGAGTCGAACGACGTGCCACCCTGCGCCAGCGCGTCGCGCATCACCTCGGCGGCGGCCTCAAGCACCGTGGTCAGCTGCTTGCGGGTCAGCGCCTCGGCCAGCCGTGCGCCGTTGACCTTCGCCCGCCACAGCGCCTCGTCGGCATAGATATTGCCGATTCCCGACAGCACGGTCTGGTCGAGCAGCTGGCGTTTGATCTCAGAGTGCTTGCGCCGCAACACCTTCACCACCGCATCGATGTCGAAGCGCGGGTCCAGCGGATCGCGTGCGAGGTGCGCGACAGGCACCGGAACCACGCTGCCGTCGACGGTGACCAGGTCGGCCAACAGCCAGCCACCGAACGTCCGCTGGTCGACGAAGCTCAGCGTGGTGCCGTCGTCGAGGAGCGCGGCGATGCGCAGATGACCAGCGTTGGGGACGTCTCCGAGCAGCATCTGTCCGCTCATGCCGAGGTGCACGACGAGTGCTTGGTCGGCGCCGCTCGGCCCGTCCAGGGTGAGCCACAGATACTTGCCGCGTCGGTCGCTGCCGGTGATCCGGGCGTCCAGCATCCGCGCGGTCAGGTCGGCGGGGCCGGCCTCGTGGCGGCGGACGGCGCGGGGGTGGTGCACTCGCACGGCGGTGATGGTCTTGCCCACAACGTGGGCCTGCAATCCGCGCCGCACCACCTCGACCTCGGGTAGCTCGGGCATCTAGCCGGCGGTTTCCCCGGGTACCGCGGCATCGAGCTGGTTCAATGCCTGGCACGCCATTTCGGCGGCCTTCTGCTCGGCTTCTTTCTTGGTCCGACCGATTCCGGACCCATAGCTGGTCTCCCTCACGACCACCACCGCGGTGAATTCTCGCTGATGATCGGGACCGGTCGAGGTGACCTGATAGGACACCACGCCGAGGCCACGGGCCGCGGCCAATTCCTGCAGGCTGGTCTTCCAATCCAACAGGCCACCGGCATCTAGCAATTCACTGAACAAACGCAGAATCACCTTCCGGGCGGCTTCGATGCCGTGGTGCAGATAGATCGCGCCGAGCAGCGACTCCAGGCTGTCCGCGAGGATGCTGGATTTGTCGGTGCCGCCAGATTTCAGCTCGCCGCGCCCCAGCAGCAGGTGCGCGCCGAGCCCGTCGTCGGTGAGCGAACGCGCCACGTCGGCCAGCGCCTGCGTATTAACCACGCCTGCACGCATTTTCGCCAAATCACTCTCCGGGCACCCGGGGTGCCGGTGGAACAGTTCGTCGGTCACGGTCAGACCCAGCACGGCGTCGCCCAGAAATTCCAAGCGTTCGTTGGTGGGCAGGCCGCCGTGTTCGTAGGCATAGCTGCGATGGGTCAGCGCCAGCGTCAGCAACTGGTCGGGTAGATCGACCTCAAGGG
>NZ_JBAPRN010000416.1:0-6570 GCF_049281135.1 Mycobacterium sp. | reverse complement strand
GTACGACGCCAGTCGATAAGCTCCTGCGGGATCTCGCGCAGAAACCGCGATTCCGGGTTGAGCATCGGCTGTCCCCACGACGATCGAACCTTCGCGCGGCTGACGTAGAGGCGCTGCCGCGCCCGGGTGATCCCCACGTAGGCCAGTCGACGTTCCTCGGACAGCTCGCCGGCGTCGCCCAAAGCCCGCATGTGCGGGAACATTCCGTCTTCCCATCCGGTGACGAACACGACCGGGAATTCCAGTCCCTTGGCGGTGTGCAACGTCATCAGCGTCACCAGGCCGGCGGTGTGCTCCGGGATTTCATCGGTGTCGGCGACCAAAGACACCCGCTCCAAGAACTGGGCCAGCACACCGGTGTCCGGCACGTCCTCGTCGTCGAGATCGGTTCCGAGAGCTTCGGCGTTGGCCAGGTCGGTGGCGAATTCGTGTGCGACGCTGACGAGTTCGTTGAGGTTGTCCAGCCGGGCCAGGTCTTGCGGGTCGGACGACGACTCTAACTCCGCCCGGTATCCGGTGCGCTCCAGCACCGCCTCGACCAGCTCACCGAGGTCGCCCTCCGACGCGTCGAGCCGGCCCCTCAGTTCGTCGAGCATCTCCACGAAACCGGCAATCGCCTTGGCCGACCGGGTATTCAGCAGCGGCACCTTGCCCTCGGCGGCGGCTTGCAGCGCGTCGGCGAAACTGGATCCGGTGTTCTCGGCGTACACCGCCACGCATGCCTCGGCCCGATCGCCGATGCCGCGCCGCGGCGTGTTGAGGATCCGCCGCAAACTGACCGCGTCGCCGGGGTTGTCCAGCACGCGCAGGTAGGCGACGATGTCGCGAATCTCCCGGCGCTCGTAAAACCGCACTCCCCCAACCACTTTGTAGGGAATGCCGGCGCGGATGAACACCTCTTCCAACGACCGCGACGAGTTGTTGGTGCGGTAGAAGACGGCCACATCGTTGTAGGTGATGTCGTTGTTGGCGGCCAGCCCGTCGATTTCTTCGGCGACGAACCTCGCCTCGTCATGCTCGTTGTCGGCGACGTAGCCGACGATCAGCTCGCCCTCGCCGGCGTCGGTCCACAGCCGCTTGTCGCGGCGTCCGGCATTGCGGGAGATCACCGAGTTGGCCGCGGTCAGGATGTTCTGCGTGGAGCGGTAATTCTGCTCGAGCAGGATCGTCTTGGCGTCGGGGTAGTCGCGCTCGAAGTCTTCGATGTTGCGGATGGTGGCCCCGCGGAACGCGTAGATCGACTGGTCGGCGTCGCCGACCACGCACAACTCGCCGGGTGTCACACCGTCCTCGGTGTCGCGGCCGACCAGCTCGCGGACCAGGACGTACTGCGCGTGGTTGGTGTCCTGATACTCGTCGACCAAGATGTGCCGGAAGCGCCGGCGGTAATGCTGGGCGATCTGCGGGAAGGCCTGCAGCACCGCGACCGTCTCGCCGATCAGGTCGTCAAAATCGAGGGCGTTGGCCAGCCGCAGCCGGTGCTGGTATTCGGAGAAGACGGCGGCCACCGTGCGCGCCAAATCGTCGGCGTCGTCGGACAGGTTCGCCATCGCCTGCTGCGGGTCGATCAGCTCGTTCTTCAGGTTCGAGATGGCGTTGGCCAGCAGCCGTGGCGAATACCGCTTGACGTCCAGGCCCATGTCCTTGGCGATCATCTGCAGCAGACGTCGGGAATCGTCGGCGTCGTAGATGGAGAAGTTGGAGTTGAGGCCATCGATCAGCGACGCCTGGTTGCGCAGAATCCGCACGCAGGTCGAGTGAAAGGTTGACACCCACATCGATCGCGCCCGCGGGCCGACCAGCGCCACGACGCGTTCGCGCATCTCCGCGGCGGCCTTGTTGGTGAAGGTGATCGCCAGCACCTGGCCGGGCCCGACGTCGCGCGCGGCCAGCAGATAGGCGATACGCCGGGTCAACACGGCGGTCTTACCCGAGCCCGCGCCCGCGACGATCAGCAGCGGCGAGCCCTCGTGCAGAACCGCCTGACGTTGTGGGGGGTTCAAACCGTCGAGAAGTTGATCGCCTTCAGATTCGGTCACGTGCTGCACAGTCATGTCCGCCCCAACTTACCGCCGTTCGGCGACACCTTTGCGCTGGAACGCCTCCAAGTGGCACACTCATTTCGTGCTCAACATGCAGCGTCGATTTTTCTACGGGTACCGGCCAGCGGTGCCCGTGGTTTAGCTGCTTCCCAGAGCCCCGCGGTCCGCATCCGGATCCGGGGCTCGTCTCTTGTGTGAGGCCCGAAATCGGATGAAACCGCTGCCACCTCCACACAACGAGAATTCGGAGTCTGAGATGACCATCGAAATAGAACAACCCACTGATATCGATGAGCTGCGGCTGGAGATCGACCGGCTCGATGCCGAGATCCTGGCCGCGGTCAAGCGTCGCGCCGAGGTGTCCCAGGCGATCGGCAAAGCCCGGATGGCTTCCGGCGGCACGCGGTTGGTGCACAGCCGCGAAATGAAAGTCATCGAGCGCTACAGCGAACTCGGGCCCGATGGCAAGGACCTGGCCATGCTGCTGCTCAGGCTGGGTCGCGGCCGGCTCGGGCACTGATCCGGCCGGTTCGCCGCCCGTTCACTGTGCCTTCAGCGGCTACGGTGCCGCCGCCCGGTCAACCTGACTAGGGTCGAGGCATGACTGCGGTTGAACGGATTCCCGACATCTCAGCGACCTCGGCATGGAAGGCGCTGGGCACGCACCACGACCAGATCGTAGGCACCCACCTGCGTGAATTCTTCGCCGAGGACCCAGACCGCGGCCGCGAATTCAACATCACCGTCGGCGACCTCTACATCGACTACAGCAAACACCGCATCAACCGGGAAACGTGCAAGCTGCTGACCGACCTGGCTCGAGCCGCAGAGCTCGAGCAGCGTCGCGACGAGATGTTCTCCGGGGTACACATCAACATCTCGGAGAATCGCGCGGTGCTGCACACCGCATTGCGACTTCCGCGCGACGCCAAGCTGATCGTGGACGGGCAGAACGTCGTCGAGGACGTCCACTCGGTGCTCGATGCAATGGGCGATTTCACCGACCGGCTGCGCAGCGGCGAGTGGACCGGTGCCACCGGTAAACGGATCAGCACCGTCGTCAACATCGGAATCGGGGGCTCGGACCTCGGACCGGTGATGGTCTATCAGGCCCTGCGGC
Organism: Mycobacterium sp.; assembly: GCF_049281135.1. Classification (GTDB taxonomy): domain Bacteria; phylum Actinomycetota; class Actinomycetes; order Mycobacteriales; family Mycobacteriaceae; genus Mycobacterium. The sequence continues at coordinate 3,408 of NZ_JBAPRN010000416.1, read as the reverse complement.
ATTACGCCGACGCCGGCATCTCGGCGCGATTCGTGTCCAATGTCGATCCCGCCGACCTGATCGCGAAGTTGGCCGACTTAGACCCGGCCACAACGCTTTTCATCGTCGCATCCAAGACCTTTACGACGCTGGAGACACTGACGAACGCCACCGCCGCGAGGCGCTGGCTGACCGATGCGCTCGGGCAAGAAGCGGTCGCAAAGCATTTCGTCGCCGTCTCGACCAACGAGAAGCTGGTCGACGAGTTCGGCATCGACACCGACAATATGTTCGGATTCTGGGACTGGGTCGGCGGACGGTATTCGGTCGACTCCGCGATCGGACTCTCGGTGATGGCCGCGATCGGGCGAGAAGCGTTCGCGGACTTCCTATCCGGATTCCACCTGGTCGACGAGCACTTCAAGACCGCGCCGCTGGAGTCCAACGCGCCGGTGCTGCTCGGTCTGATCGGGCTGTGGTACTCCGATTTCTTCGACGCGCAGGCGCGCGCGGTGTTGCCGTATTCCAACGACATGGCGCGCTTCGCCGCGTATCTGCAGCAGCTGACGATGGAGTCCAACGGCAAGTCGACCCGTGCCGACGGCACCCCGGTCACCACCGACACCGGTGAAATCTTCTGGGGCGAGCCGGGAACGAACGGCCAGCACGCGTTCTACCAACTCCTGCACCAAGGCACCCGGCTGGTGCCGGCCGATTTCATCGGCTTCAGTCAACCCACCGACGACCTGCCCACCATGGACGGTACGGGCAGCATGCATGACCTGCTGATGAGCAACTTCTTCGCCCAGACGCAGGTGCTGGCGTTCGGCAAGACGGCCGACGAGATCGCCGCCGAGGGCACCGCCGCCGACGTGGTACCGCACAAGGTGATGCCGGGTAACCGGCCCACCACGTCCATCCTGGCCACCCGGCTCACCCCGTCGGTAGTGGGCCAGCTGATCGCGCTCTACGAGCATCAGGTCTTCACCGAGGGTGTGATCTGGGGTATCGACTCGTTCGACCAGTGGGGCGTGGAGCTGGGCAAGACGCAGGCCAAGGCGCTGCTGCCGGTGATCACCGAAGACGCTTCTCCGGCAAAGCAATCTGACAGTTCCACCGACGCTCTGGTCCGCCGGTATCGCGCGGAGAGAGGTCGCGCGGACTAGGAACGCGCCGAATCGCTAGGCGAACCGTTTGGCCAGCGACAGCGGCATCACGCGCAGTAGTTGCACCATCGGGCCCCACGGCCACCACGGCACGGCGGCTCGACCCGGCTCGCGCTCAATGGCAGCGACCAGCGACTTGACGCCAGTTTCGTTGTCCACCATGAACATTGTGCTCTCGCTTTTGGCCGTAATCTCAGACTCGATATAGCCCGGTTCGATCACCGATACCTTGATCGGGCCCTTGGCGTATTCGGCGCGCAACGATTCGCCCAGGGAACTCAGGCCGGCTTTGCTGGCCGCGTAGGCCGCCTTTACGCCGGGTACACCCTTCGCCCCGAGCACCGACGAGATCAGCACCAGATGCCCGGACCCCTGGTCCTTGAACATCTCCAGCGCTGTTTCGATTTGGACCAGGGCCGCAACAAGATTGGTTTCGATGGTCGCCTTGTTGGCCCACAGCTTGCCCGATCCCAGCCGCGCGCCCTTGCCGATACCGGCGTTGACGACCACCCGGTCGATGCCGCCGAGTGCGTCGGAAAGTTCCGCGAACACCTTGGGCACCTGGTCGTGGTCGTTGACGTCTAGCGCCGCGACTGCGATTTTGACATCCGGATACCGTTGCCCGAGTTCGGCCTTGAGCTCGTCGAGCCGGTCGGTGCGGCGGGCACACAGCGCCAGGTCCCGCCCCTTGCCGGCAAATACGCGGGCCATTCCGGCGCCCAGGCCGGAACTCGCACCGGTGATGAGAATCTTCTGCCGAGTCATAGGCGCAGCATAACTACTTCAGCAAACGCGACATCCGCCGGTCTGCCAGCACCTTGCCACCGGTCTGGCAGGACGGGCAGTACTGAAACGACTTGTCGGCGAACGACACTTCGCGAATCGTGTCGCCGCATACCGGGCACGGCAAGCCGGTGCGGGCGTGCACCCGCATGCCGGATCGCTTCTCACCCTTGAGGGTTGCGGCTTGCTGGCCCACCGATCTCGCAACGGCGTCAGACAACACCGACTCCATCGCGAAGTGCAACGCGGCGAGTTGCCCCTCGTTGAGTTTCCCGGCGGTGGCGAACGGCGACAGCTTGGCGACATGCAGGATCTCGTCGCTGTAGGCGTTGCCGATGCCGGCGATGACTTTCTGGTCGGTGATGACGGACTTGATCCGCCCGGTGTTTCCGGCCAGCAGCCCGGCCAGGTCGTCGGCGGACAGCTGCAGCGCGTCGGGCCCCAGCGTGGCGATACCGGGGACCTTGTCCGGGTCGTCGACGAGCCACACCGCCAGCCGCTTCTGGGTGCCCGCCTCGGTGAGGTCGAAACCCGGCCCCTCGCCGGGCCTGCCGAGGTGAACGCGCAAGGCGATCGGGCCTTTGCCCGGCTTCAGCGGCGCGGCGGACAGCTTGTCCGACCAACGCAGCCAGCCGGCCCGCGACAGGTGGGTGATCAGAATCAGCTCGCCGGCGCGCATGCCCAGGTATTTGCCCCAGCGGTCGGCGCCGGTGACGGTTTCTCCGTGCAGTGCGTTGATCGGCGGGTCGAAGGTCTTGAGCACCGACAGCGCGGCGACGTCGATACGCCCTATGGTCTTGCCGACGGCGTGCCGACGCAGGTGGTCGGCCAGTGCTTCGACTTCGGGCAGTTCGGGCATGTATCCAGTGTGCCGGTCAGTGCCGCGCGGTGCGGACCACCAGTGACAGCACCCAGCCGACGATCGACAAGACGACCGCGGCCCAGATCGCGGTCCACCAGAAGTGGTCGATGGCCAAGCCCCAATGAGTGGTGTGCTCGGTGATCCACGCGGTGATCCACAGCATGAGCGCGTTGACGACGATGTGGAACAGGCCCAGCGTGAGGATGTAGAGCGGGATCGACAGGATTTGCACGACGGGTTTGATGAAGGCGTTGACCAGACCGAAGATCACCGCCACCACGAAGATGATGCCGGCCCGCTGCAGGCGGGTGTCGCCGCCGACGAAGCTGAGCCCATGGACGAGGTGGGCGACCACCCACAGTGCGAATCCGGTTACCGCGGCGCGTATGACGAATGCTCCCATGCGGGTGAACCTACTACCGGACGCCGACGAAGTGCCTGATTACAGCCAGGTCAGCAGCTAGAACCGCAAGTACCCGGTACCGATGGTATTGACATCTTCCCGCGAGCTCCCTACCGTCTGGACATGACGCCGACGAAGGGGATGTCATCGATGACAACTGCGGTGCAACCGGCCGAGCGCGGTCGTGAGGATTTCTCCGAACGCCTACTCAAGGG
>NZ_JBAPRN010000415.1:0-1664 GCF_049281135.1 Mycobacterium sp. | reverse complement strand
GAAATACTTGTAGGGAAGGACTTTCGAGTCAAGCTTTTCGGGTGAATCGGAACACGATTGTTACACCGGGACGCTCGTGGGATAGCCACTGTCGTCGCGTACTGCGGCTGATCTGGGGGCTGAATTCGAGCAACAAACAGAGGGAGAATGAACACCATGCAGTTTGACAACGACATGAGCCCAGCCAAGCGGGCTGGTGATTCGCGCCGGGTGCTGGCGGCTGTGAAGCATTACGCCGTCGGCGATCAGGAGGGTATCGGCGCAGTGATGGCCGAGGCCAAGGCATGCGGGCGGGCTCACCACTTCACCTATGACGCGCTGGAGCGGCTGTGCAACGCCTACGGTCTGCGCGACGAACACAACCGTGTGAACCAGCAGCGGGTGAACGAGTTTGGCGTGGTGATCGACTCGTTCGCCGCGAAAGAAAATCCAACTGAGAACGGAGACAACGAAAATGGCGAAAAGTAATTACGACCCGAACTCGCCGCTGATCCAGGCGTCCATCACCAGCGACGGCGGCACCGACTGGCCGGTCGTCGACGAGCTGGGTGACCCCGGCATGCGGTCGCGGATGCAGCGGCCGGATTACCCGGAGAGTGAAGCAGTCGTCCACGGTCAGCTCGACTCCGACCTAGGTAGCTGGTCCACGAACGATTCGACGATTGACGACGATGCGGAAGGCCCGTACAACGTGACGCTGCCGGCGCCGGATTACAGCATGCAGATGCCAGGCTTTCCGGATGACGGGACAGGTCCCGAGGGCGACGCCCCGATGCCGGCGCCACCGCCGGGTAGCTTCCGGGGTCACGTCATGATGACTGATCCGCGGTGCAACCCGGGCCCGCAGTCGCTACTCCATGGGGAGGGTTAAGACATGACTGAAGAACACGTTCAAGATGCCGCCGAACCGACCGAGGAGCAGCTGCGATCCGCTGAAGCTATGCGCTACCGGACCAGGCTGCGTGAATCCGAGGAATCCAACGCCGAGCTGATCCGCACGTTGGCCGAATCCAACGCCCGCATCGAGGCTTTAGAACGGACCACCGCCGAAACGCACCTCCGCGGCAAGCTCAACGATCCGCGGGACATGTGGCTGGAGACCAAGCTGGAGGATCTGCGCGACGACACCGGGCTGTTGTCCACCGACAAGTTGAACGCCCGCGCCGACGAGCTACTCGAGTCCCATCCGCACTGGCGCGCGCCCGCCTACAGCACGCCGGCCGGCCTGGTCAACAGCAAGGGCATCATCGGCGGCCGGCCCCGCAACGTCTTGGACGCCGACAACGTGCAGCCGGAAACCAGCCGAGGCTGGGCCGGGTTCCTGCAGGACGCCGCCCGTGGCGAGACCAGGCCACCCACCTAGAAGGGCCCCAGATTCAACGGAGAGCGACGAACGGCACCTCGGCCTATAGGCAGTAGCCGGGGGAAACGGTATTCTAGAGATCTGATCCCAGCGGGGTCAACGCATTAGTCCAGCGGGCCGGTGCGGTGAACACCTTGAAACCATTGTGTGCAAAGGTGTCGGCCCGCTTTGGGATTATTTCTTTTTTCTCCTTCCGGCCGGCGCTTCGCCAGTTACCCGTTGGGGGATCAACATGACCGGAATAACTACAGTCAATTCACCAGGAATTCTCGCGCCCGAAGAAATCGGGCCTCTTATCATT
>NZ_JBAPRN010000414.1:0-4157 GCF_049281135.1 Mycobacterium sp. | reverse complement strand
GGGCCAAGACGGTGCGCGACCAGTCTGGGCGCAGCCACTGCGAAATCCGGTCCGGCAGAGACGGATTCAGTGATCTCGGGGAATCTCCCACCCGCCGACAATAGGCGTGGCAGCACACTACGTGCGGCCGCTGAACGGCCGCCTGTGGATAACCGGCTAGCTGGAGGTGGTCGCGGCCGACTTCGACGAGGACGACGAGTCAGACTTCTCGCTCGAGGAGCTCGAGGAGCTGCTCGACTTCTCCGACGAGCTGGACGTGTCGCTGGAACCGGAGCCCTCGGAGCTCGACGACGAACTCGACTTGGCCGAGCCGTTACTCGAGCTCTTGGTCGATTCGCGGCTGTCGTTGCGGTAGAAGCCGCTGCCCTTGAACACCACCCCGACGGAGCCGAACAGTTTGCGCAGCCGACCCGAGCAGTTCTCGCACGTGGTCAGCGCATCATCACTGAATGCCTGGACCGCATCGAACCGATTGTCGCAATCGGTGCAGGCATAGCTGTAAGTCGGCACACAAACCTCCGTGATGGTCTAAACACTTAGCACTCTACCGTCTCAAGTGCTAGAACCGCCATCTGGCACGTGTCATTCCCGCTTGGCGCGGCCGCATCTCAAAGATATGCGTAGTGCGCTACTGAAGCGATTTCCCCGGCCGCGCCAGACACTTTCTTTAGCCCTTCGACACGGTCGGGCACTCAACAATCGGGAGCAGATATGTTGATCGCAATCGTCAACCAGTCGACGTTGGTGTCAGACCAAGACGTCGCCACCATGACCCAGGCCATCGCAGCCCAGGTCCGATTAGATGTTGCCCCGCTGTGGGACAGGGCTCCCGCGGCGGTGATTTTCTACACCGACCCCAAAAACGTGCCCGTCACGGCGCACGGCATCGCTGTGGTCGACACGATCAAAGATCAACCCACAGGCGTGCTCGGCTACCACACCGAGGACCCGGGCGGGAAGTTGTGGGGTGTGGTCGCAGCCAAGCCGGAACTCGACAATGGCGGCAAGGCGACGACGGGGGATTGGAGTGTCTCCAGCGTGCTGTCTCACGAAGTGCTCGAGATGTATATCGATCCCAACTGCAACCTGTGGGCGAACGACGGTCATGGTAAGGCCTACAGCTTCGAGGTCTGCGACCCAGTCGAGGCACCGACCTATGTCGTCAACGGCGTGTCAGTTTCCAACTTCGTGACGCCTGCGTGGTTCGATCCGCTGTCTGATCACGCGACCGCGCAGTACGACAAGCTGAGCAAGCTCAAAGCTCCATTCAGCATTCTCAAGGGCGGCTATGTCGTCTACGAGGCCGCCGGGGCCGAGCATCAGCAGTACGGCGACAAGTTCCCGGCCTGGCGCAAGCAGATGAAGTCCGGAAAGCTGGCCCGCACCCAACACCGACTCGAGCAAACTAAGGCGCTCTTTGCAAAAGCAACCGCTTAGGTTCTGCGGTGCCGCAATAACTGAAAAGTGGATGTCGCGCTATTCACCCCCGCTTCGACGCTTAATGTCATCGCAGGTCAAGAAAGTGCGATATGACACGACGCGTGAGAACCTACAGCCGGTACCGGGATGGCTTGGCGCTTGCGATTGTGATCGCTGTTGCGGTGGGTGTCGGCTGGCTCTACCTGCGCGATGAGGCAGGGCAATCCGAGCCCGGACCGTCGCCGACGGCGACGCCGAGCTATGACACGGCACGCCATCAGATGGAGGCGCTGCCCGTCCACGGCTGGGACCGGGTCAGCGACTTCCAGCGGTTCCGATTCGGTGAGCCGTGGAGCGACGACGTCAACGTCGAGTTCGGCCACAACGGCTGCAACACCCGCGACGACATCTTGCGCCGCGACCTGGCCGATCTGCAGGTGCGGCCCGGCACCTGCTTCGCGCAGAGCGGTGTGCTGCACGACCCGTACACCGGGGCGACCATCGCCTTCGTCCGCGGACCCGACACGTCCTCGACCGTGCAGATCGACCATGTGGTGGCGCTCGCCGACGCCTGGTACAAAGGCGCACGCTTGTGGGACGACCAGCGCCGCCGTGATTTCGCCAACGACCCGCGCAATTTGTTGGCCGTGGCCGGTCAGGTCAACTTTGACAAGGCTTTTCGTGACGCCGCGTCGTGGTTGCCGCCGAATACCGGGTTCCGGTGTGCCTTCGTCGCCCGCCAGGTCGAGGTGAAGACCGACTATCAGCTGTGGGTGTCGGGCAAAGAGAAAGACGCGATGCGCGACGTGTTGCGGGACTGCTAACCGGTCAGCTCGATCAGGCCTTGCCCGGGGGTCAGGGCATGCGTCATCGGCACGTCGTGCGGCTCGTGTGGCACCTCGTCGAGCAGCTCGTCGTCGCGGACCACGGCGATCAAGCGCGCGTCGGGATTCCGGAGCACGAGCGTGCGGTCGTAGAAACCGCGGCCCCGGCCCAGCCGGGCCCCGGTGCGGTCGACGGCCAGCGCCGGAACAAACAGGACGCTCGCATCGGCCACGGCCGTCGCCGGCAGCCACGGCCCCGCCGGTTCGAGCAGGCCGAATCGCGCCGTCACCAGCTGCCCCGGCCGGTATTCACCCCACAGCAGTGCCATTGCGGAGCCGTCGCCGGAGGTGCGCGTGACGGGAAGCAGCACCCGGTCCGCTTGCCGCAGCAGCACATCTAGCATCTCGATGGATCCCGGCTCGGCCCCGACCGGGACGTAGGCGCACACCGTGCGGCCGCCGTTGATCGTCAGGGCACCGACATGGGCAGCCAACGATCGGGCCTCCTGCGTGTGGGCGTCGTCGGAAACCGAACGACGGCCTGCTAGCAGTCGTTCTCGCAATGCGGCCTTGCCCACGGTCGGCACAAGGTCAACGATATGGTTTCAACGATGTCTCGCTTACAGGATTCGGTTCCCCGCACGGCGATCGTGCCCGCGGCCGGTTTGGGCACCCGTTTTCTCCCCGCGACCAAGACCGTGCCCAAGGAACTGCTGCCTGTGGTCGACACACCCGGCATCGAGCTGGTGGCGGCCGAAGCCGCCGAGGCCGGCGCCGAACGGCTGGTCATCGTCACCTCCGAAGGCAAGGACAGCGTTGTCGCGCACTTCGTCGAGGACCTGGTGCTCGAAGGCACGCTCGAGGCGCGGGGCAAGGAGGCCATGCTGGCCAAGGTCCGTCGCGCGCCGGCGCTGATCAAAGTCGAGTCTGTGGTGCAGGCCGAGCCGCTCGGCCTCGGACACGCGATCAGCTGCGTGGAGCCGGTGCTGGGGGCCGACGATGATGCGGTCGCGGTGTTGCTGCCCGACGACCTGGTGCTGCCGACCGGCGTGCTGGAGACGATGTCGAAGGTGCGCGCGGAGTTCGGCGGCACAGTGTTGTGCGCGATCGAGGTGACGCCCGAAGAGATAAGCGCCTACGGCGTTTTCGACGTCGAGCCGGTGCCCGGAGCCCACACGGACGTGCTGAAGGTCAACGGCATGGTGGAAAAGCCGAACCAGGCGGATGCGCCGTCGCTGTACGCGGCGGCCGGCCGTTACGTCCTCGACCGCGCCATCTTCGGCGCGCTGCAACGCATTCAGCGGGGCGTCGGCGGCGAAATGCAGCTCACCGACGCGATCGCGTTGCTGATCAAAGAAGGGCACCCGGTGCACGTCGTCGTTCACCGCGGCTCCCGACACGACTTGGGAAATCCCGGCGGCTACCTGAAGGCTGCGGTTGACTTTGCCTTGGACCGTGACGACTACGGACCAGAACTGCGCCGGTGGCTGGTGACTCGCTTGGGCCTGGCCGAACGCTAGCGGTTGGTCGTCACTTTCCGGCCCGGCCAGTGTCGGCCTGGGGTTGATGCGGGTGACGGCAGAAAGGCGCGCTGTGCGTTCGGTGGAGGAGCAACAAGCCCGGGTGACGGCCGCCGCAGTGGCGCCGCGACCGGTGCGAGTCGCGATCGCCGAAGCGCAAGGCCTGTTGTGTGCCGAAGAAGTGGTCACCGAGCACCCGCTGCCCGGATTCGACCAAGCCGCTATCGACGGCTACGCGGTTCGCAGTGTCGACGTGCTCGGGGTCGGGCAGGGCGATCCGTCCGAAGATCGGGGCGAAGATCAGGCCGACGACGAGCTGCGGTCGTTGAGCGCGGTCGAGGGATCCTCGCCGAACGGCGGGGTGACCTTGCCGGTGATGGGCACCGTCCAGGCC
>NZ_JBAPRN010000413.1:0-26999 GCF_049281135.1 Mycobacterium sp. | reverse complement strand
GGGCACGCTCGTGCACCTCGAGCCAGGTGTGCCGGACCGGCTCGTGCGGCTCCCCGGTAACCATGCCCCGCGTGCTCTGGTGAGCGTTGCGGAACATGTTCTCGGTAAACCTGCTCACGATTGCCTCCTCGGCTCCGGCGCCATCGCCCAGCATCTAATGTTGCTACTGCTCAAGCACACATTGGGATAGCCGCGCGCCCACAATTGGGCAGCGATTTCATCTCGAATCGGTGGCGACGCCATATCCGCACGCAACGTTGCCACGTGAGTCGAGACCCGCCCGCCGGCAGGGACGACGGACGTAAGAACCAGGCTCGTTGCTTGACCGGTAATCATCACCGTCGGATATCTTAAACTCCTCTTAAAGAACTGCCAAACTGTGCGGCGAAATCACACGTCGGTGACAGGCGAAGGCACCACCCGGGCGCCATGCACCGGGCCGCTCGCCACCCGCACCGTGCGGCAGACGCCAGCCCCCGACAACTCGGTGCCGACGTCCACCGCCGAGGGCGCTGACCGGCACAGAAACGCGCATGTCGGTCCCGATCCGGACACGATGCCGGCGAGCGCGCCGGCCTCGACGCCGGCACGCAACACCAGTCGCAACGCCGAATTCAGGCTCAGCGCGGAAGCCTGCAGTTCGTTGCCCAACAGCGGGGCCAGCTGCTCCGGGTTACCGGCGGCCAGAGCGGCCAGCACCGGGCCGGCTTCATCGAGGCGCGGCGGCGTGCCGACGTCGCGCAACCGATCCAGCTCGCTGAACACCGTGCGGGTGGACAACCCCCCCTCGGCGAACGCCAGCACCCAGTGAAAAGTGTTGCGGGCCAGGACCGTAGCGAGCTCTTCGCCGCGGCCAGTGCCCAGCGCGGTACCGCCGTGCAATGCGAACGGCACGTCGCTGCCGAGCTGCGCGGCCAGCGCGTGCAGGTCGCGGCGTGGCACGCCGAGTTCCCACAATGAGTTGAGCGCTACGAGAACAGCCGCGGCGTCAGCGCTGCCGCCGCCCATTCCGCCGGCCACCGGGATGGACTTGTCGATCAGGATCGACACGTCGGGCGCGCGGCCGACATGGTCGGCCATCAGCTCGGCGGCCTGCCAGGCCAGGTTGCGTTCGTCGAGGGGCAACTGGTCGGCGCCCTCTCCGGTGATCTCGAGCGAAAGCACATCGGCGTTGCGGATGGTGATCTCGTCGACGAGCGAAACCGCGTGAAATACCGTCGTCAGCTCGTGATAACCGCTCTCCAGCAGGTCTCCGACGGCCAGATAAAGATTGATCTTCCCGGGCGTGCGGACCGTCACCGACCCAGTGGGCACCCATTGAGCTGCGGTGCTCCCGTCGATCGGCACCGAACGAGACTATCCCGACGGGCGTCCCGCCCGTGGCCGGTCAGCTCGCAGAGGCGTGCCGGCGAGAAACGCTGCGACCGCGTGGGCCGGCGTCGCCGACGTCGCCCGAGCGCTGATAAAGCCGGACGAATTCGTCGACGGTCAGCGTCTCGCCCCGACGGGCGGGGTCGATGCTCGCGGCGAGCAACCGGCTGGCCGATTCGTTGCCCGAACCCGCCCATTCGATGAACGCATTGCGCGATGTCTTGCGGCGCTGAGCGAATGCGGTGTCGACGAGCTTGAACACGTTCTGCCGAAACGTCGCATCGGTCGGCCAGGGCGGGCTGGTGTGCCGGTCGATGCGCACCAGCCCGGAGTACACCCGCGGGATCGGCCAGAAGACGGTCGGCGACACCATGCCGTGACGGCGGACCTGCCCGTGGAAACGCACTTTGACGCTGGGCACCCCGTACTCCTTGCCGCCCGGTTCGGCGGCGAGTCGTTCGGCGACCTCGGCCTGCACCATCACCATCACCGTTCGCAGCGAAGGGAATTCGGCAAGCAGGTGCAGCAGCGCGGGAACCGCGACGTTGTATGGCAGATTCGCCACTACCGCGGTCGGCTCGGAAGCCAGATCGCCGGGGCCGATGGACAACACGTCGCGGTTGATCACGGTCAGCCGCTGACTCTCGCTGTGCGAATGCTCGGACACGGTCTGCGGCAGCCGACCGGCCAGCACCGGGTCGATCTCGACAGCGCTCACCGTGCATCCGCGGTCCAGCAGGGCCAGCGTCAGCGACCCGAGGCCGGGCCCGACTTCCAGGACGTGGTCGTTGCGGTTGACTCCGGATGCCGACACGATCCGGCGCACCGTGTTTGCGTCATGAACGAAGTTCTGCCCCAACGATTTACGCGGCCGGAATTCGAGTTCCTTGGCCAACCGTCGGATTTCGGTCCGCCCAAGCAACCGGATGGTCAGCGTGCACCCGCTCGTCCGCTGCACACCGGCCACGCGCCCCAGCCCTGACGGGACTGCGTCACCTGGGCGACGGCGATCTGCTCTTCGCGCGACGCCAGGTCGGCACGCGGGGCGAACCGCAGGCCGCCGTTGCGCTCCCAGGTGTTCTGGTCGAACTGCACACCGCCGTAGTAGCCGTTACCGGTGTTGATCGCCCAGTTACCGCCGGCCTCGCAACGCGAGATCGCGTCCCAGATCTCGCCGTTGGCGACGGCCGGAACTTCGGTGCCGGGTTTGGTGCCGACCCGCACGACCGCCTGGCGGGCTGGGGCGATGACGTGGCTGGCCACCGGCAGGCGACCGGTCTCGATGCCGTTGACCGTGGACACCGAGAAGGTCACGTCCTGGGTGCCCGGGGTGCCGGGGTCCTCGACGATCTCTTTGCTGATGTTCATCTGCGGATCCTCGATCCGGCGCCGGGCCGGAATCAGCGGCACTCGCGCGGTGATCTTCGCGATCCGGTAGCGGGTCACCTGGATGTGCATGCCGTCGATCACCGGTGCTGCCGCGCCGGGGCTGACCTGGTCGCTCTGTTCCAACGGCGCGTTGACGCCGGCCAGCAGATCGCCGACCCGGGCAGCGGCCAGGTGCACGGTGCGGACCACGCCGGCGTCGTCGAGCTCGACCGTCTTGGCGCTGACCACCGGCAGTGCCATCCCGGCCAGCGGGACACGGCTGCCCCGCGACGCCGCGGCCGGCGCCGTGTCCGTCATCGACAGCTGCGCCAGGGCCTCGTCGACCGTGGAGGCCGTCGTCCACACCTGCTTGCTGTTCTGGCCGTCCAGCGAGATCTCCAGTGGTCGGCTGCGCCGCAGGACGATGTTGGCGTCGCTGTGGACCCGCTCACCGGCGGCCGGGTACAGGTCGTCCCTTTCGCTGACGGTGAACCCGTTCTCCTTGATGATGTCGATCACCCGCGACTTCATCGTCGCCACGGTCATTGCGGTGCCATCGACGCTCAGCGTCACCGTCTTGTAGTCGGCGACGGCGAAGGCACCGGCGAATGCCAGGACCAGCAGAAAGCCCGCAACGAGAAGCCGCAGAGCCGATGAGGGAGCCTGATGGAGTTTTGTGATTACATTCAACGCGCGTTTATCCCGACCTCAAAAACAACTGGTGTAACAAAGGAAAAGGGGCCACTAGGGCCCCCATCGTTCGATCACAAGACGGTAACGATATTCCCTGCCTAAGGCAACTCGGAGCGGTCGCCTTCACCGACTATTAACCCCCACCGCCGATCCGTAGACCCTGCGCGCGTTGGCAGTGGTGATCTCGGCCAGCTCCTCGGCGGGCCGATCGATCAGCTCCGACAGCGCCCGCACCGTGTAGGGCAGGCAATACGGCTCGTTCGGGGCGCCCCGGTACGGGTGCGGAGTCAGAAACGGCGCGTCGGTCTCCACCAGCAGTTGAGTCGCCGGTACCAGCGGGACGGCGTCGCGCAGCTCACGCGCATTGCGGAAGCTGACCGTTCCGGACAGGCTGACCAGCCAGCCGGCGTCGACGCAGGCGCGGGCCAACGCCTCCCCCGACGAGAAGCAGTGGAAGATCACGGTGTCCGGCGCGCCCTCGGCACGCAGCACGTCCAGCACCTCGGCGTCGGCCTCGCGGTTGTGAATCATCAGCGGTTTGCCGGTCCGCTTGGCCAGGTCGATATGCCACGCGAAGGCCTCCCGCTGCACTGCCGGGTCGGCGCAGCCCTCGAGCTTGCCGGGCCAGTACAGATCCATGCCCGTCTCGCCGATCGCCACCACCCGCGGGTGGTCCGCCAACCGCTCGATCTCGGCGCGGGCCGCGTCGGTCAGCGCGTCAGCGCGGGTGGGGTGCAGTGCCACCGCGGCGAAGACACGTGGATCCCACTCGGCGGCCTGGGTCGCCCAGCGTGCCGACGCCAGGTCGTCGGCGATGGTGACCACCGCGGTCACACCGACCGTCGCCGCGCGATCGACGATGGCGTGCACGTCGTCGGCATCGTTCGCGCCGCAGGCGTCGAGGTGGGTGTGCGCGTCGATCAGCGGGCTCAACGGTTGCGGCGCCGGTGGCGGCTGACGTTTGGACCTCACGCGCACACAATAAGGTGCCCGGCAAATAGGGTGAGGGGTGATGAACCCGTACTACGTCACCACCGCGATCACATACCCAAACGGCGATCCGCACGTCGGTCATGCCTACGAGTACATCGCCACCGACGCGATCGCCCGGTTCAAGCGGCTGGACGGCTTCGACGTCCGGTTTCTCACCGGCACCGACGAGCACGGTCTCAAGATGGTCGAAACCGCTGCGGCCGAAGGTATTCCGACCGCCGAGCTGGCCCGGCGCAACTCCGACGTCTTCCAGCGCTTGCAGCAGAAGCTGAACATCTCCTTCGACCGGTTCATCAGGACCACCGACGCCGACCACCATGAGGCGTCCAAAGACATCTGGCGGCGGATGGAGGCTGCCGGAGACATCTACCTGGACAGCTACTCCGGCTGGTATTCGGTGCGCGACGAACGGTTTTTCGTCGAGTCGGAAACCGCGGTCGTCGACGGGATCCGGATCGCCGTCGAAACCGGCACGCCGGTGACCTGGACCGAGGAGCAGACCTACTTCTTCCGGCTCTCGTCGTACGCCGAAAAGCTGCTGGCGCATTACGAGGCCAACCCGGACTTCATCGCGCCCGAGGTGCGGCGCAACGAGGTGGTCAGTTTCGTCTCCGGTGGTCTGCGGGATCTGTCCATCTCGCGCACCTCGTTCGACTGGGGCGTGAAGGTCCCCGATCATCCCGACCACGTCATGTACGTTTGGGTCGACGCGCTGACCAACTACCTGACCGGGGTCGGCTACCCGGATACCGAATCCGAGTTGTTCCAGCGCTATTGGCCGGCCGACCTGCACATGATCGGCAAGGACATCATCCGGTTCCACACCGTCTACTGGCCGGCGTTTCTGATGTCCGCCGGAATCGATTTGCCGCGAAGAGTTTTCGCACACGGCTTTCTGTTGAACCGCGGCGAGAAGATGAGCAAGTCGGTGGGCAACATCGTCGACCCGAACACCCTGATCGACACGTTCGGGCTGGATCAGGTGCGTTATTTCCTGCTGCGCGAGGTCCCGTTCGGCCAGGATGGCAGCTACAGCGAAGACGCAATCATCACCCGGATCAACACGGATCTGGCCAATGAGCTCGGCAACCTCGCCCAGCGGTCGCTGTCGATGGTGGCCAAGAATCTCGACGGGGTAGTCCCCACGCCCGGCGAGTTCACCGCCGAGGACACCGAGCTGCTCACCATCGCCGACGGTCTGCTCGAGCGGGTTCGTGCCGAGTTCGACAGCCAGGCAATGCATCTGGCTCTGGAAGCGATTTGGTTGATGCTCGGCGCGGCCAACAGATACTTCTCGGCCCAGCAGCCCTGGGTGTTGCGCAAGAGCGAGACGGAGGCGGACCAGGTTCGCTTCGCCACCGTGCTCTACACAACGTGTGAGGCGGTACGCATTGCGGCGCTGCTGATTCAACCGGTGATGCCCGACTCGGCAAGCAAGCTGCTCGATCTGCTCGGCCAGTCGCAGGAGCAACGCAGCTTCGCCGCGATCGGTGCGCGGCTCGAGCCCCACACGGCGCTACCGGCGCCCACCGGGGTCTTTCCGCGTTATCAGGTCGACTGAGCACCCGCGAGATGCACCCGGACGGTCACGCGCCCGTTCTCGTCGCGATGCGCGACGGCATGGCCGGACTGCTCGATTCCGTCGAGTGTCAACGACATCGGAGCGCCGTCGCCGAGGAAGTTGCGCCACCACGTCTTGGCGTCGGGCATGTTCGGGACGATGTCGATCTCGTCGCTGCGGCGGCGGTAGGCCACCGGGATGCTGATCGTGCGTCCCGAACGCCGCCCGGTGTAGGTGATCGTCGTGATGCTGCGTCGCAGTAGCGCGCCGAAGCGCGGAGAGGCCGCGAGGGCCGCGACCGGCGCGTTGAAGATCGGCGCCCCGCGCATCAGCAGGCGCCCGAGGTTCGTGCTTATGGCCATGGTGTTGATCCTTTCGAGTTTCAGGTCAGCAGCGCTGTGCATAATGCCGTGACCGCCATGCCTTGCAGGACGGCTCTGGTCGTGATCACCCTGTCCCAATTATGTTGCAGTTCGCGGGCATTGATCGCCGGGTCGGACTGATCGACCGCCGCAGTGAGCCGGCGGTTGATCGGCGCGCTCACTCGCAGGTAGATCAGCAGCCACACGACGAGCAGTCCGATCGCCACGCCGGCCGCGACGGCTTGCGTCCAGCGGCCCGCCGAGGCGGCGAACACCGCGCTGATCGCCGCGGCGACTAGCCCGAGCACTCCGGGCACCGGCATGCGCCGGTCGCCGTAGCGATGGATGTTGCCCATCACCGCGAGCAGGGCCCGGTCGTCGATGCGGGCCAGCGCAGGCCGTTGCACCATCGCGCAGAACACGTCCGTCCCATAGACCACCCCGGTACCCAGCACCGCGACCAAGGCGAACAACTTGGCGACCATGGCGCGCTCCTCGTCACTGGTAGGTGTTAGCGACGCTAACCCTTCATCGCGAGGTGTGTCAATAGCAGCGCTAGATTTCGTATCATCGCTAGAATATCTGCATGACCATCGAGGATCGCCGGGCACGCGAACGAGCCGCCCGACGCCGGCTCATCACTGCCACGGCACGCACGCTGGCCGAACAGGAAGGCTGGGACGCCGTGACCACGCGCCGGCTGTCCACCGAGATCGAATACAGCCAACCCGTGCTCTACAAACACTTCTCCGGTATGGAGGACATCGTCGCGTCGGTCGCGGTCCAGGGATTCGCCGAACTCGGCGACGCGCTGTCCGCAGCGCGCGGCGGCGCGGCCGACGACCGGGACGCGCTGGCCCGAGTCGCCCACGCGTTCATCGGTTTTGCCCGCGACAACCCGGCGTTGTTCGACGCGATGTTCATCCGGACGACGACGCTGCCATTCGCCGCCGAGGACACGCCGGCGGAGCTCAATGCGGCGTTCGCCGAACTGCGCGCGGCGGTGGACCTGGTCGCGGGTACCCGGGATCCCGACACGCTGGCCGAAGTGGTGTGGGCATCGCTGCACGGCCTGATCACCCTCGATCGCGGCGGCCGGCTACGCCCGGACCATCACGCCGCGCGGGTCGACACCCTGATCGCCGGACTCGTCGCAACGACGTGAGCCTGGTCACAACGGCTCCAACGCTGTCACAACAGCGGCCCCGGCGGTGTCTTGAGGGCAGCAAACCCGCGAGGACAGGAGACAACATGACCGCCCAACGCACTCACATCGTCGTGATCGGCGGCGGATACGCCGGCACGCTGGCCGCCAACCATCTGCGGCTGCGGGCCGATCTCGACATCACCGTGGTGAATCCGCGGCCGGTATTCGTCGAGCGAATCCGATTGCATCAGTTGGTCGCCGGCAGCGGCACCGCCGCCGTCGACTACGGAACCCTGCTCGGCGACGGCATCCGGCTCGTCGTCGACAACGCCGATCGGATCAACACCGCGCAGCGCTCCGTCGAGCTGACGTCCGGCACGGTGCTGTCCTACGACTACCTGATCTACGCGGTCGGCAGCACCGGTGTGGTTCCCGCCGCGGTACCCGGTGCTGTCGAATTCGCCTACCCGATAGCCGAATTCGAGCAAGCCGAGCGACTCCGCGGCGCCCTGGACCAGCTGCATCCCACCGCGCCCGTCACCGTCGTCGGCGCCGGGTTGACCGGCATCGAAACTGCCTCCGAGCTGGCCGAGCAAGGCCGGATAGTGACCCTGGTCTGCGGCGGAACACTGGGTCCGTCACTGAGCCAGCCGGGCCGCCGTTCAGTGGCCAAGTGGCTGCACCGCCTCGGTGTGGAGGTCCTCGAGACCGCAAGCGTCGACAAGGTCCGCCCCGACGGGGTGATGCTGGATGACGGCGTCGTGCTGCGCAGCGCGTTGACCATCTGGACGGCGGGTTTCGGCGTGCCGGATCTGGCTGACCGCAGCGGGCTTCGCACCGATGCGCTGGGCCGGTTGCTCACCGATGAGACACTGACCAGCGTGGACGATCCCCGCATCGTGGCGGCCGGTGACGCGGCTGCGCCGTCGGATCAGCCGTTGCGGATGAGCTGCCAGGCCGCGATCCCGCTCGGCGCCCAAGCCGCCAACACGGTGCTCAGCCGGATCGCGGGCACACCGGCCGCGGCGATCAACCAGGCGTTCACCGGGCAGTGCATCAGTGTCGGCCGGTCTTACGGCACCATCCAGGTCGCCCGCCCGGACGACACCCCGCTGAACCTCATCGTCGGTGGCCGGGTCGCCGCGTCGATCAAAGAAGCGATCTGCAAGGGCACGGTGTGGGGCATTCGCCGCGAGGCCGCCAAGCCGGGTTGGTACCGCTGGCTCAAAGGCGGCAAGCGAGCGCAGCGGCTCGCCTCCGAGGCGGTCACGGTACCGTGATCGCCCCCGACGACCACGCCGAACGGTTCATGCTGCTGCGACCGCTGCTGTTCACCATCGCCTACGAAATCCTCGGCTCGACAACCGAATCCGACGATGTTCTGCAGGACAGCTACCTGCGTTGGGCCGAAGTGGACCTGTCGTCGGTGCACGACACCAAGTCGTATCTGGCCCGGTTGGTCACCCGTCAGGCGCTCAACGCGCTGCGCGCGGGTGCCCGCCGCCGGGAAGACTATGTCGGACCGTGGCTGCCCGAGCCACTACTACTCGACGAGCAGGACCCATCGGCCGATGTCCTTCTGGCCGAATCGGTTTCGATGGCGATGCTGGTGCTGCTGGAGACGCTGGGCCCCGACGAGCGCGCGGTGTTCGTGTTGCGCGAGGTGTTCGGCTTCGACTACGACGAAATCGCCCCCGCGGTAGGCAAATCGGCGGCGACGGTCCGCCAGGTCGCGCATCGGGCCCGCGAACACGTGCAGGCCCGACGCAAACGCTTCGCCCCGGCCGACCCGGAGCAGAACGTGCGGATCGCCACGGAGTTCATGGCCGCGGCCGCCGGTGGGGATGTCCAGGCGGTGATGTCGATGCTGGCCCCGGACGTGGTGTGGACCGCCGACAGCGGCGGCAAGGCCAGCGCGGCCCGTCGTCCGGTGGTCGGGGCCGACAAGGTCGCCAGAGCGGTCGTCGGGCTGATTGGCCGTGGCATGCAGCTGCCCGATGTGCGCGCCGAGATGGTCATCTGCAACGCCGCGCCGGCGGTGCTGCTCTACGCCGGCGACCAGTTGGAGGGCGTTTTCACCGTGGAGATCGTCGACGGCAAGATCAGCAATTTCTACGCTATGCGCAATCCCGACAAGCTCGCGGCCGTCACCACCGCACGCAAAATCAGCCGCGGCTGAGATTTCTGCGAAGCTAGAGGCGTGCGAACCGACCGGCTTGGCGATCTCGGCAGCCCCCACGAGGTGCTGCGGGCCGTCGGCGACGCCACGAACCGGCTGGACCTGCCGCCACCGGCCGCACTGACCGGCGAGTGGTTCGGCGCCTCGGCGGTGATCGCCCCAAGCCTGTCGGTGCAGCCCGTCGACGCAGCCGGTGCATTCGACGTGCGACCGGGGTCGCACAGCACAACGGTCGGCGGCGGCTGGATCGGCTACCTCGCTTACCCCGATCCAGGTGCCGACGGCCGGCCCGGCCGGATACCGGAAGCCGCGGGCGGTTGGACGGACTGCGTGCTGCGCTGCGACCGCGACCGGCAGTGGTGGTTCGAAAGTCTGTCCGGCGCCTCGATGCCCGACTGGCTGACCGAAGCCCTCACGACTCCCGCGCCCGGACGGGCTTACCGAATCGGCTGGGACGACGCCGATCGTCACGCACATCGCGCCGGCGTACTGGCCTGCCTGGAAGCCATCCGCGCCGGCGAGGTCTACCAGGCGTGCGTGTGCACACAATTCGCCGGCACGATCGCCGGCGAGCCGTTGGACTTCTTCATCGACGGCGTCGCCCGCACCGCACCCGCGCGGGCGGCCTACCTGGCCGGACCCTGGGGAGCGGTGGCATCGCTGTCGCCGGAGCTGTTCTTGTGTCGCCGTGGCGATCTGGTGATCTCGAGCCCGATCAAAGGCACGCTGCCGCTCTACGCTCCCCCGTCGGCGCTGCGGGAATCCAGCAAGGATGTCGCCGAGAACGTCATGATCGTCGATCTGGTGCGCAACGATCTGGGCCGGGTCGCGGTCACCGGATCGGTCACGGTGCCCGAGTTGCTCGTGGTGCGGCCCGCGCCGGGGGTATGGCACCTGGTGTCGACGGTGTCGGCGCAAGTACCCATCGAACTGCCCACCTCGGCGTTGCTCGACGCCACCTTCCCGCCGGCCTCGATCACCGGTACGCCCAAGATCCGCGCACGCCAACTGATTTCACAGTGGGAGCAGTCGCGCCGTGGAGTCTATTGCGGCACAGTCGGTTTGGCGTCACCGGTAGCCGGCTGCGAGCTGAACGTCGCTATCCGCACAGTGGAATTCGACGCAGTGGGCAACGCGGTGCTGGGGTCCGGCGGCGGGATCACCGCCGATTCCGACGTCGACGCCGAATGGGAGGAGTGCCTGCACAAGGCGGCGCCGATCATCGGAGCGGGTGTCGCCTCAGCCGCGCGATCGCAGAACCGCGTCGTAGAGCTCACGCCGTGACGCCGCTCCCGGCGTAGCCGCAATCACCTGCGCGCAGGCGTCTTTGACGCCCATCCCGGCGTCGACCAGCACACTCGCCTTCGCCACCAACGTCGGCAGATCGGCACGCACCACCGCACCGGCCAACACGACGGTGATCTCACCCAGCACGCCGTCGGCGGCCCACGCGGCCAACTCGTCCAGCGATCCGCGCACCACTTCCTCGTGCACCTTGGTCAGCTCGCGGCATACCGCGGCCCGACGATCCCCGCCAAGCTGATCGACGGCGTCACCCAGGCAGGCAGCCAGCCGGCGCGGCGATTCGAAGAACACCGCCGTGCGCTGCTCAGTCGCCAGCGACGCCAGCCAACTCTTGCGCGCCGCCTGCTTGCGCGGTGCGAACCCCTCGAAGCAGAACTTCTCCGACGACAACCCCGACACCGCCAGCGCGGTCGTCACCGCCGACGGACCGGGCAGGCACTGCACCGAGAGACCCGCCTCCGCACACGCCGCCACCAGCCGGTGGCCGGGGTCGTTGATCAGCGGCATACCCGCGTCGCTGACCACCAGCACCGTGGCGCCCGCGCTGATCGCCTCGACCAGCTCGGGTACCCGCGTCGCTTCGACGTGATCGAAGAAGCTGACGATGTTGCCGCCGATCCGGACATCGAGCGCCTTGGCCAGCGTCCGCACCCGGCGGGTGTCCTCGGCAGCCACCACGTCGGCCGACGCCAGGGCGGCGATCAGCCGCGCTGATGCATCTGACGGCTGACCCAACGGCGTCGCGCCCAGCAACAGTCGACCCTCGGTCATGGGGCACAGCCTACGATCGGTCGGCTGACCGCTCGTGGATCAGACCGGTTGGTTGAGTTCCTGTAACCGGGCGAGGGCCACGTCGCGTTGGTCCTCTGCGAACGCTTCGAGACGGGTGACACGCTCACCGTGGAGAAGGATGAGCACGACGAACGGAATCTCGATAGCGACGCCATCGGTCGACGTGCCCTTCAGTGCCATGCGACCCACGATGCCTATCGCACAACGCGCCAAGATCTCGGAGAGCTCGACCCGAAAGTTGGGTACCAGCGATCCAGTCGTCTGCATCGATGACAGCCAGTCGGCGATCGTGCCGTCGACCGCGTGCGCCTCCTGTCGGTGATTGACGTAAGCGGCACCGTCGAAATACGTTGCGGCCGCGTCCCAGTCGTGGCGGTTGATCGTCGCGTTGACCCGGTCCACCGCTTCGATGAGCCCCGGATAAGCAACCTCCCCCGACGCAATCCATCGGGCCGTGAGTTCAGCGACGGCGTCGTCCAGGTCGTCGGGATCGAAGCTCACGATGTCGCGCATCAGATCGGCGTCGTCGAGTTCCACGACGTGCAAGAGCTCAACGGCGATCGGTCGATCGGCATCATCGACGTCGCGATAACACTCGCGGGTCAGCGAGAAGCGAGCCCCCCTGACGGCGATGGGCTCGACCTCCATCCGCCAGCTGCTGGGTGCCGTCTGGAACACGGCACCGAGCGCCTTCCGCCATGATGGAGCCTGGACTACGTCGCGCAAGCCTTTTCGCCGGTCCTCATACCGACTCTCCGCACTGGCGAGCGCGAGGAGGCCGTCCATGTCGCGGCGGTTGAACGCGTCGGCTACGTGCATCCAGGCTTGGGTCGCGGCGTTCCCAAATGAAGGCGTCGGCCGTTCGAGCTCATCGAACCTTGCCAGCGCCGCGTCCAGGTCTGCCTCGTCGTACATCTCGCAGCGGCTGACGAGGTCGCCATCGACCACGAAAACGGCGGCCTCTCGCCAAACGGCATCGAAACCCTCTTGCGAGGTCCCGCGTCCCGAATACGAGATGACCGCGCCGAGACTCGTCAGTTGATGCACAACCTCGATGCGGATCGTGATGTCCGGCGCCACGTCAAAGGTGGCACGGATGTATGGCGCCAGTTCGCCGGATGCAAAAGCGATGCCGCGGCGATGGTCGACATTCACCCAATCCGGCGTCGTCGGGGGTATCTCGTGCCGGTTGAGTGTGGCGTAGCCAGCCGCAATTGCCGACCACACGCGCGAGTGCACGGCCGCCTCGGCGGCGAGATACCGAGCCTCGAGTTCTTGGAAGGCAGCGTCGATGTCGTCGACGTCGAAGGTGACGAACGCGACAATCCGCTCGTCGGCATCGATTTCGCCGATGGTGAGCGACTCGGTCACAAATGCCTCGGGTCCATGAGCGTTGTCCGAGAAGCGTGCACGCCGGAGGACAAGGCGCTCCCCGCGGCTAGCTACAGTGGTGAGCGTCACGGTCCTGGCAAACAAGCCAGCGAGCGTCCGGAAGTCTGCGATCTGGGCTTCTCGACCACGCCGAACCCCCGCGCCCACCACCCGACGGCGATCATCGGTGAAATGGTTGTCGGCCAACATCTCCGCCATGGCATCCCACTCGCTTGCCACGTAGTGGGCCAGGAAGCGATCGCCTACCCGGCTTGCCGCGTTTTCCAGCCGTGGTGGCTGCGGATGCAATTCCTCGAAGCGAGCAACCGCGGCGTCGAGGTCTGTCTCGTCGAAGGCTTCGCAACGGCTCAGCAGGTCGCCTTCGACCGTGAAAATTTCGATCGTCCGCCACTCGGCGTCGAGGTCCTCTTGCGAAGTCCCCTTCAGGGTTTGGGTGACAACTGCTCCGAGTTCGCTCAGCCGATGCACGGCCTCGATGCACACGTTGAGGTCCGACGCTACATCCAATATGGAACGAATAGCTGCGACCAGATCAACAGCCCCTACGTTTTGGAGTGGTCGATGATCGATGTAAACCGAATCCGGCGTCGTCGCAGGAGGTTCGCGCCGGTTGAACCCCGCGTAGATCCGTGCAATCACCGACCACGTGTGAGCGTGGGGGGCCGCCTCGCCGGCGAGGTAGCGAGCATCGAGCTCCCCTAAGGCGGCGTCGATGTCGTCGAGGTCAAACATCACGACCGCTGCGATCCGCTCGCCGGCGTCGATCTCGACGACGTTGAGGGCATCATTTTGAATCGACTCGTGGTCGTGGCCGGAAGCGTGAAAACGCTCGAGAGTGAGGCGTTCACCCCGGCTCGCAATGATTGTCGACATGGTGTTCGCCAACAAGCCGACTTCAGCGGCCACCCGCGTGTTCTCGACCCCGGCGTCTCGGCCATGCATTACTCCGGCGTTGACGACCCGGCGGCGATCATCGAGGCAGTAGTCGTCGGCAAAGTCCAGCGCCAACGCCTCCCAGTCGCGGGCGGAGATGTGCGCCGAAAGACGCCCTCCCACAGCACTTTTTAACCGGAATGCCGGATGGCTGAGTTGGTTGAACTTCGCGAGCGCGGCGTTAAGGTCTGCCTCGAAAAAGATTTCACAGCGGTTGACCATGCCGCCTTCGAGCGTCAAAAAGTGGATCGCTCGCCACTCGGCGTCTAAGCCGTCTTGCGTGGTTCCACGCGCGGCATGGGTGACGACCGCTCCCAGGCCGCTCAGCCGATGCACAACCTCGACATGGCCCTTGAGTTCCGGAGTGAGATCCCAAGCAGCGCGGAGGTTTTCGGGCAGATCAGCCGCCTCGAACGTCGCCCGCAACCGGTGATCGATGTTCACGTAGTCCGGTGCCGACGGTGGGACCTCGTACCGGTTGAGCGCGGCGTAGCCGGCAGCGATCACGGACCATGCGTCCCGATACGGTGCTGCCGCGCCGACGATGTACCTGGCATCGAGTTCGGCGAATGCGGCGTCGATGTCGTCGACGTCGAACACGGTACTCGCCGCGAGGCGATTGTCGTCATAGATCTCGATGACGGCGCACGCCGCGGCATTGAACGCCGTTATCGGCTGATCTTGGCTTGAGAAGACAAAATGCATGAGCGCGATGTGGTTTCCGCGAGTCGCAATCACGGCCGACGTCACGTTGCTCCAAATGTCGCCGGTGGCGCGCCAGTTCGCCATCTCGGCATCTCGGCCGCGTCGGATCCCGGCGTTCACGACCGAGCGTCGATCGTCTGTATAAGTATCGTCGGCGAGCAGCTCTGCCATGGCGTCCCAGTCCCGGACCGCAAAATGCGCGAGCAATTGTTCGACTGTTTGACTTGCCACGTTTTCCAACCGCGGTGTCGGCCGACTGAGCTGATCGAATTTTGCAAGCGCAGCGTTCAGGTCTGCCTCGTCGAATACCTCAGCTCGGCTGAGCAGACCGCCATCGACCGTCATGATTTCGACGCCCCGCCACTCTGCGTCGAAGCCCTCGTGTGAGGTTCCATACCCCGTCCAGGTGAACACCGCGCCCCGCTCGTTCACCCGATGCGCCGTTTCGATGTAGAGATTGAGGGTTTGGTCGCGGTCCCAACCGGCACGGATGTATTCGAAACCTTCACCGGGCGCAAACGCTGGCCCACGGCGGTGGTCGAGATTCACCACGTCCGTTGTTGCCGAAGGGAATTCGTGTCGATTGAGTGTGACGAACGCACCCGCGATTAGCGACCAGGTGCCCGCGTGGGTGGCTCCTTCGCCGGCGATGTACCGGGCATCGAGCTCTGCGAAGGCGGCATCGAAATCGTCGAGTTCGAACACGATATTCCCCGCGATTCGCTCTTCGGCGTCGATCTCAACGATGTTGAGGGCGTCGTTTTGAATCGTCTCGGAGTCACGGCCTGACACGCGAACTCGGAAGAGGGCGAGATGCTCGCCGCGGGTTGCCAGCGCGGCCACCACAGTCATCGTGAAGCCGACATCGACGGTCGCCCGCGTGCTTTCGATATTGGCATCCCGACCGTGTAGGACCCCGGCGTTGACCACTCGCCGACGGTCGTCGACGGAAACATTCTCGGCCGTTATTTGAGCCACGGCGTCCCAGTCGCGGGCCGCAATGTACGAAAAAACGCGCTCCTGCACACGCGTTGCGGTGTTTTCCAGCCGCAGTGTCGGCGGGTGCAGTTCATCGAACCGCGCGATCGCGGCGTCCAGGTCCGCCTCCCTGAATACCTCGCAGCGGTTGACCATGTCACCGTCGACCATCAACAGGTCGACGCCCCGCCATTCAGCCTCGAAGCCCTCCTTCGAGACCCCATGCGCCGCATGGGTACAGACCCCTCCGATGTCGCTCAGGCGATGCACAATCTCGACGTAGGAGCGGATGTTTTGGTCGAGATCGAAGCCCGCGCGGAAATATGCGGTCAGCTCGCCGGGCGCGAATGATGTGCCCCGACGGTGGTCGATGCTCACGCAGTCCGGCGCGACTGGCGGCAGCTGGTTTCGGCTGAGCGCTGCGTGGCCACCACTGATGACCGACCACGTGTGGGCGTGGGGCGCCGCTTCGCCCGCGAGGTAACGGGCATCGAGTTCTGCTAGGGCGGAATCGAAGTCGTCGAGGTCGAACACGACGATCGCCGAGATCTGATTGTCAGAGTTGATTTCGGCGACACCCAGCGCGTCGCTCTGGAACTCCTCGGACCCGTTATCGCGGCCCGAGGCGCGGGTGAGGATGAGGCGCTGCCCACGGGCTGCGATGACGACGGACGTCACGTACGTGAATCCGGTATCGGCGGCCGCCCGCATGTTCGCGATCTCGGCATCTCGACCGTGTCGCATGCCCGCGTTTACGGCCCGCCGGCGATCGTCGATAACGATGTCGTCGGCCAGTACTTTCGCGAACGCATCCCAGTCACGGGCCGCGAAGTGCGCGAAATAGCCCTCGACCGCTTGACTTGCCGCATTTTCCAGCCGCGGCGCAGGCCGACGCAGCTGGTCGAATTTCGCGAGTGCAATGTGTAGGTCGGCCTCATCGAAAATCTCGCAGCGGTTGACCATGTCGCCTTCGACCGCCATGATGTCGACGGTCCGCCACTCGGCGTCGAAGCCCTCGTCCGAGACTCCTTGCCCCACATCGGTCCAGACCGCTCCGAGGTCGCTCAGTCGATGCACAACCTCGACGTAGTTTCGGATGGTTTGCTTGAGATCCCACCCCGCACGAAGGTATTCGACCAACTCGCCGGACGCGAACGCCGTCCCGAGGCGGTGGTCGATGCTTACGCAGTCCGGTGTGATCGGCGGCAGCTCCTGCCGGTTGAGCGCGGCGTGGCCGGCCATGATCCATGACCACATGTGCGCATAAGCGGCCGCCTCGCCGGCGAGGTAGCGCGCGTCGAGCTCGGCGATGGCGGCCTCGAAGTCTTCGAGGTCGAACACGACGACCGCCGCAACCTGGTTGTGAGAGTTGATTTCGACGACGCCGAGCAGCTCGTTGCGGAATTCCCCGGAGTCGCCACCGGCGCCCGAGGCACGCGCAAGGATGAGTCGATGCCCGCGGGCTGCGATGACGACGAACGTCATGTGGGTAATCCCAGCGTCGGCATACGCCTGCAGGCTTGCGATCTCGGCATCCCGACCGTGCCGGATCCCTGCGTTCACCACCCGCCGGCGATCGTCAACAAGGAGGTCGTCGGCAAGTACCTTCGCCACCGCATCCCAGTCGCGGGCTGCGAAGTGCGCCATGTAGCGGTCGGCCGAATGGCTGGCCGCGTTTTCGAGCCGTGGCACCCGCAAGCGTGCCTCGTCCTCGAACCGGGCATGCGCGGCGTCGAGTTCGCCGATCGCGGCTTCCATGTCTTCGAGGTCGAAAAATATCTGCAGGAAGATTCGACCCTGTTCGTCGATGCCGTATATCTGGAGAAATTCATCCTGCGGCGCCCCAGGGCTCGCATCGGCAGTGCCCACCAACAATCGAGCGAGAGCCAGGCGCTCGCCTCGCACTGCAATATCGTGCGCGGTGAGGTGCACGCCGCTCGCTCCTAGAACGCGGCTGACTTCATGTGCCCAGTTTTCCGGTTGGACGATCGCGCCGGCCGCGTGTGTGAAGCCAATGACCTTACGGTGACTCTCGCTGAACACCTCGGGCGCATATAGTTGCTCGAATTCGTCCCAGGCTTCGCGATTAATCGCAGCCGCCAGGCGCTTGCCAGCGCGTATGCATGCGTTGTCGAGTTCGACAACCTGCGGTGGTTCGGGTGGTACAGGGACCGACGGGAGATCCGGCTCGCCAAGGACGCGACGTGCTCTCTCCGCAAGTGCCGCAGCCCCTTTCCGCTCATACAGATCGACGGCCCGCTCGGCAGCGGTGCGTGCACCCGCAGCATTGCCGGCAGCGCCCAAAACCGTTGCCAGCGTCAGACAGGCATCGCCGTGATCGACCAATGCGTCGGTGCGCTCGGCCAGGGCAACCGCGGCCTCGGCGATCCGCCTCGCCTCGCCGTGTTCATGGCGGCGCGAAAGCAGCCGCGCCCGCAGAGTCCGCCAAGCGATTGATGCCTTCAAAGCGTGGCCCGCGAGTCGCTCACTCTCCAAACACAATTCGTCGGCTTCGGTGTCTCGGTCGAGCGCGAGACATGTGCGACCCAACAGCGCGGCAGTCTCGGCGGTGTCAGCGTCGAGGCCCATGCGACGAAAGCCGTTGTAGGCCTGACGGAAACGCGGCTCTGCGGCAGTCGGCTCTGCGGCAATCAGCTCGACGATGCCGGCAAACTGCTCAACTTCCAGGAGGGCATGGCGCAGGCCGAGTTCGGTGACTGTACGCCGTGCCGAGTCGATCATCCGCCGGGCCGCCTCGGCGCGTCCCCGGAAGGCCTCCAACACCGCCTGGCACCGCGTCGATGTCGCTTCAACCGCAGGCGAGTCGGTAGTTATTCGCAAGAGCCGCACCACGTCGAGACACCGTCCGCCCGCACGCGGGACTGGGTTGGGACCCCAGAGCGCGGCAAGTGGGGCGCCGGCCAGCACCGCGTTGACCCGGCGGTGATCACGCGCGCGCCGCGCCGCCGTGAGGGCGTCGTCCAGTGCGATTTCGCCGTCGCCGATTCTGCCGAGGCGGGCGAGGCACGCAGCCCGAACAGTATGGGCGTTGGCTTCGCCTGCGGCATCGTCTAATTCGGCTAGTTTTTGGGCAGCCAAGCCTAGAGCGGTTTCAACCTCGTCTAGTCGCTCGGGATGGATCAGCATCGACAGCTGGCCGTCGAAACACGTAGCCCATGCCGCAAGCCGCGGCGAATTGACCGTCGCTTCTTGCAATTTGGAGACTGCACCTGCTGCCGAAGCCACGTCACCGGCGGCCAGCAGAGCCTCGCAGCGTGCCACCATTAGCTCGGCGACCTGGTCGTCGCGGTCAGGCAGCTCGTCGTCAATCTCGTCCAGCGCGTGCAAGGCCTGGCCGTAGAGGTCGGCGGCGCCTTCGTAGGCGAGGCGAGCTACCGCCTGGTCCGCTGCACGTCGGCAGTACTCGACAGCCTTGGACGCATTTCCCGCCCAAGCACATTCGAAGTAATGGTGAGCCAGTTCAGCGATTAGCTCGTCATCGGCGCCGGGCCCATTCTCCAGCGTCGTGGCGATGCGCTGGTGCAGCCGCAGGCGCCGCACCGACGGCAGCTCGGCAAGCAGCGATTGTCGGACGATGGCGTGGTTGAACCGATAACGGCCGCCCGGCTCTTCGATGACGATGCCGGACTTGGACGCCTCGTCGAACGCGTCAACCAGGTCCTGCTCGACCACCTTCTCCACGAGGTCCAGGGCGAACCGGCTACCGACGACCGCAGCCGCGGCGAGGGCTGTATTCGTCTCCGCCGTAAGCCGGGAAAGGCGGCGGCTCACGGTTTCCCGGACACCTTGTGGCAACGTGGTCGGATCCCACACGCCGCCGCTCTCGTCCACATGGCGCAGCGCCTCGATGAGGAAGAACGGGTTGCCCCCGGTGACCGACGCCAACGCTCGGGCGAGTTCTTCGTCGTTGTAACCGGCCTCGGTCACATATGCGGTCACGTCATCCTCGTCGAGGCCGCTGAGGTGAATGCGGTTGGCGGTGCCAGAGCCGGCACCGCGGTGCAGGTCGGCGAGCATCGCCGCAAGGGGATGGGAACGGTCGAGGTCGGTGCTGCGGTAGGTGCCGACGATCTGCACCCGCGCGCGATCGCCGAAGCGCAGCAGATGCCGCAACAGCAGCAGCGTGGGCTTGGCCGCCCAGTGCAGGTCGTCGAGGATCAACACGACGGGTGCACCGGCGGAGACGACTTCCAACACTGCGACGACGGCGTCGAACAGCGCGTAACGTTCGGTTTCCGGGTCCGCGCGGGTCGGCGAGGCCAGATCAGGCAGGATTTCGGTCAGCCCAGGAACCAGCGGAAGCAATGCTTCAACGCCGCGCATCCCGCGGAGCCGGCTGGTGCCGAGGCATGGCATGAGGGAACGCAGCGCCTCCGCGAAAGGCTGGTAGGGCGCACCGAGATCCTCATCGCAGCGGCCGTAGAGCACGATCGCTTCCAACTGATAGGCCTGCCGCGACCACTCGCCGGCCAAACGTGTCTTGCCTACTCCTGGTTCGCCGGCAATCAGCACCGCATGCGTACCGCCCGCAAGCGCGGTCTGCCAGCCGGACACCAGCCCTTCGAGCTCACGGCCGCGCCCCACGAACGGCCCGGGGCCGGTCAGCACCGCGGGGAGGTCGGGGCGCTCGACCGGCGCGTCGTCTGGCTTTTGGGGCGGTACGGCGGTCTCCAGCCGCAAGTCGAAAACGTGCTCCGGGCGGGCCAGGTTGCGGAGCTGACGCATCCCTAGGTCGGCGAGCACGACGTCGTCGGGCAGCGAGTCAACGATTAGCTCGGCGATCGCACCAGAGCACAGGATCTGGCCGCCTACCGCCAGCGACCGCAGGCGTGCGGCACGGTTGACCGCACGGCCGAAGTAGTCGCCGTCGCGCAGCTCGACCTCGCCGGTATGCAGTGCGACGCGGATTCGCATCGGGTCTTGGAGGTTCCACGGTTCGTGGAAGATTCCGTCTTGCAGCTCGATAGCGGCGGCTGCCGCCGCCGAGGCCCGCTCGAAGACCGAGAACGTGGCATCTCCCTCGCCGCGTGTTTTGATCAGCCGGCCGCCGCGGGACGTCACGACCTGTTCAACGAGCTCGTCATGACGCGCAAGCGCCACCGCCATGGCATCGGCGTCGGCCTCCCAGGCGGCGGTCGATCCCTCGATGTCGGTCAGCAGAAAGGTCACTGTGCGCGTCACCGACGGAAGATCTTGTGCAGCGGGGATTTCGAGCGCAGTGTCCTGTCCGACGATCGCGGCCTCGAGTCGGCGAAGATCGGGTCCCGGGTCGACCCCCAGCTCGTCGGCAAGCAGCGCCCGTGCCCGTTGGTACGCCCCAAGGGCGTCGCCCTGCCGGCCGGCGCGGTAGAGCGCGAGCATCAGCTGACCCCAACGCCTTTCGCGTAGCGGCTCCTCGGCCACCGCGGCCTCGAGCTCGCCAACGATCTCCGCGGCCCGGCCCGTCACGAGCAGTGCGTCGGCCCGGTCCTCCACCAGCGCGGCATGACCCTCGATCCATCGAGTCTTTTCGGACGTTCCCCGTCGACCGTCGGGCAGTTCAGGAATTCCGCGCCAGAGGGCAAGCGCCTCCTCGAAGCGGGACACCGCTTGGCTGGTGTCGCCGGCGGCAGCGGCATCGCGTCCAAGCCGAGCGGCCGCTTTATAACGCGCGGCATCAACCCCGCTCTCGGCCAGAGTCCAACCCGTTCCCGCCGTCAACACAAAGCCGTCGCCCAAGGTGCGACGTAGCAAGGAGATGTGGGTCTGCAACGCCTTCGCGGCGGTGCGGGGGAGATCATCGCCCCAGAGCAGCTCAATCAGAGTTTCGGCCGACACGACCGAACCGCCGTGCAGGCCTAGCATCGTGAGGATGGCGCGCGGCTTAGCGCCCGGAATCATGACCGGCGCGCCGTCCCGCCGAACCTGGAGAGGTCCCAAAACCCCCAGCTCCACGGCTTGAAGCGTACTCATGTGATTGATCGTCGGTGAGACGATTCAACACGCGGTCAAGATCCAGTAAAACTAGACGCCAAATCCGGCCGACCCTGGCCGGCCTCCACAACAGGCTGTTTACCGGGATGCGATGGCTCACGGCTTACGATCGACCCGATGACTCTGACCGCGCCCGATGAACTCGTCGCCGACGAGGTGGCGGTACCGGTGATCAGCCCGGGGCCGCTGGAACCGGCGCCCGACTTCGGGCCCGTCGACCGGCTCGAGGGCTGGGTGGTGACCGGCGTCGTCACCGCACTGGCGGCGGTGACCAGAATGGTGAACCTGGGTTCGCCCACCGACGCCGGCACCCCGATTTTCGACGAGAAGCACTACGCGCCACAGGCCTGGCAGATGCTGCACAACCACGGGGTGGAGGACAACCCCGGTTACGGCCTCGTCGTCCATCCGCCGGTCGGCAAGGAGCTGATCACGATCGGCGAGGCCATCTTCGGCTACAACGGGCTGGGGTGGCGTTTCACCGGCGCGGTCCTCGGCGTGCTGATGGTGGCGCTGGTCGTCCGGATCGTGCGTCGCATCAGCCGTTCGACGCTGGTCGGCGCGATCGCCGGAATGCTGCTGATCGCCGACGGCGTCAGCTTTGTGGTGGCACGCACCGCGCTGCTCGACGGTTTCCTGGCGTTCCTGGTGCTCGCTGCGTTCGGCGCGTTGATCGTCGACCGGGATCGGGTGCGCGAGCGCATGCATGTCGCGATGACCGAAGGCCGCGTCGCCGAGACGGTGTGGGGACCGCGGCTGGGTGTCCGGTGGTGGCGGTTCGGTGCCGGGGTGCTACTCGGATTGGCTTGTGGGACAAAGTGGTCGGGGCTGTATTTCGTGGCCTTCTTCGGGCTGATGTCGTTGGCGTTCGACGTGGCGGCGCGCCGGCAGTACCGGGTGCTGCGACCGTGGTTGGGAGTTATCCGCCGCGATCTGATCCCAACGGCCTACGCGCTGTTGCTCATTCCGTTTGGGGTGTATCTGGCCAGTTACGCGCCGTGGTTCGCGTCCGAGACTGCCATCGACCGACACGAGGTCGGCCAGTCGATCGGGCCGCAGACGAATTTCCCACTGCCCGATGCGATCCGCTCGCTCTGGCATTACACCGCCAAGGCCTACGAATTCCACGCCAGTCTGACGAATTCGGCGGGCAACTACCATCCGTGGGAATCCAAACCGTGGGCCTGGCCGATGTCGCTGCGGCCGGTGCTTTATGCGATCGATCAACAGAACGTTCCCGGCTGCGGCGCGCAATCGTGCGTCAAAGCGGTGATGTTGGTTGGCACGCCCGCGATGTGGTGGATTTCGGTGCCGGTGCTCTTCTACGCCTGCTGGCGGATGGTGGTGCGTCGTGATTGGCGCTACGCCGCGGTTCTGGTCGGCTATTGCGCAGGCTGGCTTCCGTGGTTCGCCGACATCGACCGCCAGATGTACTTCTTCTATGCGGCCACCATGTCGCCGTTTTTGGCGATGGCGATTGCGTTGATCCTCGGCGACATTATCTACAAACCCGGTCAGGGCGCCGAGCGTCGAACGCTCGGGCTCATCGCGGTTTCCTGTTATGTCGCACTGGTTTTGACGAACTTCGCGTGGCTGTTCCCGGTGCTCACCGGTCAGCCCATCTCCCAGAACACCTGGAACATGGAGATCTGGCTGCCCAGTTGGCGTTAGCCAGTTGGCGTCGAGACAGAAGCCACGGTTGTCGCAGTCCGGTTATCCACAACCGTCGCCTCTAGCTGGCGTAACGGCACGGGATGACCAGGAATCATCGCGCGCATGAATGCACCCTTCATTGGGAGTGAGGCATTGATCAGTGGAGTGCTCACACGCGGACAACTGCGGTGGAATTACCGGCCAATCTTTCCAGGTGTCTACATCCCGAAATCTACAGACCGATCGCTGAAGATCATGACCATCGGCGCGTGGCTGTGGTCCGAACGCCGAGCGACGATCACGGGCCGCGCGGCGGCCGCGCTATACGGCGCCAAGTGGGTCGAACAGTCTGCGCCGATCGAGATGCTTTGGCGAAACAACCACTACCCACCCGGCGTCATCGTCCGCAACGAGAGGTTTCAGCCGGATGAGGTCACGTCGCTTGACGGCATCACGGTTGCCACACCTGCCCGAGCCGGCTTCGATCTCGCACGTCATCTTCCCGGAGCAACCGCCATCGCTCACCTCGACTCGCTCGCGCGCGCGACAAGAATGACTAAGCAGGACTTGAGAAGCCTAGTTGTTCGCTATCGCGGGGCTCGCGGAAACAAGGGTGCACGATGGCTGATCGACATGATGGACGCCGGTGCTGAATCGCCGAAGGAATCCTGGTTGAGGCTAGTCCTGGTCATTGCCGGATTTACCCCGCCGACCACGCAGATTCGAGTAACCGATGGCCAGTTCGTCGCATACCTCGACATGGGCTGGGAGCATCAGATGGTCGCTCTTGAATACGACGGCGACCACCACCGAGCAGACCGGGCACAATACGTCAAGGACATCAGGCGCGCAGAGACGCTCGAGCGTCTCGGTTGGCACGTAATCAGGGTGATCAAAGAAGATCGTCCGCCCGACATCATTGATCGGGTTTCGCGAGCGCTCGAGCGACGCGGATATGCGGCGTCGCCGCCAGACAGAAGCCTGGGTCGCGGGGTGGCGTAATCCACTGCCGTAGCTTCTGTTTCGCGTCAGGAATGGCCTAGGACAGGGTGCACGACTCTTTGAGCGCCGGCGCGTAGGTCACGTCGCCGCATTCGCATTCCCACGAGGTGTGTCGGCCCCGTCTGCAGCCGCACGGCACGACTCTGACCATCATGTGTCCCGGCAGCAGCCAGTGCCCGCGCGCGCAGCGGTAAGGCCGTTTGTCCGTGTACAGCTCGGCGGCTTGTGCAATACCGTCGTCAACATCAATAGTCACACCCACGACAGTGACAGGATCCGCGCCGCGACGACAGGTTGGTTGCCTCATCGTTATGGTTTGGTGCCCTACCCCGGGCGTGTCGGTGACCTAGCGGCGTGTGACGACCAGGTCATCGCGGAGCCTATCTGAAGTATGGTTCAGGTTGTGGACGCCCAGGAGTTGCTCCCCGGTGAGCTCGCCAGTCGGGCCGGCGTGGCGATCTCGGCCCTGCATTTCTATGAGCGGCAGGGGCTGATCACCAGCAGGCGGACGTCGGGAAACCAGCGCCGCTACAGCCGCGACACCCTGCGGCGGGTCGCGTTCATCAAAATGTCTCAGCGGCTGGGCATTCCGCTGGCCCGCGTCCGCGACGCGCTCGCCACCCTGCCGGCCGGGCGGGTTCCGAACAGTCGCGACTGGGCGCGGCTGTCCGCCGGTTGGCGCTCCGACCTCGACGATCGGATCATGCATCTGCAGCGGCTGCGCGACAACCTCGCCGAGTGCATCGGCTGCGGCTGCCTGAGCCTGCGCGCATGCGCGCTGTTCAATCCCGACGACGTGCTCAGCGCGCAAGGACCAGGAGCGGTCCGCCTGTAGTTCGAACAATTGTGCGATAGAATCGCGGCCGTGGCGATCACGGTTCAGGAGTCGTTGTTCGAGTGCAACGAACGCCGATCGCTGGGCAGCGGAGCCTGGATCGATATCCGCTCAGGATGGCTGACCGGTGCCGACGAATTGTTGGGCGAACTGCTGGAGACGATTCCGTGGCGGGCCGAACGCCGCCAGATGTATGACCGGGTGCTCGATGTGCCCCGCCTGGTGAGCTTCCACGACCTCACCGTCGAGGACGCACCGCATCCACAGCTGGCCCGGATTCGGCGGCGGCTCAACGACATCTACGCCGGCGAGCTCGGCGAGCCGTTCACCACCATCGGCCTGTGCTGGTATCGCGACGGATCCGACAGCGTGGCGTGGCACGGCGACACCATCGGCCGCAGCAGCACCCAGGACACCATGGTGGCGATCGTCAGCCTCGGCACCACCCGCGCCTTCGCGCTGCGGCCCCGCGGGGGCGGCCCGTCGTTGCGGTTGCCGCAGGCGCACGGCGATCTGTTGGTGATGGGTGGCTCGTGTCAGCGAACCTGGGAGCACTCGGTACCGAAAACATCGGCAAGTACCGGGGCACGGATCAGTATTCAGTTCCGGCCCAGGGACGTCCGGTAGACCTCAGCTGCGGATCGCAGCGACCGATTTGACGAGCAGGTCGCGGGCCTGTTTGGTGTCGACGGGGTTGGCGGGCTGGCCCTGCACCACGACCGGGTTCGCGGTGACGATCACCTGATAGTCGCCGAAATGTGCGGAGTAGTTGTACAGCTCACCGCTGCGCGGCTTGCCCTGTACCACAGTCTGTAGCACGCGGTGTACGCCAAGGGTCTGCGTTCCGTCGATTTGCGGCACGTCGACGACCTCGATGAGACCGCGCACGCGACCGCCCTGGAATGCCACCTTCTTGCAGTTGTGCCCGGGCTCCTTGAATGGCACCGGCTGAGACGTCTGCACGGCCATCGTGATGAAGCGGCCGCCAGCCCCCTCGGCGGCCACCGCAGCCATGTTTCCCTGCAGGCCGGCCGGCATGTCCTCGCCGACCACGAACGACGCGCAATCGGGCGGATCGAAGGTCAGACCCGGCGGAAGCTTGTGTGTCGAAAGCACCTTGGGGTCGATGCCGGTTTTCGCCGTCTCCTTGACCTTGTAGCCCGGTCCGAAGTCGGACTTCACCTGCGCGATCTTCGTGATATCGGCTGAGGGCGGCGCCTCAGAGGGGTGGGAGCAGGCCGCCAACAGGCAGACACTTCCGATCGCTACCGCAATCCGCATCATTCGCGCCAATCTAACGCACCGCCCTCAGCCACGTAAGGCAGATACCGTTTTCACCAGCAAGTCGGCCGCGAACTGGGGTGTCAGCGCGGCAGCCGGCGAGCCAGGGTCACTGATCAGCGTGGTGAACGCGTAGTAGTCGCCCAAATAGGCGCTGAAGGTGCTTGCCCGCGAACCGATTTCATTGCCGCCTTCGACCGATGTCGCGATTTCCGCGGCCATGCCCACGGTTTCAGCCCCGTCGATGCGGGGTGCATCGACCAGATGGACACGCGCGCTGGCGCGCAGCCCGGTCATGCTCCACTGCCGGCACTGAGTGACCAGGGACTGATCGAGCGCCAGTGTGCCGGTGGGCGCTGCGACCACCACCGCGTACACGGTGCCGCCGGGGCCCGATCCCGAAATGCCTTGCGGGGATTGCCCGTGACCGCCGGACGGGTCGGCCAGCGCCGCGC